>NZ_AOJF01000024.1:0-139323 GCF_000337395.1 Halorubrum distributum JCM 13561
CGAAATCGCGCTGATGTGTGTCGTCTATAACATCAAACGCTTCGTCAAACAGTGAATCCCTCCGCCTTACAGCGATTCAACACAGCCCTGTAAATAGATTCACTCAGCGTGTATTTGAACAATGTGAGCGGCCTGACGACGACAGAGGATGGTCATATCCTAACTGGCCGACAGTAAGCAGTGATCTGTTTCAGGTGCTTGATCAACCATTTTTATATACTGAACGTTGTTCGGAATGGCTTACTGAGCCCCGACCAGTAACTGAGAGAGGTATTGATATTTCACGGAATACCAATTCCGAACGGATGATCCTTCATTATTCTCAGCCCCACCACCCGTACGCAACGAATACAAGGGCGGAAGGGAGAACAAAACTCGAAGGTTATGAAAAAAATCCGTTTGAATATCTAAAGGACCGACACGGTTTCGAACCTGTTTGGAATGCCTACATACATCAACTGAAAGAAGTCCTTGATGAAGTTGAGATCGTAGTTAATAATATAGGTGCTGACACTGATGTGATCAATGCCGACCATCGTGAAGGTTTTGGTGAAATCAGATTTATTTACGAACATCCGATTGGTATACTCCACCCTTCCATCCGAAGGGTACCGTGGATAACTACCTCAGCAACCGATAACAATAGTTTCAAACCGACGCTTGAGCCATATTCAAATATTAGCTCTGTTAAAGAGCGAACCAACAAGCGGTTGAAACAACTCGGGTACCTCGAATGACGACATCAAACACTAAGTCGGATGGAAGTATTTCGATAGTGATTCCTGTATACAACGATCCTGAGGGTATTTCTCGAACGATTAAATCCATCCTAAATAATACTCAATACTCTGATTTAGATGAAATAATCGTCGTTGACAACAACTCAAGTGACAACACTGGGGAAATAATAAAAAAATTCGCAAGAAATACGGATTTAGTTAATCATGCATCTGAGGCCGAAGTTCAAACATCGTATGCAGCTCGTAATACCGGCATTGAGCGTGCAACAGGCGATTATATTGTATTCTTAGACGCGAACGTTACTGTTTCTGAGAGTTGGCTCATTCATGCTGTGGATGAAATGAGTTCCGCCGGAGCGCAGTATATGGGTTGTGCTGTCAAAGTCGTTGATGATAGTAACGAGCAAACCGTATTCTCAAAATACAATCAACATACAACATTTATGATTGAGGAGCTAATTAAAAAGCATGGCTATGCTCCGACTGTTTGCCTATTTGTGACAAAAGAATTGATTGATGATATTGGTCAGTTTGACGAGCACCTGATTTCAACCGGAGACATGGAGTTCGGGAATCGCGTAAAGGAATGCGGCTATAAACTTCACTATACCGATCGTGTAACTATTTGCCATCCTGCTAGAACATCATTTAGCTCATTAGTCAATAGGAATATGCGAATTGGTCGAGGTCATTGTCAATTACAGCGTCGTCATCCTTCACGATATGGGAAACCTGGATTGCCACCCCGACCTAGTGGAATTAGTGGTGATCAGTTCGATACACAAACAAGACCAATCTGGACGCTGATTGATTTATTTCTTACTACAATCAAAGGGTTTGGATATTACTCCGAATTTCTGTTCCCAACCAATACAATGATCAATAATTGATCGACGGATTTCCCGCAGTTATTATATAGGAATTGTCTCCATACAACTAAGCACAGAAGAGATCTGTTTTATTGTATGTACGTGTGCCAAGTCGCTCCCTACGTCACGTATCCGCCGCGAATGGGAGGCGATCATCGCACACACGGCTTGATGAAGGAGTTTCCAGAGTTCGGCGACTCCGTGTGCCGCTACTGTCAGGGGGGATCCCCCGCGATGTACCGATCGTTCGATCTCCGACGATGGGTGACGATCGCTGACGGGTACGAGGAGCGACGACATCTCCATCCGATTCACGAACTGCCGAAAGCGCCCATGCTACTCGGCTACCCGAACCTATTCGCCAGTCGGTCGCTCCGCGTGGCGAGCAACGGCCTCAACGAGATGCTCGCGGACGCTGATGTCGTCGTGGTACGCGAACCGTGGCAGCTGCCGTACATCCTTGATCACGTGAAGCCGGACGCTCCTGTGGTGTATTCGAGCCACAACGTAGAGACTGAGCGCTTCGCCGACATCGATCAACCGCTGTTCGCCGACAGAGTCCGGAAGCGCGTAGCTGCCCTAGAACGAAGAGCAGTCGAAGAGACGGACGCGACGATCTGTACTGGAGAGCGGGACGCGAACGTCTACCAAGATCGATACGATCCGGGTGGGCCCATTATTGTCGCCCCGAATGGCGCTTACGAAGACGATCTTCGAGAACATCGCCCTGGCTCACAGGACGCTCGGCAAGTTCGACGCAAATACGATATCACACAGGATGCGACCGTCTCGCTGTTCATGGGAAGCAACTACCGCCCGAACGTCGAGGCAGCCAATATGGTGGTCGAAATCGCTCGGGACTTCCACGGCCGAGACGACGGGTTTCACTTCCTCGTACTCGGAGATGTCGGAAACGCCCTCGACGACCGAGAACTTCCTCCCAACGTCACGACGACCGGATACGTTGAGGAGGATTTTGAAGCGCACTTCGACGCGGCCGACATCGGCTTAAATCCGATGCTGTCCGGCGGTGGGACCAACATTAAACAGATCGAGTACTTCGCCCGAAGCCTCCCCGTGATATCGACGCCGTTCGGCGTTCGTGGAATCGAGGTACGTGACGGAGATAATATCCTCGTCGCGGGGGTTGAAGCGATGCCAGACGCGATCGAGAAGCTGGCCCGAAGTGCGGATCTTCGAGAGAAGATCGGAGAGAACGGCCAATTACTCGCCGCCGAGCGGTATACGTGGGAAGCGTCGTCCCGGACTGTCCGGACGCAATTTCGCGAACTGTTCGGTCCGTTTTAACGCCTTTGAGCTGGCACCCGAAGCAGCGCTTGAACTCACCACGGCCGACTCAGGGGAAAACACCGTTTCCGCTAGCGATCCGACTATTTGTATCCCAACTTTTCGAGTCGATTTTCAACGACGCTGGAGACCTCCGTCTCGGAGTCGTTCTCGGCGGGCCAAGCGGGGAGCTGGTCGCGAAGGGATTCGTGGATATCATCTGGTAGGTCGGTGATTGTCTCCTCTGGAAGTGAGTACCCTACTTCTACGCCGTGGCCCTTGGATGCCAAGAGCTTGAAGTTGCGGTGGTAGACGGCTTTCTTCTCGTGTCCGCTGAGGCTCCCCTCAATGAGTGCGAACCGATCCGACCCGTGACTCTCGCAAAGCGATCGGCCAGACGTGTTCGTGAACTCGATACCGGTGACGTCCGTGAACGTGGCGGGTAAATCGATTAGCGATGTGAGACCGTCCATGGCCCAGTCCGCATTCGTCAGCAACGGCACGCGTGCGATCTCTTCGTACGGCGCCCCACCGTGGTCGACGCAGCCGGAGCCACCGAAGTGTTCGATGTCGAACTCAAGGTGTTCCCAGTGGGCTTCTCCGTGATCAGACGTAACGACGAGGAGCGGCTCGTCTATGATTTCGTTCAGCCGCGTGTCGAACCGCTCGAGCGCGTCATCGACGTAGTCGACAGATGATCGGTAGAGCCGGCGGCGATGTTCTCGATAGCGCTGACAGTCGCTCTCACAGTCGACATCGGTTTGGTACCGCCAGTTTTCCAGTTCCGGGATCGAATCGTCGACGTTGTGTTTGCGTTTGTACTTTGAGGGCGGGTCGACCGGAGCGTGCGGATCCGCTAGGTGGAGGAACGCGAAAGTTTGGTCCCGTCCCTCGACCCAGTCGAGATAATCGTCGAGTAGTTCGTCGGCACCGGCGGTGATCGTGTGATACAATTCGTGTGTCTGAAATCTCCCGGAAAGCGCCACGAACGGGGTGTCATGTCCAAATCCCCCATACGAATCATAGCCGGCTCCCGCGAGCGCATCCGTAATGGTGAGTTGATCCTCATCCATCCGAGGAGGGAGCGTAATTCCTTCGGTGTCATCGAGGTCGTCAGTTTGTCGCATCGCTCCGTGTTCGTGGGGATATAACCCTGAAAGAAGAGATGAGACCGTTGGGAACGTCCACGTACCGGGAGAAACTGCCGTTGTTCCGGTAAGCCCCGATAAATATGGGGTCAGATCGGAATTGACGTGATCGGCGCGTAACGCGTCAACGACGACACAGATGATGTGATCTGGGGCGGATTCCGAACGCTGCTTAGAGGGGAAATCTCTGTTTGAAAATTGACGGTCGGCTTTTGAGGTTTGATAATAATCGTAGGGGACAGCCAGAACTCGCTTGGCTGACTGTGGAAGGGAAGTGATGAGCTTCCGTTTGAGATCCATATAGACAGGGACACACGGTTTTACTTTGACTCTTCGGGAAGCGTTCGAAACCACGAATGACGCAAACGAAAGAGGAGATGGCAAGCCTTATGCGCGTTTTGGGAGTCGTCATGACGTAATGAGCGAAGCGAGCGACCCATCGACTGGATCGGATCGGTCCCCAGCCGATCTGTTTAAACGATGGTTCCACGTTCCGGCCCTCCTTAGCGTACTGGTTTTCATGCTCTGGACCCGCCTCCAGTCATACGGAAATTTCGTCGTTGACGGAGAGGTGTACTTCCGCGGCAACGACCCGTGGTACCACCTCCGGACGACGAGCTACCTCTTTGAGAACTGGCCGAATACACTCCCGTACGACGTCTGGACTGGGTTCCCAATTGGGAACAACGCCGGTCAGTTCGGCACTCTCTGGGACTACATCATGGCGGTCGGCATCTGGATCGCCGAACCGATCATGGGGAGTCCAGAAGAAGTTATGCTCGTCATGGCACCGCTCGTGGGGGCGCTCGTCGCGGTTCCGACGTACTTCATCGCGCGGCGGTTTGTTGACCGCGTTCCCGCGCTCGCTGGAGCAGCGACGCTTGCGCTCTTCTCGGGCACCTTCCTCCGGTACACCCTCGTCGGGTTCCCCGACCACAGCGTGGCCGAGGTGTTCTTCCAGAGCACCGCTATCCTCGCATTCCTCGCCGCGTTCGGTGTCGCTGAACGTGAGAAGCCGGTGTGGGAGCTCGTGGTCGATCAAGACTGGGACGCTCTCCGCAAGCCCATCGTCTACGCCGTAGCGGCCGGTGTCGCACTCGGCTTTTACATCTGGACGTGGCAGCCGGGGATTCTGATGGTCGGTTTTACCGGGATTTTCCTCGCGGTCAAACTCACGAGTGACACCTACCACGGGAAAAGCCCCGAGCCGGTCGCGTTCGTCGGTGTGGTGGCGATGGCCGTTGCGGGGCTGATGCAGATTATTCCGCTTGATACCTTTTCATTCGCACCATCTGAGTACTCGCTTCTTCAAATTATCCTCCCACTTGGCGTCGCGTTCGGCGCCGTGTTCCTCGTATGGCTTGCCCGGGAGTGGGAAGGGCGCGACCTCGATACTGAAACCTATCCCGCAACTGTCGGCGGACTTATTCTTGCCTCCGCTGGGATCATATGGCTGGTGATTCCTTCATTATGGTCTACACTTGTGAGCAACCTACTCAGAACCGTCGGGTTCAGCGCCACCGCACAGTTCCGCACCATCGGCGAGGCGCAACCCCCGCTCCAAGGGGCCTCGTTCTCGAACTTTGTCCTCTCGCAGTACGGGCTCGCCTTCTTCCTCGCACTCGCCGCAGTCATCTACATCCTCGCGCGCCCGCTCTACCGCTCCGACGACACCAACCACACGCTGTACATCCCGGCCGCGCTCGCAGTCATCGGCTCCGTCTACGCCGTCCCGCAGGCGTACGGCGCCATCGGCGGCCTCGTTGGCGTCGACTGGCAGGTGATCGGCCTGCTCATCGCCGCCGCCTTCCTCGTCGGCGCGACCTTCCTGGTCGAGTACGACGCCGAGGAGCTGTACTTCGTCGTGTGGGCGGCGTTCATCGGGAGCGCCGCGTTCACGCAGGTCCGCTTCAACTACTACCTCGCCGTCGTCGTCGCGGTCGGCACGGCGTACTTCCTCCAAGTCGCGCTCGACGCCCTGGAGCTCACCTCGCTCGACGCGCTCCGCGAGATTGAGGGCTGGCAGATACTCACCGTCGCCGCCGTCCTCGCAATTCTTATCGTCCCGCTCGTCGGCGTCGCCACGCCGGTCTGGCAGGCGGGCAACTCCAGCCAGCCGGGCAGCGTCGTCCAGTGGGACGAGAGCCTCCAGTGGATGAACGACGAGACGCCCCAGCCGGGCGAGCTCGAAGGTGCGGACAACCCGATGGAACTGTACGGTACCTACGAGCGCCCCGCCGACGGCGACTTTGAGTATCCGGAGGGCGCCTACGGCGTCCAGTCGTGGTGGGACTACGGCCACTGGATCACCACGCGCGCCGAGCGCATCCCGAACGCCAACCCGTTCCAACAGAACGCGGGCGAAGCGGCCGACTACCTGCTCGCGCCGAGCGAGGAGGAGGCCGCGGAGGTGCTCGCGAGCCAGAGCACCGAGGGGAACAACACCCGCTACGTGATGGTCGACTGGCAGATGGCGTCGCCGAACTCCAAGTTCAACGCCCCGGTCACCTTCTACAGCGGTAACGAGACGGTGCGCGACTTCAACGAACTGCTCTACCAGCGGACCGAAGGACAGAACGGCCAGCAGGGCGGGCTCCGGGCCGCGCTCCAGACGCGCACCCAGCGCTACCACGAGAGCCAGATGATCCGGCTCTACCAGCACTACGGGAGCGCGGTCGAGCCGCAGCCGGTCGTCCTCGACTGGGAGCCGCAGACGGCACAGACCCGGTCCGGCGAGCAGGTCGACATCAGGGTCCTCCCGAGCGAGGGCCAGCCGATCCAGCGGTTCGATAACCTCTCCGCGGCGCGGTCGTACGTCGAGGAGGACGGCTCGGCGCAGGTCGGCGGCGTGATGGGCGTCCCCTCCGAGCGGCTCGACGCGCTCGAACACTACCGGCTCGTTCACGCCACGGAGGCGCCGGGTCGCTCGCCGTACGCACAGCAGGCGAGCATCCTCGCGCAACGGTTCGGCGTCGACCTCCAGGCGACGTTCGGCGAGTCGTTCCTCGGCGCGTTCCGCGACGACTTCGTCAAGACGTTCGAACGCGTGCCGGGCGCGACCGTCGAGGGCTCGGGCGCCGAACCCGGTCAGGAGGTCAAAGCGACCGTCGAGATGGAGAAGCCGAACGGCCAGACGTTCGAGTACACACAGTACGCGACCGCCGACGACGACGGAAGCTTCGAGTTCACGCTCCCGTACTCGACGACAGGCTACGAGGAGTTCGGCCCCGAGAACGGGTACACGAACACGAGCGTCCGCGCGACCGGACCGTACAACGTCACCACCGAGCGGACGACCGGCGACGACCTGTACACCACCCAGCGCGTCGGGCAGGTCGAGGTGACCGAAGGGCAGGTCGTCGGAGAAGACGACTCGGCCGCGACGGTCGAACTCGAAGAACAGATCATCGACTGTCCGAGCGGCGACTCGGAGTGTCCGGTCGACGACGAGAGCGGAAGCGACGGCGGTAACACGACGAACTCGACGGACGCGGGGTCGCTGATCGGCGTCGAGCCGGCGGCGACGACCGCGACGACGACCGTGACGACCGCACCGAACTGACGCGGACGCCGACTCGCGCGCAGCGCGGGCGACGCGGTCGTTCGATCCCACCCTTCTTTACTTCGGCTGCGCTTCGTGCGAGCAGATGGCCGACCTCCGCGAGTGGGCGACGATCTACCTGAAGGGGATCGCGATGGGGAGCGCCGACGCCGTGCCGGGCGTCTCCGGCGGCACCATCGCGCTGATCGTCGGAATCTACGAGCGCCTGATCGCGGCGGTCACCGCGATCGACCCCGCTCGGGTGCGGCGCGTGCTCGCCGGCGTACGACCCGGTAGCCGGGCCGACGCGCGGGCCGCGTTCCGAGAGGTCGACGGCGCGTTCCTCCTCATGTTGGGCGCCGGGATCGGCACCGCCGTCGTCACGGTGTTAAGCGGCGTGAACTACCTGCTTTCGACCCGCCCGGTCGCGACGTACGGCTTCTTTTTCGGGCTGATCGCGGCCAGCGCCGCGGTGTTGCTCGGCGACGTCGACCTCTCGACGCTCCGGCGGAAGACCGCCGCGGTCGCGGGCTTCGCACTGGCCTTCCTCGCGTCGGGCGTCGCCGCGACCGCGCTGGGCAGCCCGCTGCCGGTCGTCTTCGTCGCGGGCGGCCTCGCCGTCAGCGCGATGGTGTTACCCGGGATCTCGGGCTCGCTCCTGCTCATCGTCCTCGGCCAGTACGAGTACATGTCCGGCGTCGTCGCGCGGTTCGTCGACGGGGCGGGCGTGCTCGCGCTCGGCGACGGCGCGGACGCGCTCGTCGAGACGCTGCCGCCGGTGGCGACGTTCCTGCTCGGCGGCGTCGTCGGGCTCTTCACCATCGCGCACGCGGTCCGCTACGCCCTGTCGCGGGCGCGGGCCGCCACGCTCGCGTTCCTCGTGAGCCTGGTCGTCGGGGCGCTTCGCGCGCCGCTGGTGGAGGTGTCCGCGCGGCTGGCCGAAAGCGGCGAGTCCTGGCGCGCGGCCGCGCCGCGGTTCGCGCTGGCCGCGCTCGTCGGCGCCGGGCTCGTGGCCGTTCTGAATCGGTACTCCGCGACCATCGAGTACTGAGTCGACGGTGCGGTGTCCGGATGGCGGACTCGTCTCGCCCGCGCAACGCCTTTTCCGCTCCCGTCCGTATGATTACACATGGTTCAGATGGAATCCGACTCGGCGCTCGACCGCGGCGACGCCGCGCCCGACTTCGAACTGCCCGGCGCGGACGGGGAGACGTACGCGCTCGACGACTTCGAGACGGACGCGCTGCTCGTCATCTTTACTTGTAACCACTGCCCGTACGCGAAGGCGAAGATCGGGCTGTTGAACGAGCTCGCGGCCGAGTACGACGACCTCGCCGTCGTCGGGATCAATCCCAACGACGCCGAGGAGTACCCCGACGACTCCTTCGAGGCGATGCGCGAGGCGGTCGCGGACGGCACGGTCGCGTACGACGCGTACCTCCGCGACGAGACCGGCGCGGTCGCGGCCGCGTACGACGCCGTCTGTACGCCGGACCCGTTCCTCTTCGGCCGCGAGGACGGTGCGTGGCGGCTCCGCTACCACGGCCGCCTCGACGACGCGCTCAACCCGGACGACGAAGCGACCGAGTTCTACGTCCGCGACGCGGTCGACGCCGTCCTCGCGGGCGAAGACGTGGAGATTCCGGACCGCCCCTCGCGCGGCTGCTCGATTAAGTGGCCGGACGAGGCGGCCGACGAGTAGGCTCGCGGACGCGCGGGCCGGTGCCGGAACGGCGTTCCGACGGAGACGGCTTAACAAGGGTCCGGGCCGAACGGCGGGTATGGGAATGAAAAGCGACGAGCCGGACCTCCACGAGATCGATCGCTACGACGGCGGGGTCGGCTGGATCGCGTACCCCGACGAGACGATGGAGCGCGCGAGCCACGCGTTCGCGGTCGCGAACGAGGAGACGGGTGGCGACGACGTGTGGGTGGTCGACCCAGTCGACGCGCCCGGCGTCGACGACTTGCTTGACGACCTCGGCACTGTCGCCGGCGTCGTGGTCGGACTCGACCGCCACGTGCGCGACAGCGGCGAACTCGCCGCGCGCCACGACGTCCCGGTGTACGTCCCCGAGTGGATGACTGGCGTCGCCGAAGAGCTCGACCCGGACGTCGAGGTCGAGCGGTTCGGCTCGCGGCTCGCGGACACCGGCTTCGAGGCGATCGAGATCCGCGACTCCTCCCTGCCGCCGTGGCAGGAGGTCGGGCTCTTCGACGGGGAGACGCTGATCGTTCCCGAGTCGCTCGGCAACGCCTCGTACTTCCGCGGCGACCGCGAGCGCCTCGGCGTTCACCCCATGTTACGACTCACGCCGCCGACTGGCGCGCTCTCCGGGCTCGACCCCGAGCGCGTCCTCGTCGGCCACGGCGTGGGCGTCCACGAGCGCGCCGCAGTCGCCCTCGAGGACGCGCTCTCCGATTCACGGTCGAAGGCCCCCGGGCTGTACGCGAAGACGCTCAAGTCGGCGCTGCCGTTCTGAACGCGGACAGCGGCCGGCGGCGGAGGCCGACTCCGCCGGCCGACCCCGCCAGCTGACCCACCCGATCGCACTGTGCGTGACCTTTTGTCAATGGGTCCCGTAGCGACGGCCGACCAGTGATCTACGTCACCCGCGACCTGTTGACGGTGCTTCGCGAGCGCGCGGCGAGCGAGGACCCCGACGAGGCGAACCTCCGCCTCTCGGCGACGCCGGCCGGCGAGTTCGAGACCGATCTCGGGATCGACCCGGCGACGCCGGTGGTGACCCACTTCACGCTCCCGTCAGTGGGGGGGTCCGTCAGCTCCGTGTTCGGCGTCGACCTCGGCACGCCGGCGGGCGAGGGCGGCGCGCGGTTCGTCTCGCACCCGGACGGGTTCCTCGGGGTGTCGCGGACCGACGACCTCGCGGGCGTGGTGATCGTCGCCGTCCCGCCGTACGACGAGGACTCGGTCGCCGCCTTCGATCGGTCCGGGGAGGGGGTCGAACTCGCCGTCGTCGACGCCGAACCGCCGACCGAAACGGTCCCCGAGTGAGCCGAGAGCAGGGGTTTCAAGCCGTCGGAGGGAATATCCGGTCGTAATGGCAGCACGGCCACCCGGCGGCGGCGATACGAAGGAGCCGGAGGCGATCGAGTTCGGCATCGCCGCGCTCGACGCCCGGCTCGACGAGGCTGACGTGTCGTTTCCCGCGACGGCCGCGGAGCTCCGGGACGCGCTCGGCGACCAGGAGGTTCCCTACGACGCGCAGGGACGGTCGATCGCGCTCGCGGACGCGCTCGACCGCGTGCCGCAGCAAGAGTTCGAAAACGAGACGGCGTTTCTCGACGCCTTATACCCGGTGTTCGACGAGGCCCGCCGCGAGGAGCGCGGCGTGATCGCCAGCCTCCGCGACGCGCTTCCGTTCTGAGGTCGCGACGGACGGCCGCCGCTCGGTCTCGCTTAACGGGCGTCCGGGCGGGCCTCGACTTCGCTCCCTTCCTCGTCGGCCTCGCCGGCGTCGTACCGCTCGATGACGTCGTTGATCAGGACGACGTCGCCGACCGCGCGGACCCAGCGGTACGGGACGACGACCCCGGTCGAGCCGTCCACCTGTCCGGCGAACAGCTCGTGGTTGAGTTCGGCGAGCGCGAGTCCGGTGACGGCGCGCGCGTCTAAGTCCAGCTGGATGTCTTCGATCTCACCGACGAAAACGCCGTTGCTCGAGTACACCTCGCGACCGACGAGCGCCGTGATCTCTTCGGGGGCTGCGTTCATACACGACACGGACACGAGCGCGCCTAATAAGCGTTCGTTGTCGAACGACGCGCGTCGGACGCCGGCGGGTTCCCGGCGCTCGGGACCCGGTCACCCTCGCGGCGCGATCACTTCGATCGGATGCCTCGGGGCGGCGTCGAGCAGGGCGTCGAGCTGCTCGGTACAGGACGTGCCGGGGGCGACGACGGTGCGGTCGGTGTCGCCGAACTGCTCGACGAGGGGCTCGCCGACGTCCACGCTCAGCTCGTAGTAGTCCGTCTTGTAGCCGAACGAGCCGGCCATCCCGCAACACTCCGTGTCGGAGACGCGCACGTCGTAGCCGAGCCGCTCGAAGGTCGCGGTCGCGTATTCGCCCACCTCGACCGTTCGAGCCTGGCAGTGCGGGTGGTACGCGATCCGTTTCCCCGACGCGACCGGTCCGGTCCCCTCGCTCGGCGCGCGCAGCCCCGCCGGGTCGGCGCCGTTCTCCAGCAGACCGAAGACGTACTCCATCGCGTCGTAGCTCGCGTCCGCGAGCCGCTCGTAGGAGTCGACCGGGAGGAACCGCTCGTACTCCCGGCGGAACGTCGCGAGGTCGCTCGGCTCGATCACGACCACGTCGCGCCCGGCGTCGAGGTGCGGCGCCACCCCGGCGTAGAGGTCCTCGGCGGCGGCCTCGGCGGTCGCGACCATCCCCTGCGAGAGCGGCGGGCGACCGCTCCCGGGCAGGTCCGGCACGCGGACGTGAACGCCGAGCGCCTCCAGCGCCCTGACGGTCGCCTTCCCGCGCTCGACGTCGACGTAGTTCGTCGCGGTGTCCGGGTAGACGACGGCCTCGCGGGTCGCCTCGTCGGCCGGGACCGCGGGGCCCCCGCGGGCGTCGAACCACTCGACGAGCGACTCGCGCGCGAACTCGGAGAGCTCGCGGCGGCGGTCGATCCCGGCCACCCGCTCGGCGAGCGCGCGCACCGGGCCGGCGTTCGCGAGGCGGTTGGCGATCGGGGCGGTCCGGTGGCCCCACTTCGCCAGCGTCGCGTAGTTGCCGACGAGCCGCGTGCCGAGATCGAGCCCGCCGGGCTCCTCGTCGGGGACGAGCTCCTCGAACGCCCAGTCGAGCTGGCTCGGGTCGGCCTCGCCGCGGTTGATCCGGTCGCGGACCGCGGTGTTGATCCACGGGATGTCGATGCCGACCGGGCAGGCCGGCACGCAGCGCGAGCAGCCGGTACAGAGGTCGTTGAACTCGGCCGCGGTGTCGAGCCCCTCGATGCCGGCCTCCCAGCCCGTCGCGATCCCGCCGGAGTACGTCTCGCCGCCGAACGCGTGGCCGCCGACGCTCTGGAAGTTCCCGCAGGCGTTCGAGCAGGCCGAACAGCGGATGCAGTACAGCGTCTCCTTCAGCTCCGGGTCGTCCCGCATCGCCAGTCGGCCGTTGTCGATCAAGACGAGGTGGAAGTCGCGGTCGGCGTCGGAGCCGTCGGCGAGCGGCGTCTCGTCGTCCTCGAAGTCCGGCACCGGCGAGTCGACCGGGGGAGTCAGCGTCGAGATGTAGGAGGTCACGTCCTGCCCCGTCCCCGACCGTCCGATCAGCTCGACGAAGGGAGAGAACTCCTCCACGGTCGGGACGAGCTTCTCGACGCCCGCGACCGCGACGTGCGTGTCGGTCGCCGTCACCGTCTTCCGGGCGTTCCCCTCGCTGGTGACGAGGAGCATGGTGCCCGAGTCGGCCGCGACGAAGTTCGCGCCGGTCATCCCGAGGTCGGCGCCCTCGATCAGCTCGCCGAGCCGCTCGCGGGCGAACATCGTGAGCTCCTCGGCGGTCTCGGGCGGGTCGTCGGGGTCGAACCGCTCGGCGAACAGCTCCGCGATCGCCTCGCGCGACTTGTGGATCGCCGGCGCGACGATGTGGGAGGGCTCCTCGTCGGCCAGCTGGAGCACCCACTCGCCGAGGTCCGTCTCGACGACGTCGACGCCGTCCGCGGCGAGCGCGTCGTTCACCTCGATCTCCTCGGAGGTCATCGACTTCGATTTCACCGCGCGCTCGGCGCCACGGTCGGCCGCGACCTCGCGGATATACCGGTTCGCGTCGGCCGCGTCGTCGGCGAGGTAGACGGTCCCGCCGTTCGCCTCGACGGTCTCTCGCACCTCGTCGATGAGCTCGGGGAGCCGCTCGATCGCGTCCTCCTTGATGGCGCGCGCCTCGTCTTTCAGCGCCTCGTAGTCGTCGAGGCGACCGGTCGACTCGTAGCGCCCGTCGTTGAACCCGCGGGTGTTCTCGGCGACCGCGTCGCCCTCGGTCGCCAACAGCTCGCGGATCCGCTCGGCCTTCGCCTCGCGGTCGGGGTCGCCCGCGCCAGCGGCGTCGCTCGCGCCGGCCTCGGCGTCGCTGCTCATTGGATTCCCTCCGCCGCGTCGGCGGCGTCCGAGCCGTCCGTCGCGCCGTCGTCGCGAAGCAGGACCACGTGGACCTCCTTCGGTCCGTGCGCGCCGTGGACGAGCCCGCCCATGTCCGCGGTGGCGCTCGGACCGGTCGCGAACACCACGTCGGCCGACTCGTCGCGCGCCCGCGGCCCGAGCCAGTCGAAGGCGTCGGGCATGTCGGGGACGATGTCGGCCTCCCGGAGGACGACGACGTGGCGGTCGACGAAGAGGCTCACCGGCTCCGTCCCGGCCGGGTCCGCCTCGAGCGCGACGCTCCCGTACTCGGCGACGCCGAGCGACGCGGCGGTTATGCCGGTGTGCGCCGCGCGCAGGTCGGCGGTCGTCGGCTCCGTCTCGACGCGGTCCGGGAGCGTCGCGGGCGAGTCGGCGAGCCCGTCGGGCCCCGAGCGACCGAGCGGCACGCCGACCGCGGGCTCGCCCGCGGCCGCCTCGACCATGGTCGCGCACTCCTCAGGCGGACCCGCAGCGACCGCGACGCCGAGGTCGTCGAGCCGCCGGGTGAACGTCGACGTGTCTGCGAGTGACATGATCGTGCCTTCGCCGGCCGGCATATGGCTTTTGCGACGGCTCCCGGGCGGCGATAGCGCGGCCGGCACGCGGCGGTCTCGCCCGCCGCGCGGGCGATCGAATTCCCCCGACGCGCAGACGGCAGGAAGTTTTTCACGGTTCGACTGCGAGGGGTTCGCATGGCGACAAACACCCCGGGTCCCGACCCGACGGACGGCGGGGACTTCGACTACACCGGCGGCGCGGTGGAGCGACCGGACCTCGTCGACGCGCTCGATCGCCGCGTCGCGGGCGACGTGCGGTTCGACGACTACTCGAAGCGGCTGTACGCGACCGACGCGTCGGCGTACGAGGTCACCCCGATCGGCGTCGTGGTCCCGGAGTCGACCGCGGACGTCGCGGCCGTCCACGAGTACTGCTACGCGGAGGGGATCCCCGTCCTCCCGCGGGGCGGCGGCACCTCGCTGGCCGGGCAGACCGTCAACGAGGCGGTCGTCCTCGACCTGACCGGCGAGATGGACGACGTGCTCTCGACCGATCCCGACGCCAAGCGGGCCCGCGTTCAGGCGGGCGCGTACGTCGGCGACCTCAACGCCGCGGTCGAGGGCGACGGGCTGAAGTTCGCGCCCGACCCGGCGTGGCGCGACAAGTCCGCCGTCGGCGGCGCGATCGGCAACAACTCCACCGGCTCGCACTCCCTGAAGTACGGGAAGACCGACCACTACGTCGAGGAGCTGGAGGTCGTCCTCGCCGACGGCACCGTGACGACGTTCGGCGAGGTCGCGGTCGAGGAACTTCGGGAGTCCGCGGACCCCGACGCCGACGACCTCCTGCCCCGAATCCACGCCGAGGTCGTGCGGATCCTCGACGAGGAGGCCGACCGGATCGACGAGCGGTTCCCGGAGCTGAAGCGGAACGTCTCCGGCTACAACCTCGACCGCCTGCTCGCCGAGTACCGCGGCGAGCACGGCGAGGAGGGCGTCGTCAACCTCGGCCGCCTCATGGCCGGCAGCGAGGGGACGCTCGCGACGGTGACGGAGGCGACCGTCTCGCTCGTCGAGATCCCCGCGACGAAGGCGGTGGCGCTGCTCACCTACGACGACCTCCTCGACGCGATGGAGGACGTGGCGGCGTGTCTCGAACACGACCCCGCCGCCGTCGAGGTGATGGACGACGTGCTCTTGGGCCTCGCCGCCGACACGCCCGAGTTCGAGGACGTGGTCGGCATGTTGCCCGACGGCACCGACTCCGTCCTCCTCGTCGAGTTCTACGCGGAGAACGACGCGGAGGGGAAACAGAAGGTCGCTGACCTGATCGCGGACCGGGTGGGCGCCGCCGCCAACGGCGGGGCCGCCGACGGGTCCGGCGCCGCCGTCGACACCGCGGCCGACCCGAGTGCGGGCGCCGCCGAGACGACGAGCCACCCCCGGCGGGCGGCCCACGCGATGGAGGCGCACGACCCGGAGCAGCGCGACCGGTTCTGGAAGATGCGCAAGGCGGGCCTCCCGATCCTGCTCTCGCGCACCACCGACGAGAAGCACATCTCCTTCATCGAGGACTGCGCCATCCCGCCGGAACACCTCCCCGAGTACACCCGCGAGTTCCAGGAGATCTTGGCGGACAACGACACGTTCGCCACCTTCTACGCGCACGCCGGGCCGGGCGTGTTACACATCCGCCCGCTGATCAACACGAAGGAGGTCGACGACGTCGACGCGATGGTCGACATCGCTGACCGCGTCACCGACGCGGTGGTCCGGCTCGGCGGGTCGGTGTCCGGCGAACACGGCGACGGCCGCGCGCGCACCCAGTGGAACCGGAAGCTGTACGGCGACGACCTCTGGGAGGCGTTCCGCGATCTCAAGACCGCGTTCGACCCCGACTGGCTGCTCAACCCCGGGAACGTCTGCGGCGACTCCGACATGAGCGAGAACCTGCGGTTCGACGCCGACTACGAGTACGACGCCGGCTTCGACCCCGCGATGGAGTGGGCGGTCGACAACGGGATGCAGGGGATGGTCGAGCTGTGTCACGGCTGCGGCGGCTGCCGCGGCCCGCAGGAGACGACCGGCGGCGTGATGTGCCCGACCTACCGCGCGTCGGAGGAGGAGATCCAGGCGACCCGCGGCCGGGCGAACATGCTCCGCGGGGCCATCTCCGGCGAGCTCCCCGACGACCCGACCGACGACGAGTTCGTCACCGAGGTGATGGACCTGTGCGTCGGCTGTAAAGGCTGTAAGGTCGACTGCCCGAGCGGCGTCGACATGGCGAAGCTGAAGGCCGAGGTCGAGCACGCCCACCACGAGGAGCACGGGATCGACCTCCGGACGCGGCTGCTCGGCCGCTTCGAGTCGCTCGCGCCGCTCGCCTCGAAGTTCGCCCCGCTCTCTAACCTGCCGAACAAGATCCCCGGGAGCGGCCTCGTCGCGGAGAAGGCGCTCGGGATCGCGAAAGAACGGGACCTCCCCGAGTTCCGCTCGGAGACGCTCGTCGACTGGTTCGAGGCGCGCGGCGGCGCGGGCGTCCCGCGCGAGGAGGCCGCCCGCGACGTTCTCTTATTCCCCGACGTGTACACCACCTACACGAACCCCGGCGCGGGGAAGGCCGCGGTGCGCGTGCTGGAGGCCGCGGACTGCCACGTCGAGATTCCGGACGTGGACGGCAGCGGGCGCCCGCCCCACTCGAAGGGGATGCTCGACGTCTCGCGCGCGACGGCGAAAGACGCCGTGGAGACGCTCGCGCCCGACGTCCGCGACGGGTGGGACGTGGTCGTCGTCGAGCCCTCCGACGCCGTGATGCTCCAGTCGGACTACCACGACCTGCTCGACGGCGACGCCAGCGGCGTGCCCGACGCCGACGTGGCGGCCGTCTCGGAGCACGCCTACGGCGTCATGGAGTACGTCGACGCCCACCGGCTCGACGAGTCGCTCGCGCTCGACGCGCCCACCGAGTCGCTCACCTACCACGGTCACTGCCACCAGAAGGCGACGAAGAAGGACCACCACGCGGTCGGCGTGCTCCGCCGGGCCGGCTACGGCGTCGACCCCCTCGACTCCTCCTGTTGCGGGATGGCGGGCTCGTTCGGCTACGAGGCCGAGCACTACTCCATGAGCAAGGCGATCGGCGAGAACCTGTTCGAGCAGGTGGACGCCAGCGACGGCGACGAACTCGTCGCTCCCGGCACCTCCTGCCGAACGCAACTGGAGGAGGGCCCCGGCGAGGTGCCGGAGCCGTCGCATCCGATCGAGAAGCTGGCGGCCGCGCTGGCGTAGGCGGCGGCCGATGTGGCGGCCGCTACGGCCCGGTCGGTTCCGGTGAGTCGCTCACTTGGGGTTCGACCGGACGTTCGCCCCGACGAGCGCGATCAGGTACGTGAACGCGGGGAACATCACCGCGACCGCGACGAGGAACGCCGGGTCAAGGCCCGCGGGGTCGGCCCAAAGCCAGCCGGTGTACTGGAGGACCGCGAGCGTGAGGACCACGAGCGCCGTGTTGAGCGCGTACTCGGAGGGCGACGGGCTCGGGAACCGCATACGCTCGCTGGCGCCGCCGCTCACTCAACCCTTTCGGCCCGGTCCCGCTCGCGTTCCCGCCGTCTCCGCAGTAGCCGCTCGAACCCCTTCCCGGGCCCGCCCTCGATGGGCCACCCCTTCGTGCGCCACTGTGGCGGCTCCGGCGAGAACTCCGGGCAGGAGCCGGAACACTCCCGCGCTGTCGGGACTTTCCCCTTCGCCGCGCAGTGCGGGACGAGCGCGCGCCCCTCGCGCCGGAGTTCGAAGTGCCGGCAGTCGGGGCGCATCGTGTCGTGGTACGAGCGCCACCCCTTGCCGTAGGCGCGCTCGGCGATCTCCAGCCGCAGCGTCTCGGTCTCGGGGTCGCGGCGCTGGCCTTCTCCCGGGGAGAGGTCGCTGGGGTGCCACGCCACGCCGGCCGCGTCAGCGTCGAGGCCGGCCGAGAAGTCGGTCGCGAGGATCCCGGCCTCGACGGGCATCTCGCGGAGGAGGGCCGGCTCGACGCGCTCGCCGGTCGTCTCGGTCGCGAGCCACGCCTCGTCGGCGAGCGCGGTCTCGATGTCGTGGTCGAGCTGGTCGGCGAGCCGGTCGGCCGCGGAGCGGTCCAGGTCCGGCTTGTTCTCGACCGCGACGATCCGCTCGACCCAGTCCGGGTACGGTCGCTTCCGGCGGATCTCGATTCGGTTGCCGTCGCGGCGCTTCTCGATCAGGTCCCGGCCCGCGGCGCGGTGGACCGCCTGCCGGACGTAGCGCCACGGGTAGCCGGGGTGCGGCAGCGCGTCGCGGTAGAACGCCCACTCGGCGGGCGCGCCCCGGACGACGTGGAGGAGGTCGGAGTCGATGGTCCGGTCGCCGAACTCGCGCCGCCGTTCGAACGCTTCCGGGTCGAGCTCGATAACGACGGTGTCCCACCGCCGGTCCTTGGTGCCGAGCTGGCGGGAGACCAACGCGGGACGGGACCCCTCGCTCGGGTGCCAGGCCAGCTCGGCGTACCGGCAGACCAGAAGCTCGTAGCCGAACTCGGCGTCGGGCGTCACTGGTCGGACCGTCGAGCGCGGCGGACAAAAGCGGACCGCTCGGGGCGGGGCGGTCGTCGCCCGCGCCGCCCCCGCGTCCCGATCAGACGTACTTCCCGTTCTCCTCGTCCTTCCGCTCGTCGAGGTAGTCGTGCGCCTCCTCTAAGATCTCGCGCGGGCCGTCCTGCGTGATCGTGTTGAGCGCCTGGTCGTAGTCGCGCCACTGGAGGTCGCGGTGTTCCTTCGAGAGCTCCGCGCTCGCCTCGAACGAGCGGGCGATGAACAGGTGGACCGTCTTGTGGATGGTCTTCCCGTTCGCCTCGAACACGTAGTCGTACTCCCTTCGGAACCCGTCGATCAGCCGGAAATCCTCGATACCGGCCTCCTCGCCGACTTCTCGTATCGCCGTCTGCTGGAGCTCCTCGTCCCCCTCGACCCCGCCTTTGGGGAACTCCCAGTCCCCCGGTCGGCTCTTCAGGAGCAGGTACTCCCGTTCGCCGCGGGTGTCGCGGAAGAGGATGGCTCCGGCACTGGTCGCTTCGACCGTCATTGGCCGCAGGTAAGCGATCACCCCTAAAGAGCGTGTCGGACTCCCGAACAGAGAGAAGCGACTCGGCGGCGTCGACCGGTTTCCCGGCGGGATTCGCGCGGGGTCGCGCGCGTCCAGCACGGGTAGATGCGTTTTTACCGCTCGGGCGGTCATTCAGGAACGACCCCCAGCCATGACCTTCGTCACGAAGCTCGACTTCGCGTCCGGCGACCGCGACGTGCTCGTCGAGACCGTCCAGGAACTCAAGGAGACGCTCGAACGGAAAGGCGCCGAGTGTAAGGGCCCGCACGCGAGCCCCTCGGAGAACGTCACCGTCCCGCTGTACAAGAACCTCTCGCCGGGCGACGAGTTCTCGCCGTGGCGCTACGACGTGTACCGCCGCTCGATGGAGATCCACGGCGCCGACGACATCGCGCGCGACGTCGTCGGCCGCGACTTCCCCGACTCGATCCACGTCGAGGTCGAGGTCGACCGGAAGAAGCCGGCCGGCCACCGCCGGGACTGAGCCGCGCGACGTCTCCGAACCGACGGGCGACGCGGTCACGGCTGCGCTTTTCGGCGCGGTGGTTCCCTCCCGAACGAGCGTCCCGCTCGTCAGCCGAGCGTCCGGAGGTTCTCCGTCTCGACGCGCTCGGGCAGCCGGTCGAGCGCGCGGTCGCACCACGCGTCGTGGCCGAGCGTGAGCGCCGTCCCGGGGTTCGCCGCCGCGAGCGCGGCCACGCCCGCCGCGGCCGCGACCTGCGCCGCGTCGTCGGTCCGCTCGGGCACCTCCGCGGTGAGCGGGTACGTCTCCGAGAGCGCGGGCGGGTACGGGCCGAACGGCGGCTTCACGCGCCATACCTCGTCGTACTCGTGGTTCGAGGGCGCCTTCGACTCGGTGAGGAGGAGGTCGTCGGGCGCCGCCAGCCGGGCGAGCCGGTCCTGGTGCCGTTCGACTTCCGGCCGGCGCGCCGCCTCGTGAGAGGTGTAGAAGAACGCGTCCTTCGAGCCGGGGTCGGTGCGCTCCAGCTCGTCGGCGTGGTCGAGCAGCGCGCGGTAGCCGTCGAGCATCGCCGGGTGGCCGCGGGCGCGGCGGTCGACCAGGTCGAGAAGGTTCCCGGACCGGATCGCCTCCTTCACCCGGCGCAGCTCCTCGAAGGTGACGTGGAGGTTGTGCGCCGCGAGCAGCCGCTCCGTCTCGCCGTCGTCGAACCCGCGGAGGTCGGCGGGCGTGTGGTCCGCGCAGACGGGACACGAGCAGGGGAAGTAGTCGAGGTCTTCGAGGTGTTCCGTCCCGGAGACGGTGAGGTAGCGGCCGTCGCGCGCCATCAGCGCGTAGGCGGCCGAGTCGAACAGGTCGCAGCCGGCCGCCACCGCGAGCGCCAGCATCATCGGGTGGCCGGCGCCGAACAGGTGGACCGGCGCGCCCGGCCCGAGGCCCCGCTTCGCCGCGCGCACCGCCTCGACCACCTCGGCGTAGCGGTAGGAGTTCAGGAGGGGGACCATCGCGCCGACCGGGAACACGTCGAGGTCGGTCGCGGCCGCGTGCCGACCCGCCTCCTCGCGGAGGTCGGCGTACGTCGACCCCTGGACCGGCGCGTTGACCAGCATCTCGCCGGTCTCGGCGTCCTCGGCGTCCGCGAGCGCCTGCTTCGTCGTCGCCAGCTCTCGCTCCGCCTGGTCGCGGTCGGCGTCGGGCGGCGTGGGCACGTCGACGGGGGTCGCCACGTCGCTGCCGATCCGCCGCTGGAACTCGATGATCTCCGCGGTCGTCACGTCGATGTCGCCGTACTCCGCCAGCTGGAAGGAGCCGGAGTCGGTCATGATCGCGCCGTCGAAGCCGAGGAAGTCGTGGAGCCCCTCGTCGAGGACGCGGTCGCGGATGCGGTCGGTGCTGCGGATGATGTAGGAGTTCGTGATCAGCATCTCCGCGCCGAACTCCCCGCGGAGCCGCTCGGGCTCGATCGTGAGCACGTTGGGGTTGACCACGGGCAGGAGCGCCGGCGTCTCGACCGTGACGTCGGCGCGCGGGACCTCCAGCCGGCCGATCCGCCCGGCGGCGTCGTGGTCCCGGATCTCGAAGTGATCGCGCATATCTCCGACTGCGCGGACGCGAGCGGTAAGGGTTGCGTTCGGCGGCGAGCGCGCCCCCGATCGGAGTCGCCCCGTCGGCCGCGGAGTCCCGCCGGCGCGCGGTCACCTCGACGGTCGACTCACAGACCGGTCGGATGTGGGAGGTACGTCGTCTCGACGCCCCAGTCGTCGGTCAGCGATTGGAGCGCGCGGACGCCGAACGTCTCCGTGGCGTAGTGGCCGGCGAGGAACACGGAAATTCCGGCCTCCCGCGCGTCGTGGTAGACCTGCTGTTTCCCCTCGCCGGTGATCAGCGCGTCCGCGTCGGCCGCGACCGCCTCGTCCAGCCAGTCGACGCCGGACCCGGTGACGACCGCGACGCGCTCGATTTCGTCGGGCCCGAAGTCGAGGACCCGCGTGGGCGACGCCTCGCCAGCGGGCTGGCCCTCGAATCCGTCGAGCGTCTCACGGATCGCGGCCGCCGACCGCGGCTCGGCCGCCTCGCCGATCGTCCCGATCGTGACCGGGCCCATCTCCCCGAAGGGGTCGCGGTCGGAGAGCCCGACCTCCTCGGCGACGCCGGCGGCGTTGCCCAGTTCCTGATGCCCGTCGAGCGGGAGATGGGAGACGTACAGCGCGAGGTCGTTCTCGACGAGCGCCGCGATCCGGTCGTGGACGCGCCCCGTGACGCGCTCGATGCCGCCCCACGAGAGGCCGTGGTGGACGACGAGAACGTCCGCGCCCGCGTCCGCGGCGGCCTCGATGGTCGCCGCCGCGGCGTCGACCGCGAACGCGACGCGCTCCACCTCGGCGTCGTCCGGGCCGACCTGGAGCCCGTTCGCGCTCGCGTCGACGTCGGCGTACGCGGCCGTGTCGAGTTCGTCGTCGAGTCGCTCGACGTACTCGGAGAGCTTCATACCGGCCTGTGGTGCGGGCGGGGAATAAAGCGCGGCGGTCCGTCGGGATTGGATCCAAGCGCAGTCCCCGTCAAGCCCTGGCCTCCGCAGACAACGATTTATAAATAAACACGACGGTGGCGCGTGCCTGCGAGCGGCCGCCCCCGGCGGCCGCGAGACGACACGCGCGAGGTCGCCGGCGCTACGTCCCGGCTGCCAGAGGGACCTTCGGTCCCTCGCTGGAGTCGGCCGACCGAAGGGAGGCCGACGAGGTTGGGGAGGCGTGAGGTGCTGTGCGGGGCGGTCGGGTGGGACTCAAAGGGGCTTTGGAGCCATTCGCCGTCGATCTCCCAGGTACTATTTATAAGCGAGCGACTGGGCCTTTGGAGGTGTGCGCCGCCGATCCGCCAGCAACGGCTTATAAATAAGCGGCTGGGTCGTTGGCAGTGTTCGCGGTCGCTTCGATATCAACTATTTAAAAACGAGCGGCCGGGCCGCCGGAGTCGTTGGCCGCCGACCCGCGGTCGATCACTTATAAACGACAAACTTAGTCGTCGAGTTCCTCGGCGACGGAGTCCGGGAGCGCGTCCGGACCGCCGGCCGCGGCGTCGGCGATGTCCGCCTCCTCCGGCCCGTCGGCCTCCGCCGTGAACTCGGGGTCGAACAGCCGGAGCGCGGTGCGGATCGTCTCCCAGTCGTCCTCGCCGGCGGCGTCCCGGAGCGAGCGCGTCGGGGCCGCGAGCAGTTGGCCGACGAGCGCGTCGGCCAGGTCTTCGACCGTCTCGCGCTGCTCGTCGGTCAGCCCGCCCTGCGCCTCCAGCTTCGACATCGCGCGGTCGAGCTCGCGCGCCTTCACCTGGTCCGCGCCGGCGTACATCGCCGAGATGGCGTCGTCCGCGCGCTTGCGCTTGTACGCCCGGAGGATGCGGTCGAGCTCCTCGTCGATAATCGACTCGACCTTTCGGGCCTCCTCGGCGCGGCTCTCGCGGGTCCGCCGGGTGACGTCTTCGAGGTCGTCGATGTCGTAGACGGTGACGCCCTCGCGGGCGCCGGCCGCGGGGTCGACGTCGCGCGGCTGCGCGATGTCGATACAGACGACGCGACCCGCGCCGTCGACGTACGAGGGGTGAACGACCAGATCCGGGCTCCCGGTCGCGGTGACGACGAGGTCGGCGTCGGGGATGATCGCGGGGAGGTCCGCGAGCGACACCGCCTCGGCGGGGGTGTCGACCTCCTCGACGACGAACTCCGCGTGCGGCACGGTGCGGTTCGCGACGACGATCTCCGAGACCGCGGTGTCGTCGAGCGTGCGGGCCGCGAGCGTTCCCATCTCGCCGGCGCCGACGACGACCGCCGTCCCGTCCGTCAGGTCGATCTCGCCGGCCGCCAGCCGGACGGCCGCGGAGCCGAGCGAGACGACGCCCTCGTTGATCTCGGTCTCCGTCCGCGCGCGCTCGCCGACGTGGAGCGCCTTCGTCACGGCGTCCTTGAGGACGGGGCCGATCCCGCCCGCCGACTTCGACTCCTCGTAGGCCTCGCGCAGCTGGCCGATGATCTGGTCCTCGCCGAGCACGAGCGACTCCAGCCCGGAGGCGACGCGCATCAGGTGTTCCAGGCTCTCCTCGTGGTCGAGGCGGCGGACCGCGCCGCCGCGAACGTCCGGCGCGAACGTCGACAGCGCCGTCGTCCCGTCGACGGTCCGGTCGGTGACGACGTACGCCTCCGAGCGGTTACACGTCTGGACCGCGAACGCCTCCTCGACCCCTTCGCGAGCGAGCAGGTCGGAGACGGTCGCGCGGACGCCGTCGCCGCCGGCGGCCTCGATCTCGTCGACGGTCGCGTCGGCGTGGGCGACGCTCACGCCGGCGATCGCACCCGTCTCTCTCATCGGTCGAGTACCTCCTCAATCACGGTGTCGGCCTCTTGCCGTCCGTTGGATCTCCCCTTTTGTAAACCCTTCCAAACCCCCCGGGATCTGACAACGCGCCGGACCGCTTCCCGCCGCTTTTCGGGGGCGACGCCCGCCGCTTTCAGCTCCTCGCGGATCTCGCCCGAGAGCGCCGCCATCTCGCCGGCGCCCGCGATCTCGGCCTCGATCCGCTCCCGCAGCGCCTTCGCGAGCGCGGGGCTCGTCCCCCCCGTCGAGAGCGCCACGGTCACCGGATCGTCCTCGACCGTCGCGGGCACGACGACGCTCCCGGGGTCCCGCCCCCCGGAGACGTCCGTCCGGTTGACGAGGATTCCCCGGTCGAGTGCGGCCGACTCCACGGCGGCGTTGACCGCGGCGTCGTCGGTCGCGGCGACCGCGAGCGCCGGATCGAGGCGGTCGATCCACTCCGCGACGGCGTCGGCGTCAGGCGCGGCGCGGACCAGTTCGATCGGTCCGTCGGTGTCGGTCGTCTCGTCCTCGGTCGGGCGCAGCCGCTCTGCGAACTCGGGGCTGACGACGACGATCCGGCCCGCCTCGTCGAACCCCCTCGCCTTCCGCGAGCCGACGGCGCCGCCGCCAAAGACGACGACCGTCTCGCCCGCGAGGTCGTGGTACAGCGGCGTCACGCTCGGCCTCCGAGCCGCGCGGTTCGGCGGGTCACGCCGTGTTGCTGTCCGCCCGGTCCGCGATGCGGATGCCGGTCTTCTTCAGGATGCGCGTCGAGAACAGGGTGTCCCAGTCGTCGGCGCCGACGTCCCAGTGCTCGTCCATCAGCTCCCGCACCTCCGCGATCCGGCGCTCGCTCTCCGCCTCCGTGCGCCCGTGCGTCATCGCGAAGAAGTTGTACTCCCAGACGCCGGCGTGGCGCGGCCGCTCGTAGCAGTGCGTGACGAAGTCCAGCGCCGCGACGGCGGGACCGACCTCGTCTAAGACCTCCTCGGGCACGTTCCAGACCGTCATCCCGTTCTCCGTGTAGCCGAGCGCGTAGTGGTTCGGGATGACGCCGACGCGGCGCACCTTCCCCTCCCGCTCGAACCGCTTGATCGTCTCGATCACCCAGTCGACGTCGGCGCCGGTCGCGGCCGCCACGTCGGCGTACGGGGTCTCCGTCACCGGGAGCCCGCCCTGGATCTCGACCACGAGGTCGCGCTCGTCGGGGGTGAGCGTCCCGCGGTCGCTCGGCGCGACCTCGGGGCCCAGCTCCGAGAGGTCGACGTCGCCCTCGGGGACCGGCCCGTCGACGAGGAACTTCGCGCCGACGTGGAACTCCCGGAGCTTCGGGAGGTTGTACGTCTCCTGGCCCGTGGCGGCCTCGATCTCGGAGAGGACTTCTTCGACCCGGTCGCTCCCGTCCTTGTCCGGGTCCGGGTGGTCCGCGACGCTCACCACGAACCACATGTTGAGGTGGGGGTGCTCGCGCTCGTAGTTGTGCGCGACCGCGGTGAACTCGTTGACCGTCTCCGCGATCTCCTCGTAGCGGTCCTCGGGCGCGTGCATCGCGACGAGCGACGCCGCCCCGCCGATCTCCTCGGCGTTGACGAGCGCGCCGAACCGCGAGAGGATTCCCTCCTCGTCGAGCTCGCGGACGCGCTCGCACAGCTCCGGGCCGGTCACGTCGACGCCGCGCTCGCGGAGCGCGGCCGCCGCCGCGTCGAAGGGGCGCTCCGCGACCGGGAACCCGCCCTGGAACGCGTTGATGATCGCGCGGTCGAGCGCCGTCAGGTCCGCGTCGACCTCCTGCATGGACCGACCTCGGAACCGAGCGAGAATAAGGGATCCGGCCTGACGCCGCGGGGCTTCTGGCCTGACGCCGCGGGGCTATTCGTCCACGTCTTGCGCGATGTCCGCGAGCGACGAGCGCGGCCCGCGGTTCGCGTCGTACACGGTCCGTTCGCCGGGGATCCGGAGGCCGTACAGCTCGCCGGGCACCACGACGTCGAGGACGACGCTGTCGCCCGGCCCCCGGCCGTTCGCGTCGAGCCACTCGACCAATCGGTTCGTGCCCTCGCCGGCCTCGCGCGCGAGCCGCCGGTTGTCGAACGCGCCGCGGAGGAGCCGTCCCGTCGAGTCGCCTGCGACCCGCGCGTGGTACTCCTCGCGGTCGATCGCGACGCGGATCAGGTCGCCCTGACTCACGCCGAGCGCGTCGCAGCGTCCGGACTCGACGCGGCCGTCGAGCGCGTCGTCGTCGGGGAGCCTGACGCAGGGGCGGCGAGTGCCGCCGCTCCGGGCGAGCGAGACGCGGATCGAAGAGACGTCCTCGCCGTCGGAGGGGACGCGAGGCATCGCCGCGTCGTTACTCGTCGGCGTCGTCGTCCGCGTCGCCCTCGCCGAGCGCGGCCGCAACGTCGCCGTCGCCGTCGACGACGCTCGCGTTGATCTGCGCGATATCGTCGTCGATCTCCCGACCGCGGACGGTGATGCGCTTGCGCTCGCCCTCGCGGGACGGCTCGAAGCCGACGCCGCCCTCCAGGAGGAGCTCCTTCAGGCGCGTGCCGGAGACGTCCTCGCGCATCGGGCGCCCGGTCTCGTCGGATCCCCCGGTGAGTTCGATCGTGTGGTCGGAGAGCCCGACGGCGTCGCCGCCGATCTCGTCGCCGAGTTCGCGACCGAGGAATCGGTTGGCGTCCTGTCCGTCGACCTCTCGCTGGAACGTCTCGCCGGTCTCGGGGTCGGCGACGACGACTTTGAATTCGGCCATGCGCGAACCCAGTCCCCCGCGCATAAAAAGCACGTCGAAACGTCGGAACCGGGGGCCGCGCCGCGCTCAGGCGTCTCCCCCGTCCACGCGCACGACTTCTCGCTCGCCGTCCCCCCACGGGCCGTCGACGAACGCGCCCTCGACCGCGCGGGCGACGGCGTCCGGGTCGTCCGGGCCGCCGGCGTCGGCGACGCTCCCGACCGACTCCGGATCGAACGGCACCCCGAGCGCGTCGTAGATCGGTTCGGTGACCCGCGCGATCGGGTCGGGGTCCGCGGCCGAGACGACGAGGACGCCCGCGACGAGCGCCGCGTCGGCGCGGACGCGCTGGGCGAGGCCCGCGACCTTTCCGCCGTCGTCCTCCGGAGCGTTCGGAGCGCGCTTCCCGCCCGCGACCCGGAGCGAGTGGTCCCCCGGACAGAAGGCGGCCGGCGGCTCTCCCCGGACCACGTCGGCGCCCACGTCGCGGAGCGCGTCGCGGAGCGTCTCGGTCGCGGTCTCGTACCGCGAGTCGATCGAGCCCCGCCCGCCGCCGGCCGGCACCGCAACGCCGAACGAGAGCGTCGACCCGGTGTACGCGACCGCGCGCCCGCCGACGTCGCGTTCGACGGGCGGGAACCCCGCCTCCTCGGCCGCCCGCTTCGCCGCCTCGAACCCGGACTCGCGGGCGTCACGCCGACCGAACGCGACCTGCCGCGGCGGCGCGGCCACGCGCACGGCTGGGACGCCGTCCGCGGCGGACGCGAGCAGCTCCGCCGTCGGCTCGCGGTCCGCGGCGGGCGTCGCGAACTCGCCCCTGTACACGCGCATACCGAATCCGACGACGGGAGCGCACAAGCCCTTTGCGCCGGGCGCGGTCGCCCGTCGGCGCGCCCCGAGCCCCGGTGAGGAGGCGGCCCGTCGGCCGCCGTGTGACACAACAGTTTTGTCGGCCCTGGAAGTGGTTCAGGTATCGATGAGCGACCTCGGCGCGCTGCCGGTCCAAGCGTACCTGACCGCCTGCCTGTTGGCGGGGGGCATCGGGCTCTGGCTCGGCCGGGTCGCGTGGCGCGAGCGCGACGAGCCCGGCGGGATCGAGGTCGCGCTCTACCTGCTGTGCGGGGGCGGCGTCTCCCTCCTGTACGCGCTCCGCGTCGCCGCGACCGGCGAGGTCGCGATGACGGTCGCGCTCAACCTGGCGACGCCGCTCATGGGCGCGTTACCCGTCCTCTGGATCCTCTTCGCCTTCGCGTTCACCGGGCACGACCGCTGGCGAACCGAGAACCGGATCGTCGCGCTCGCGACGCCCGCGTTCGTCTGGGTCCTCCTCGCGTGGTCGAGCGGCACCCACGGGCTCGCCCGCCGCTCGGTGATCCCCGTCGTCGACGGCCCGTTCACGCTGCTCGGGTACGGGCTCGGCCCCGTCGGGGGCGCGTTCGTCCTCCTCGCGTACGGGCTGTGCGTCGCCGGCGTGCTCCTCGTCGTCGACCTCTACGAGCGGACCGGGAACCGCTACCGGCTCCAGACGTTCGTCGTGCTGCTCGGCACCCTGTTCCCGTTCCTGGCGGGTATCGCCACCTTCGTCGACGTGGGGAGCTACGCGCACCTCTCGTGGCTGCCGACGGCGTTCGTGATACACGGCGTGTTCCTCTACGGCACCGTCTTCTGGCTCGGCACCCTCGACGCCGCGGTCGTCGCGCGCGACACCGCCGTCGAGGTGATGCAAGACCCCGTCATCGTCTCCGGTTCCGACGGCCGCATCCGCGACCTGAACCCCGCGGCCGAGGCGATCCTCCCGCCGGACGCGGTGGGATCGTCGCTGTCTGAGGCGTTCCCGCGCCTGGAGGGCGGCGACGAGCACCCGATCGCCATCGGCGACCGCCAGTTCGACATCCAGGAGAACCCGATAACCGACCCGCGCGGGACGGACCGCGGGCACGTGTTCCTGCTGCGCGACGTGACCGCGCGAGAGCGGCGACAGACCGAGCTCGAACGGCGCGAGGCCGAGCTCGAACGACAGAACGAGCGGCTCGAGGAGTTCGCCGGCGTCGTCTCGCACGACCTGCGGAACCCCCTCGCCGCCGCGTCCGCGGCCGTCGAACTGGCCCGCCAGCGCGGCGAGGACCCGGACGGCGCCTTAGAGCGGGCGGCGAACGCCCACGAGCGGATGGACGACATGATCGAGGGGCTGCTCGCGCTGGCGACGGCGGGGGAGACGGTCGACGACCTCGACCGCGTCTCGCTGGACGCGACGGTTCGGCGGGTCTGGTCGCGGCTGGAGACCGCGGACGCGACGCTGACCGTCGAGGGCGACGCGACCGCGCTGGCCGACCGCGACCGCCTCGAACAGCTGGTCTCGAACCTGTTCCGCAACGCGATCGATCACGCGGGCGAGGACGTCGCCGTCACCGTCACCGTCTCGGCTGACGGCGAGGGCGTCGCGCTGGCGGTCGGCGACGACGGCCCCGGGATACCGCCCGAGGAGCGCGAACGCGTCACCGAGCGCGGCGTGTCGCTCGGCGGCGGCACCGGGCTTGGACTCGCCATCGTCGGCGACATCGTCGAGGCGCACGGCTGGACGCTCTCGGTCGCCGAGTCCGACGCCGGCGGCGCGCGGTTCGTGATCGAGGGGATGGAGGCGGCCGACTCGTGACGGGGCCCCCGGCAGACGACGGCGCCGCCGATTCCGACGCGCCGGAAGCGACGGTCACCCTCCCCGCCGACGTCGTCGAGCGGTACGAGAAGTTCTCGCGGTTCAACTCCCCGTACCCCGCCCACGACCACGGCCGCGCGGTCGACCTGTACCCGGGCGACGGCGTCGGCCGGTCGCCGGTCGCCGGCGTCGTCCGCGAGGTCCGCACCGTCGGCTGCCCGGACCGCTCGTACGCGGCCGCCGAGGACCACCTGATCGTCGTCGACCTCGCCGACGAGTGGTGCGCCCGCGCCGGCGCTCCGTCCGGAACCGTCGCTCGGGTCCTCCACGTGATCCCCGAGGTCGACCCCGGCGACCGGGTCGCTGTCGGCGACGCGCTCGGCCCGACGACGCGCTCGGGCTTCTTCGGCCAGTGGGTCGACGACCACGTCCACCTCGGCTTCCGCCCGCCGGACGCGAATCCCCTCCGAGCGAGCGGGTCGCTGCCGGTCGCCGCGGATCTCCACGCGGAGCCGGTCGCGTGGGGCGGGACCGGGACCGTCGTCGAGCGCGGCCCGACGCACGTCGTCCTCGACGGCCCGCGGCGCTCCGGTTCCGGACCGGCGTTCGCCGCGCTCGCGAGCGACGAGGGAGTCCCGCTCGACGGCGGGCTGACGCACTACGCGGGCGGCGGGACGTTCCGAGGGAAGGTGGGGTCCACCGTGCCGGACGGGACGACGCTATCCCTCTTCGGTACCGAAATCGGGAGTCTCCGGGCCGGCGACGCCGACGCCGGAGCGCCCGGCGTCGAGTGGGCGCCGGTCGACGTCCTCGCGAACGGCGAGCGCGTGACCGGGCTGTCGCTGTTCGCCGCGCGCGGCGACCGGTTCGGCGTCAAGGTGGTCTGCCCGGGCCGCGAGTTCGAGATCGGCGAGTCGGTGACGCTCGACGTCGTCGCGAGCGACGACCCGATCCGGCTCGGCGTCGGCTGAGCGAGACCGTCAATCGGCGGCCGGTTGTCGCGCGTTTCCGGGGGGTACAAACCCTCCCGGGGTATTCTCCGGAACATGGACCGCACGGAGATCGCGGAGATGGACTCGCTCCCGGACGGGGCGACGGAGTTCGTCAGGCGGAAGCTGGAAGACGATCACGGCTACCTCTCGTGGCTGAACACGGAGGTAGAGACGATCGAACGCGGCCGCGTCGTGCTCTCGATCCCGTTCGACGACAAGCTCACGAACGCGGACGGCCGGACGATCCACGGCGGCGTCGCGGCGACGCTGATCGACACGGCCGGCGGCGTCGCCCAGCGCACGACGTTCGAGGACCCGCTCGACGGCGGCGTGGCGACGGTGAACCTCAACGCGAACTACCTCCGGCCCGCGAACGGCGACCTCCGCGCGGAGGCCGAGGTGGTGCGGGCTGGCGGTTCGATCGGCGTCAGCGAAATGACCGTCACCACCGCCGGAAACGGGGGCGAGGGGGCCGAGGAAGACGGCGAGCGCGACGGGGACCGGTCGGAGGTCGTCGTCGGTCAGGGGTCGTTCCGGCTGTTCCGCGAGTAGCCCGGGAGGTCGGCGAGGATCGCGTCGAGGTCGGGACGATCCTCGGCCGCGTCAGCGCCCGCGCCCGGCGTCTCGGCGCCGTCGTCGGCGCCACCGCCGAGTTCCGCCGCCAGCGCCGCGACCGGCTCGCGGTCGAGACGGTCGGAGGCGGCGCGCACGACGACCGACTGCTCGCCCAGCGAGACGAACCCGCAGCCCAGTCGGTCCGCCGTCTCGCGGAGACCGAGGCCGGCGTCCGCGTCGCCGGCGGCGACGGCGCGGACCGGGCTCTCGAACGCCTTCGCGGTCCGCTCGTAGCCGTCGATCTCCTCGGCGAGGTCGCGGCGGTCGGCGTCGCGCCCGTCCGCCAGGTCGTCGAGGACCGCGTCGAGGCTCCGTCGGAGCCCCGAGACGGTCGGTCGGTTCCGGAACCGGAGGTCGCGGTCGATCAGGTCCGCGATCCCGGTCACGTCGTCGGGGTTCCCGTCGGGAACGACGAGCCCCCACTCGCGGGTCCAGCCGCCGACAGCCTCGGCGTCGACGTCGCGCTCGGTCGGCCCCGCGGTCACGGCCACGTCGGGGACGCCGTCGCGGAGGCGCCGGAGCCCCTCGCGCGACCCCACGGCGAGGTACCGGGGGTTGTCGAGCCGGTCGAGTAAGCGGTTGAGCGCGGGGTCGTCCTCCCCGACCCCCAGCAGCGTCGGCGGGCGCACGTCCGGCGAGAACAGGTCAACTGAGACCGATTCGCCGACGTCGAGGTACTCGGTGTCCGGGTCGACCGCGACGACGCCGTCCGCCTCGACGAGGCTCGTCGTCGCGCCCGACCCCTTGTCGACCGGGTAGACGAGCGGGCGGTCGCCGGCTTCCAAGTCGAGCAGGCCGACCGGCATCAGCCGCAGGCGCCCCTCGCCGTAGCGCTCGCCGACGCCCATCCGGCCCTCGACGGTCGCCGTCGCCGGCTCGGGCTGGCCGGCGGCCTCGCGGATCGCGGGTGCGACGAACGTCCGGAAGATGGTGAACGCGGACACCGGGTAGCCGGGGAGGCCGATGTAGGCGGACTCGCTTCCCCGGGAGTCGTCCGCCTCTTCGGTACGGTCGAGCCGCCCGACGAGCATCGGCTTGCCGGGCTTGACGGCGACGCCGTGGAGCAGCAGCTCGCCGCGGGCCTCGATCACGCGGTAGATGACGTCGACGGCGCTCGCCGAGGTCGACCCCGACGAGAGCACCAGGTCGCACTCGTCGGCCGCGCGGCGGAGCAGCCGCTCCATCTCGTCGTAGTCGTCGCCGGCGTGCGGGTACAGCACCGGCTCGCCGCCCGCCTCCTCGACGCCCGCCGCGATCGTCGTCGAGTTCACGTCGTATATCTCGCCGCGGTCCGGGTCGAGCTCGTCGCCCGGCCGCACGAGCTCGTCGCCCGTCGAGACGATGCCGACGCGCGGCCGCCCCCCGACCGGGACCTCGTCGACGCCGAGCGCCGACAGCAGCCCGATCTCGCGGGGCGTGAGCCGCGTTCCGGGTCCGAGTGCGCGGGCGCCGGCGGCGATGTCCGTCCCCGCGGTCATCACGTGGTCGCCCGGCGCGACCGAGGTTCGGATCGCGATCCGGCCGCCCCCGGAATCGCCCCCGTCGACCTCGTCGGTCCGCTCGACCATCACGACCGCGTCCGCGCCGTCGGGCATCACCGCGCCCGTCGATATCTCCGCGCAGGTGCCGGGCTCGACGGTCACGTCGGGCGCCGCGCCCGCGTGGACCGCACCGACGAGTTCGAGCTCCGCGGGGTCGGCCTCGTCGGCGCCGAAGGTGTCGCGCGCCCGCACGGCGTACCCGTCCATCGAGGCGCGGTCGAACCCCGGCACGTCGATCGCGGCGTCGACGCGCTCGGCGAGGACGCGCCCGCGGGCCTCCCGCAGCGGGACCGTCTCCGGCGCCGGCGAGAGGTCGAGCGACGCGATCGCCTCGCGGGCGGCCTCGGGGGTCGCGAGGTCGCGGAACTCCTTGCGGTCGCTCATTCGGTCACCTCCCAGAGCTCGACGTCGACGGCCTCGCCGGCGTCGAGTCCCTCCCGCGGCTCGGGGACGACGACCCAGCCGTCGGCGAGCGCGACGCTGGAGAGGATGCCGGAGCCGCTGGCGCGCGTCGGCGTCGCGGTCGGGAGCGCGTCGTCGGCGTCGTCGCCGTCAGTCGAATCGGCACCGTCGACCGGCTCCGAGAGCGTCACCCGCGCGAACGTCCGCACGCCGGGCTCGCTCGCGATCTTCCGGTCGAGCGTCGCGCGCCGCGTCGGGAACGGCTCGGCGTCGGTCCCGCCCGCCCGCTTCGTCGCGGGCCGGAGGAACTGCGCCGCGTTGACGATGCACGCGACCGGGTAACCCGGGAGCGACACGATCGGCGTCCCCTCGGCGGTCCCGAGGCACACCGGGTGGCCGGGCTTCAGTGCGACGCCGTGGACGAGCACCTCGCCGAGGCCGTCGACGACCTCGGGGATCAGGTCGCGCTCGCCGACGGAGGAGCCGCCGGTGGTGACGACCACGTCGGCGTCGAGGTCGGACACCACCGCCTCGCGCAGCGCGTCCGGGTCGTCGGTGACCACGTCGCGGTAGCGCGCTTCGCCGCCCCAGCGCTCGACGAGCCGGGAGACCGTGAGCCCGTTCGTCTCGATCACCTCGCCGGGGTCGGGGTCGGACTCGACCAGCTCCTCGCCGGTCGGAATGACGGCGACCTCGGGCGGCTCGCGGACCGGCGCGGTGTCGAGACCGACCGACCGCAGGAGGCCGATATCGGACGGCCGCAGGACGTGCCCGGGCTCATAGAGGCGTTGGCCGTCGGCGACGTCCTCGCCGGCCTCGCCGACGTTCTCGCCGGTCGCGACCGCGTCGAACACCTCCACCTCGTCGCCGACCTCCTCCGCTTGTTCGACCATCACGACGGCGTCCGCGCCCTCGGGGACCGCGCTGCCGGTGTGGACGCGCGCGGCCTCGCCGGGCGCGACCGCGTCCGATTCGGCTGGCTTCGACGCGAGGACCGCGGGCGAGCGGTCGCCCGCGCCGAAGGTGTCGCTCGCGCGGACCGCGTACCCGTCCACCGCGGCGCGGTCGTACCCCGGCACCGGCGCGGGCGCGTCGATCGGTTCGGCGACGACCCGCCCGTCCGCCGCCTCGACCGGGACCGACTCCGTCCGGTCGTGGGGCGTGACGGCGTCGAGCAGCGTCGCCCTCGCGTCCGCGACCCGGGTCCGCCGCTTGAACCCGGACTCGCGTCTGTCGTGGCTCATGGGAGTACATTCGCGGCCGCGGGCAAAAACCCGTTCTCCGCGGGCGCCGGCTCGCCGGGTCTCGTTCTCAGGCGAACCAGGAGAGGAACCGCCGCGTGCGGTGGATCGACTGGAGCGCGGCGACCTTCGCGGCCACCGCCCCGTCCACCGCGGTCCGCTTGGTGGCGCGCGCGCCCCGGGCGGCGCCGGTCCGCGCGTAGTACGCCGAGCGGCGCCCGGCCGCGCCGACGTAGTGTTTCGCCGCCATCCGGATCGGCGCGCGCCGCCCCTCGACGGTCGTCGTGCCGCGGCGGATCGCCGCCAGCACGTCGTCGGCCGTGACGTCGTGAACGGACTCGACGCCCTCGACCGTCAGCTCCGTGAACGCCCGGCCGACGTACTGGAGGTGGTGCGCGTCGCTCGCGGCGACGCCGGGATAGCCGTGTTCGGCCGCGAACCGGCGCGCGCGACGGTTGCGGTACCCGGTGAACAGCCACGCGTTGAACACCTCGATCGCGTCCACCTCGGCGACCGCCGCGGCGGGCTCCGGCTCGGGGTCCGCCCCGACGGCTCCGGCTTCGGGGGCGCCGTCCGCCGCGACGGGCTCGTCCGCGTCCTCGGCCGACCCGGGCGTCGGGATGTTGCGCTGGCGGACGCCGTGGCGCGAGCGCTGGAACGGGTGCGGGACGATGGCGACCCCGCCGCGGTCGCGGATCCAGCGGACCGTCTCGGCGTACGAGCGCCCGCGGGGCGGCATCCGCTCGACGCCGACCGCGAGCAGGTGGCCGTGCGCGGTCGACACCTCCACGCCGGGAATGCCGATCAGCCCGTACTCGGGGGCGATCTCGGCCGCGCGTTTCGACTCCCGGATCACGTCGTGGTCGGTGATGACGACCGCGTCGAGCCCGATTTCGGCCGCGTGTTCGAGAATCAGCTCGACCGGCTCGTGGCCGTCGTAGCTCCCCTCGGAGTGGACGTGCGGGTCGATGCTGACGGTGACGCGGGACACGCCCGAACTACGCGGCGGGAGGTATATAAATGGGCGAGCGACGGCCGTCGGACGATTAGCCCGCAGGCATTCATAAATCGATTCGCGGTGGCGCGTGCCTGCGAGTGGCCGCCGGAGGCGGCCGCGAGGAGCACGCGCGAGGGACGCCGCGAACGCCCGCAGGGCGTGAGCGGCGAGGCTGGGGAGGTGAGAGGTGCTGTGCGGAGCAGTGCGGGGCGGGACTCAAAGGGGCAGTCGCGAGGGCGGCGCAGGCGACGTAAGCACCGCAACGAGAGAGCGAGCAGCGCGAGCGACCGAGTGAGGCGCGTGGCGAGCGTGCGCCGCCCTCGCGACTGGGGCTTTGCGGTGTTCGTCGCCAACCGCGCATCTATCTCTTATAAATAACCGGCTGAGAACGCGGCGACGCCCTCAGCCGAACCACCTTTTATAAATACTATCGAACGTAGCCAGCCCGATTCAGCCGAACAGGCCCTTGATCCTGTCGACGACGGAGCCGTCCTCGTCGTCCTCTTCGGCCTCCTTCCGCTGTTGCTCGCGCAGCTCGCGGAGCTTCGCGGCCTGGTCGTCGGTGCCCTGCCCGCTGTCGGTCTTCACGTCCCCGCCCTGAAGCCCCTTCAACTCGGAGACCGCGTCGTTGACCGTGCCGGAGGTCGTCCGGGTCTCGGTCGCCGACCCCGCGAGCTTCTCGGCGTCGACGTCGGCCTCGTCGACGGCGCTCGTGTTCAGCTCCAGCCGGCGCGTCTCGGAGCGCTCGACGCCGCCCCACGTCAGCTCCGCGTCCTCCAGCTCGCGCTCGATGTCCGCGCGAACCGACTCCTCGGTGACCGCCTCGCCGCCGGAGCCGGCCGCTTCCGACCCCGACCCGCCGCTCGCGTCCGCGACGCCGCCCTCGGTGGCCGCACCGCCCGCCGCGCCAGCCGCGCCCGCGCCGCCCGCGACGCGCTCGACGCGGTGCGCGACCAGGGCGCCGCCCGTGGCGCCGATGACCGCCACCAGTCCGAGCGCGTAGACGGCGACGATCTGCGCGCTGTAGTCCGTGTTGACGACGACGTTCCAGTTGTGGGGATACGCCCAGGTGAACGCGCCCGTGGCGGCGAGCGTGACCGCGATCCCGGCGCCCGCGAGGTACAGCATCCGGCGGTCGACCGGCAGGAGGACGACGATGCCGAACAGCAGCGCGGGGAGCCCCACGGCGCCCGCGACCGCGGCGACCTCGCGGACCGCGAACGTCGAGGCCGCGGTCGGGTCGAGCGTGGCGCTGTAGAGGAACACGACGACCCCGATCACCCCGAGCGCGATGCCGGCGGAGAACAGCCCGAAGCCGGCGTACACGTCGATCGTCCGGTCCGGGTCGCCGACGTAGCGACGGTAGTACTCGATGAGGACGTTCTCGGCGTCCGCTTCGCTCATATCCGAACGTTTCCGCCGAGTGTAATGACTGTTACCCCGGCGGCGCACCGTCCGCCCGCCGCTCCGATCGCGTTCCCGTCCGTCGACGCACCCACCCGACCCGTGCGTTTTTCACCGCGGGCGACGAGGTTCCACGCGAGCATCCGTGTCGCACGAGTGCCCCCGCTGCGGCGCCGAGCTGTCGTCGCTCTCGCTCGGCGCCGCCACCGCCGTCGCCTGCGACGACTGCGGCTACGCCGACGTGGAGGCCGACCACTCCGGCGAGCCGGAGTTCGCCGAGAGCTGGGCGGACGCGCTCGCGCGCTTCGAGGAGAACCAGTAGCCGCCCGAGCCACAGAACCAGTAGCTCCGGACCCACACTATGCCCACGCTCGACATCACCGACGACCACGCCGACCGGATCGAAGCGCTCCGCGAGGAGCTGGAAGCGGCCCACGCCGGCCCCTACGCCTCCGTCGACCGCGAGGACGCGCTCTCGTACCTGCTCGACCTCGCGGACGCCGTCGACGACCCGGAACGCGTCGCGGCGCCGACGGGCGACGGGGGAGGCGACGACACCGGCGACGAGCCGACCGACGCCGTGGGCGAAGCGGCGGCGGCCGACGCGGTCCCGTTCGACCGCGACCGCGCGCGCGAACTCCTCTCGGCGCGGAACCGACGGGACAGCGACCCCGACCCGGACGATCCGATGGACCTGTCCGACATCGCCGCCGCCTTCGACGTCACCGGGCGCAGCGGGATGACGAAGGACGAGCTCGTCGACGCGATCCTCGACGCCGCCGAGGCGCTCGCCGCCGACCCCTTCGCGCGCGTCGATGTCGACCTCGACGCGGCCGAGTCCGCGGATGGGCCAGTGGAGGACGCCGCCGACGAAAACGACTCGGTCGAGGACGAAGCAAGCGAAGACGACGCCGGTGGAGACGCTACCGGAAGCGACGACGGCGGCGCCGGCCAGCTGGACGCGATGATGAGCCTCCTCGACACCCACGCCGACAAGTGGCGAGAGGGGGACGGCGACGCGCGGTACGAGGTCGACCTCCCCGACGGGAGCGTCGAGACGGCGCGGACGAAAGACGACGTGCGCGCGCTGCTGTTCAGGAACTACTGACGACGACCACACAGATCCATGGGATTCATCGACGCGGTCCGCGCGTGGCTCTTCGGCGCGGACGACGAGGCCGACGGCGCGGGCGAATCGGGCGACGAGACGGGCGCGAGCGACGCCGACGAGGCCGACGAAAGCGCGACGTACGATGACCAACCCGACGGGCTCGACCCAGCGGCCGCCACCGAGACCCGGACCGCGAGCGCCACCGACGACGCGGTCGACGCGCTCCGCGACGTGCGGGAGTCGCAGGACGCGGCGGCCCCCACCGACTCGGACGAGGGCAGCGGGCGGCCGCCGGACGACGACCGCCCGAAGTCGTCCGACGACGGCGGTACCAACCGTTAGGTATCCGGAGGCGTACGGGGGCGTATGACAGACGCGGACGCGGCCGGCGACGCCGGCGAGTTTCAGGACCTCGAGGACCTCCCCGACGACCCCACCGACCGGGAGTACGTCGAGCGAACGATCCGGCTCTCGGAGGAGGCGGTAGAGGCCGGCAACACCCCGTTCGGCGCGCTGCTCGTGGTCGACGGCGAGGTCGTCGGCGAGGCGCGAAACGAGACGCGGACCGAGGGCGACGTGGCGGCGCACCCGGAGCTGACCCTCGCGCGTTGGGCCGCGCGCGAGCTCGACGCCGACGAGCTGGAGGCCTGTACGATGTACGCCAGCACGGAGCCGTGCCCCATGTGCGCGACGGCGATCCACTACGCGGGGATCGGCCGGGTCGTCTTCGGCGTCGACGGCGAGACGCTCGGCGAGCTCTCCGCGGACGTGGTGCCGATCCCCCTCGAAGAAGTGGTCCGGCGCGCCGACGGCGACACGACCGTCGAGGGGCCGATCGCGGTCGAGGCCGCGATGGCGGTCCACGACGACTTCTTCCGCGAGCCGTGACGCCGGAGTCGGACGCCGGCGACGCCGCGGAGGGGGGTTCACCGGCGATTCTCTCGGTCGGCGCCGCGGCCATCGACGAGTGGTACGCGGTCAGCAACCTCCCCCAGCCGGACGGCGGCGCGTTCGCCGGCGAAGTCACGTCCGCGTTCGGCGGCGTCGGCGCCAACGTCGCGGTCGCGCTCGACCGACTCGGCCGCGACGCGGGGCTCGTCAGCCGCGTCGGCGACGACGAGTACGGGCGCCGCGCGCTGGCGTACCTCGCCGAGACCGGCGTCGACGGGACCCACGTCGCGGTCGGCGACGACGCCCACACTAGGTCGCTCATCCTCCGCGACCCGGACGGGGAGCGCGCCATCGTCACGGCGGGCGAGAGCTTCCGCGGCCTCCGTCCCGACGACGACGCGCTCGCGGCGATGGCCGACGCGGACGCCGTCTTCCTCACCGCCTACGCCCCCGACCGCGCGGCGCGGCGGATCCTCGACCGGGTCGAGTCGCTCCGGGAGAGCGCGGGCGACTCGGGCGGGAGCCCGCCCGCGCTGATCTTCGACCTCTCCGGGTCCGTCGAGGAGCTGGTCGGACGCGGGACGGAACCGGCGACGATCCACCGGTTCCTCCACCGGGCCGACCTGTTCGTCGCCGACGGGGTCGCCGCGCCCGCGTTCTTCGGCTCCGCGGAGGCGGCGGTCGAACGGGTCGCGGACGCGCAGCGCCGACTGGTCGCGTCCGAGGGAGAATCCGACGCGGCGTCCGCATCGCGGTCGCGAGGCGGCCCGACGTGGCCCCGCGCGGTCCTCACGCACGGCGCGGACGGGATGACGGCGGTCGCCGGGGGCGAGGCGACCGAGTTCGACGCGTTCGACGTCGAGACGGTCGACACGACCGGGGCCGGCGACGCGTTCACCGCCGGGCTTATCGACCGGTGGATCGCGGGGGAATCGGCGGAAGCGTCCGCGGATTCATCTGCCGCCCGCGACGGCGTCGCCTCCGGCGTCAGGTTCGCCGCCGCGGTCGCCGCGATCAACTGCACGAGCCGGTTCACGCAGCCCGGACTCCCGACGCGGAGCGAGGTCGAGTCGTTCCTCGCGGAGCGCGGGTACGACGGCGACTGAGATCGGCGAAAGTACCGGAACTGACGAGGTCACCGAACCGCGTCGGCGGCCCCGACGAGGTCGGCGACGCGGTCGGCGTCGACCGGCGCGGTCGTCTCGCCGCCCTCCTTGAGCGCGGTGCCGACGATGGCGCCGTCCGCGACGCCGAGCAGGTCGGCGACCGTCTCCGACGTGACGCCGCTGCCGACGAGGACCGGCGTGTCGAGGCCGTGGCGGTCGCGCTCTGCGACGACCGCTTCCAAGGCTTCGGCGTCGACCGCCTCGCCGGTCCCGGACCCGGAGGCGATGACGGCGTCGGCGAGGCCGCGCTCGGCGGTGTCGGCGAACGACTCGGCGGTGTAGCCCGCCGGCGTCAGCGGCGCGGAGTGTTTCACGTCGGTGTCGGCGAAGACGCCCACGTCGACGCCGAGCCGGTCTCGCAGGCGGAGGGTCTCGTGGGCGCGCCCCTGAACGATCCCCTGATCCGTCACTCGGGCGCCGGTGTGGACGTTCACGCGGACGAAGTCGGCGCCGACCGCGGCGGCGACCGAGAGGGCGGCCTCGGCGTCGTTCCGGAGGACGTTGATCCCGAGCGGGAGGTCCGTCTCGTCGGCGACCGCGGTCGCGGCGCGGGTGACGGCCGCGACGACGTGTGGCGGGACCTCGTCCGGGTAGAAAGGGGCGTCACCGAAGTTCTCGATCACGATCCCGTCGACGCCGCCGCGGTCGAGCGCCCGCGCGTCGCTCGCGGCCCGGTCGACCGCCGCGCGCATCGCCTCGCGCCCGTCGTCCGGCGCTCGGGGGGCCCCGGGGAGCGGCGGGAGGTGGACCATGCCGAGGAGCGGCGCGCCCGTGCCGAAGGTGGATTCGAACTCCATCGTCGGGGCCGAGGAGACGCCCGGACAAAAGCCTCCCCACAGCGTTTAGGCCGCGGGTCGCCTCCGGCCGAACGAGATGGGAATCGACGCGACGGACCCCGGCGACGGCGACGTGACGCTCGTCTTCTCGCTCGGCGCCGCGCGGTCGCTCGCCGACCCCGCCGCGGCGTTCGCCGACGCGCGCCGGTGGAGCCGCCACGTCGGTATCGTCGCGAACGAGGCGGAGCAGGTCGCGGCGTTCGCCCGCGACCACGGAGTCGACAACGACTACGAACTCGCGAACTGGGACAAGTGGGGAACGCTCGCGGACGTGCGCGACGAGAGCGCCGCCCCGCGCCGCGTGTTCGTCGGCACCACCCGCGCGGACGAGCGCGTCGCGACCGAGACGGGCTACGAGTTCCTGCGAGTCGACGAAGCGGCCGAGAAGGCCGGCTGGGAACTCTCGGAGCCGGGCGCGAGGGGGCCTGACGCGGACGGCGACGGCGGACCACTCGCCCGGCTCCGCCGTACGGTCCGCGACGCGCTCTCGCGGCTCCGGTGAGCCCCGGACTCTCGCTCGTCGGGAGCGACGGGTCTCGGCCGCGGAAGGTACAAACCGCTCGTCGCCCAACGTGGGGTATGTCCTCACCGCTCGCGGACGAGCCTGTCGAACCGGCCGGCGACGACGCGGAACCGCTCGACGCAGACGAGTGCGCCGACTACGTCGCCGAGCTCGGCGACGCCTGGGAGGTCGTCGACGACCACCACCTCGAGGCGAGCTACGAGTTCCCCGACTTCGAGACGGCGCTGGCGTTCACGAACGACGTGGGCGAGCTCGCCGAGCGGGAGTGGCACCACCCGGACATCGCGCTGTCGTGGGGCGAGGTCGGCGTCGAGATGTGGAGCCACGAAGTCGGCGGCCTCACCCGCGCCGACTTCGTGATGGCGGCGCGGATGGACCGCCTGTACGCCGACTACGACGAGTGACCGAACGACTCCGGTCCTGGAACAGCAACAAACGGCTTTAAACCCCTGCCGGCGAAACGACGGGTAATGAGCGCGAACGTCTTCCTGGTCCCGATCGACCCGGAGAACTTCGACCGAACGGTCCGGTCCCCGGTCGACCTCACCGACTACCCGGATCGCCCCGAACCCCTCGCGGACCTCGACGAGGCCCGCCTGTGGGCCGTCGACGACGACAGCGGCAACGGCTCGACGTTCGAGAAGATGAGCGGGGGCGACCTCCTGCTGTTCTACGCGGACGACGAGTACGTCGCGACCGGCCGCGTCGGCGAGGCGTTCGCGGACGAGGACCGGTGGGCGAGCGGCACGTTCTGGACCGCCTTCCCGACCACGCGGGTGTACACGGTCACAGACTTCAGCGCCGTCTCCGCCCCCAAGCGCGCCGTCAATCGCATCTTCGACTACTCGTCGTCGTACACGCCCGGCTTCATGCGCGTCGCCGACAGCCGCGTGAACGCGGACCTCTCGTCGATCGAGTCCGCGCTGGAACACTACACCAAGCGGAACGCCTGAACGCGGGTCGCCGGACCTCTTCTCAACTGTCGATACCGTCGGTGAGCGCCGCGTACGCCGATTCGTACCGTGACGCGATCCGATCCGGGTCCCCCCGAACCTCGCCGGACAGCGCCGGCAGCGGCTCGGTCGCGAGCGGCTCGATCATCTCCGTCACCGCGTCGACGTGCTCCTCGCGGGCGCCCTCGCGCGGGCTGCCGGCGGCGACGGCGCGGGCCTTCGCGTAGCGGTCGCCCGCGTAGATCCGCGCGCGGCCGGGGTCGACGACCGCGACCGCGTCGGGCGCGACCGGCCCGTCGCGGGGCAGCGTCCCGGCGACGTCGGCGTACGACTCGACGACCCGCGGGACCGGGGTCCGCGCGACGCGCTCCGCGAGGCGTTCGATCGCGGGGAGGTGCGCCTCGGCCATCACTTCGTTGAACTCGGGGACATCGTTCACGCGGGTCGCGTCCGCGAGCGGGAGGCGCTCGGTGAGGCCGTCTGGAAGCAGCCCAGCGTCCTCCGCTGCGCCGTTGACGACGAACCGCGTTCCGGAGTCGGTCGTCACGCGGTCACAGAGGAACGTCCGGTCGGCGTCGCCCAACATTCCGGTCCGGCCTGGCGTCGGCTTCCAGAGGCGGTGGACCGGATTGATCGACTCCGGGGTGACCGCCGACGGCGACGGCGAATCGTCGTCGACCGTCGCCAGCGCGCGGGTAGTCGCGGCCGCGAGGGTGCGCGCGTCCTTCCCGTAGAGCCGGCCCGCGTCGGTCGCGACTCGGTAGTCGTCGTGGTCGAACCAGTGATCGTTGCCCGCGCGCGGTTTGACGCCGACCGCGTCGCCCGCGCGCCCGGCGAGGTACGCGACCAGCCCCGCCGAGAAGGTGGTCTTGCCGGCGTCGACGCGCGCGCCGCCGGCGACGAGATAGGTCGGCGCGTCCGAGGGCTCCCCGGTCACGCCGACTCGTCGGTGCCGGCCTCGTCGCCGTCGGCGTCCGGTTCGGATTCGGCGTCGGACTCCGCGTCCGAGTCGCCCTCGGTCGCCAGCCCGTAGTACCCCGGACCGTCCTCGCGCAAGGGTTCGGCGACGACCATGTCTTCAGAGTGGACCATCACCCACGGGACCGCCCAGTCGACCAGCACGGCCTCGGTGTCGGGGTCGACCTCGGCGTCAGGCTCCAGCCCCTGAAGGAGGCGACCGATCTCGGGGACGGTGTACATCTGGTCCGGCTCGAACAGCTCCGCGGGCTCGTAGAAGTCGCACGGGTAGGTGGCGTCGAACGCCGACTTCGGTTCGGGCATGCGCGAGGGTACGCGACCGCGTCCGTAAACGCTGCCGATACGGATTCACCGGTGCGGTGGCGCGTGCCTGCGAGCGGCCGACAGGCCGCGAGCCAGCACGCGCGAGGGAGTCGGCCGACCGGAGCGTAGCGGAGGGAGGCCGACGAGGCTGGGGAGGTGAGAGGTGCGATGCGGTTGCGGTCGGGTGGGACTCAAAGGGGCACCCGCGAGGACGAAGCCTGACGACGCAAGCACCGCAGGGAGCGAACGGAGTGAGCGACCGAGGAGCGCAGCGAGTCACGCGAGTCCTCGCGGGTGGGGCTATGGGGCAGTCCCGGCACCCGTCAAAAGTTCCCGGTAAATCAATCGGCCTGAACGGATCCGTCACTAACCCCGTAGTGTCCTGCGAAAAAATGCGGATCTCGACGCGCGTAACGCGCCCTCTCGAACGCGCTTACTCGAACAGCTCGACGGCCTGCTCGTAGCGATCCGACGGCTCCTCCCAGTCGACGACCTCGAAGAAGTTGTCGACGAACTCGCCGCGAGCCGGGCCGTAGTCGTGGTAGTAGGAGTGCTCCCANGAAGAAGTTGTCGACGAACTCGCCGCGAGCCGGGCCGTAGTCGTGGTAGTAGGAGTGCTCCCAGACGTCCAGCGCGAGGATCGGGTGACCGCCCCAGATCGCACCCTGGTCGTGCTTGTCGACCACGACGTTACGAAGCTGATTCGAGAACGTGTCGTACACCAAGAGCGCCCAGCCGCTGGCCGCGGAGGCCGCCGCCTCGAACTCGCCCTTCCAGGCCTCGTACGAGCCGAAGTCCTCCTCGATGCGGTCGGCCAGCGCCCCCTCGGGCTCGTCGCCGCCCTCCGGCGACATGTTCTGCCAGAACAGGTCGTGGAGGATGTGACCCGAGGAGTTGTGGGTCACGTTGCGGATGGCCCCGCCGGACGAAGAGAAGTCGTGGGACTCACGGTTCTCTTCGAGCGTCTCTTCGGCGGCGTTCCAGCCGTTGACGTACCCCTGATGGTGGGTGTCGTGATGCCATTCGAGCACCTGCTCGGAGATGTGCGGTTCCAGCGCGTCGTAATCGTACGGAAGCGGATCGAGTTCGTAGCTCATGCGTGTATCACCTGTTACGAACATGTGCCGGAAACCTGTTAAAGATAATGCGGCACGCGGTACCACGGGGCACCTGACGCGAGTGTTACCGGCCGCTTCGGGCTATCAGCGGTGTGGTAGCGGTTCGAGGAAGTAGGGCCTCGAGAACGAGGGTCGCTCGTGATCGACGTACGAGACGAGGGAGTAACCGAATTCAGTTTCACGTCAACCCGGTCGGTCTCCGGTTCGGATCCCAGCAACCGCTCTCCGCTCACTGCTGTTCTCGGAGAAACGGTGGGACTGGGATTCGAACCGATGCGAGACGGTCGCCCTCGCTGCTCGCGGCTTCGCCGCTCGCTTTCGAGGTGTTCGCGTTGCTCACACCTCGCACCGCTCGGGCGCTGCGACTCGCAGGCTTCGAATCCGCGCACGGTCTTCGCGCGGCGCGGGATGCGCCGCGCTCGACACGGTGGGACTGGGATTCGAACCCAGGAAGCCGTGAGGCTACCTGCTTTCAAGGCAGGCGCAATGGGCCACTCTGCCATCCCACCACACGTGACCGCTCGGCGTCGGCCGACTAAGTGGTATCGGATCGGGAATGTCCGACCCAGCGGTATTTTAAAAGGCCTCGCCATAAATCACACGTCAATGGACCGGGACGAAATCGATGAGTACGTCGACCGATGTCGGGGACTCATCGAAGCATCGCCGCAGATGGACGAGGAGAACACGAAGGTGAAGCTGATCCAGCCCTTCCTCGAACTCCTCGGGTGGGACCTCTACTCGACGGAGGTCGCACTGGAGTACAACGTTCCGATGGCGTCGGGCAGCACACACGTCGACTACGCTCTCCTTGTCGGTGATTCACCAGTCGTCTTCGTCGAAGCAAAACCCGTCCGATCGACGCTGTCAGACGACGAAGTCCGTCAGTTGCGAAGTTACATGCGGCAAGAGTTAGACGTCGATTGGGGAATCTTAACCAACGGAAAATCGTTCGAGGTCCTAACGAAGGATCGCCGCCGTAACGGCGGCGAAGAGATGTCGGTCCTTCAGTTCAGCCTCGAAGATCTCAACGAGCGTCCGGGCGTTCTCGAACTCCTCACGAAAGAGTCGATCCGATCGGGAAAATCGGCGGAGATCGCCGAACAAGTCGCGGAAACGAATCGTACGATCCGATATTTAAGCGAGAATGAATCGACGGTCACCGATTCCGTCGCGAGCGCGGTTACCGACGAGGTCGGCGAGTTACCGATCGACCTTCATGCGCAGTCGAGAGAGTTCGTTCAGGGGCTCGTGTCTCTGCTACGTGAACAGCGCCAATTCGTCGGAGAAACGGAAAGTGAGCTCGCCGCCGCCGACAGCCCGCCAACGACTGACGACGAGATCGACGTCAGTGGTGAAACCGGTTCTACGGATGGTCCAGACAACCGCCGTCTCGAACCGATCAAAAATCACATCGCTGGAACGATCCGCCGCGGAGACATCGACGGAGATCCGGACTCAACGGTGGCCGTATTCCCGACGAGGGAATCCGGGCTGTCCTTTTTAAAAGAGAACGAGGCGTGGGGGTTCGTTCGGGTCGGACGCGAGTTCGATTACGTGGCGATGTACGTCACTGGTGGCGTTCGACAGGTGAAATATATCGCCGAAGTCGAGCGAGTCGTGTCGCCTGAGCAGGCGGACCTGATGCGTGAGCCGTTAGAGTACAAGAATCGGGGCGCAATCGCAGATGATAAGAAAGTCATCATCTTCAAACCGGGCTCGCTGTACGAACTCGAAGATCCGGTCCCCTACGAGACGCGCTATCCACAAGCGCTGCGGTACACGACCTTAGGCGAGCTCCGGACGGCGGAGACGACTGACGATATGTTGTAATCGGGGTCGGTGCGGCGACTGGTGACCAAACGGTGTGCTGCTTTTTAATCCCGAACCAACCGCTGCTCGCCGTCCTCGACGACCACGTCGAGCCCCTTCTCGTGGACGAACGCGGCCGTGTAGTCCGGCACCACGCGATCCGCGGCGAACCGCGCCCGCAGCATCGGGATCACGTCGAGCAGGTCCTCGCCGGTCTCCAGCGAGGGCGACGGCTCCACGAAGTCCACCGAGCGGTCCGCGTCGCGGCCGCGCTCCGCGAGCGTCGGCAGCGCCGGCGCTTCGAACGCGCCGTCGAAGTCGATCGGCTCGGTGAAGCCCGCGTAGTACGCCCGCCCGTTCGACGAGGGCCCGAGGACGACCTCCGTCGTCCGGAGCTTCATCGCCGCGGAGTCGACGACGGTCCGCGAGAGCAGCGGCGCGGTCGGGGTGACGACCGCGACGGAGTCGGCGCCCTCCTCGCGCAGCAGGTGCGTGACGGTGTTGCCGGCGCGCGCGCCGAACGAGGAGCCGACCTGCCGCTCGAAGCGGACCTCCTCGGTGCCGCCGAGGGTGTCCGCGACGAGCGTCCGCAGCTCCGCCTCAGGGCTCGTCTCGGTCCGGTAGTCGGCGGGGAGGTCCTCCTCGTCGGGGTAGTTGACGAGGAGCTCGCCGCCCGAGCGGTCGACCGCGAGGACGGCGTCCCGGAACTGCGCCTCGTAGAGGTCGGCCGCCTCGGCGGGCGACAGCGGCGTCGACTCGGCGATCGCGGTTCCGACGAGCCCCTCTCGGGGCGGGTTCGCCAGCAGGGCGACGACGGTCATACCGGATCGCGGCGCGGGAGCGCCTTCAACTCGCTGCTTCGGTCCGGAGAGGGCGACGGCGGCGCGGACCCGCTCGGCCGGGGCGCGCCGGTCCGGCCGCTCAGGAGAAGTCGCGCCGCATCGCGATCTCGAACCACGGGCAGAGGCGGAGCTGCCGGTACAGTTCGGGGTGCTCGTGGAGGTGGTCGTAGTCGGCCCACAGCATGCCGCCGATCTCCTCGTCGTCCGGGTCGAGCGAGGTGTCGTCGAGGGTGACCTTCAGCACCGCGCACACCTCCCACTCGACGCCCTCGTTGGGGTAGTAGCGCTTGTACTCGAACTTGTCAGTCACGCGGAGGTCGTCGTACTGGTCGGGCGAGATGCCGAGCTCCTCCTCGAGGCGCTGCTCGGTTGCCTCCTCCTGGGACTGCCCCTCGACGGGGTGGGAGGCGACCGTCCCGTCCCAGTGGCCGTCCCACAGGCGCTTGGTCGGCGCGCGCTGGGCCAGCAGGATCCGGCCGTCGGTGTCGAAGACGAGGCAGGTGAACGCGCGGTGGCGGATCCCGTCACCGGTGTGCGCGTCGAGCCGGTTCACCGTACCCTGCGCCACGTCGTCGGGGTCGACGGCGATGACGTCCTGAAGCGCGTTCTCGTGGTCCGTCTCGCTCTCGCCGCCGGTGCCGCTCGCGCCGGTGCCGGCGGGGTCGCCCGGCTCGGCCGCGTCTTCGGAACTCATGCGCGGTACGTCGCGGACCAGCGCTAATAAGGATTCGATACGGCGTGCGTTCGCCCGCCCCGACGACGCTTCGCTCCCGCCGATCGCCCCGACGGCGCTCCCGTTCGCGCGCCCCGACGGCGCTTCGCTCCCGCCGACCGCCGTTCCGCATCCGCCGACCGACGGTCCGCCCGCGACCGCCGGCGCTTCGACGCTCTTAACCGCGTCCCGGCGCTACTTCGCGCGGATGAGTGACCCGGCGCTCGACGTCGTCGAGTTCGTGTTGACGACGCACTTCTACACGCAGGACCGCGACCTCGACGAGAACGACCTGCCGCCGCGCTTCCGGCAGGTGTTCTGGTCGGCCGACGCCGCCGAGGACGCCCCCGGCGGCGTGGAGCGACCGCTGAAGGCGACCGACGAGACCACCCGCACCGCGACGGGCGTCGAGCGGCCGTGGGACGCGGTCTCCGACCTCCTCTTCACCCAACGCACGGAGTTCTCCGGCGAGATCTCCCTGACCCAGCCCGCGATGGGGCTGGAGTGGTACCGCGACCGCGCGGACGACGAGCGCGTCGCCGGGAACCCGACGCTCGTCGCCGCGATGGAGGCCGCCGAGGACCTCGAACCGCCGGTGACCCGCGAGGAGGCCCGAGACGACGTGCGGCCGGTCCAGGCCGACCGCGTCTGGATCGACGCGCTGCTCTCCGAGTACTTCGACGAGGACGAGGACGGGGAGATGCTCGACCTCGTCAACGTCCGCGCGCCCGAGGAGATCGAGACGACGCTGGCCGACCTCGTCCTGACCGGCGACCAGGAGGGCGAGATCCAGAAGATCGTCAAGGCGATCGAACACCGCGAGTACCTCGCGGAGATCGGCCTCCGCGAGATCGGCAAGCTGCTGTTCGTCGGCCCGCCGGGCACCGGGAAGACGACCGTCTCGCGCGCGCTCGCTCACGAGCTCGGGCTCCCGTTCGTCGAGGTGAAGCTCTCGATGATCACGAGCCAGTACCTCGGCGAGACGTCGAAGAACGTCGAGAAGAGCTTCGAGGTCGCCAAGCGGCTCTCGCCGTGCATCCTCTTCATCGACGAGTTCGACTCGGTGGCGAAGACCCGCCGATCGGACGAGCACGCCGCCCTGAAGCGCGCGGTCAACACGCTCCTCAAGTCGATCGACGAGGTGTCGCTGGTGCGCGACGAGGTCCTCCTGATCGGCGCGACGAACCACCCGGACCAGCTCGACGCCGCCGCGTGGCGCCGCTTCGACGAGATCGTCAACTTCCCCAAGCCGGACCGCGACATGCGGGCGGACATCCTCCGCGTGGTGACGAAGGAGATGAAGATCGCCGACTTCGACCCCGAAGAGGTGGCCGACCGGACGACCGGCCTCACCGGCTCCGACCTCCGGATGGTGCTCCGCGAGGCCGTCCTCGGCGCGCTCACAGAGGACCGGATGACGATCACGCAGGCGGACGTGATGGACGCGGTCGAGGACTTCGAGGAGCGCGACAACCTGAAGAACATGGACATGATCGACGGGGAGGGCGCCGAGGTCCTCGGCGAGACGGGCTCGAACGACGCCCACGACCACGGCGAAGAGGGAGGTCACGACCACGACGATCACGATCACGGCGGCGGCCACGACCACGACGAAGACTCCCCGGACCCGACCCGCGGCGCCGAGCCGCAGGGACGGACGCAGGACTGAGGCAAACGACCGGATTCATCGACATCGATCGACGCGAACACCGTCGAAGCCCCAGCCGCTCGGCGATACATCTCTATTTATAAGAGGCCGATCGACACGAACACCGCCGAAGCCCCAACCGCTCGGCAGTACACCTCTATTTATAAGAGGTCGATCGACACGAACACCGCCGAAGCCCCAGCCGCGAGGCGGGCGTACACTCGCTGCGGTCCTCGTCACTCGCTCCGCTCGTTCCTGCGGTCCTTGCGTCGTCTACGCCCGCCTCGCGGCTGCCCCTTCGGAACCCACCCCGCACCGCTCCGCCCAGCACCTCACCCCTCCCCAGCCTCGTCGGCGGCTCCCGATGGTCGCCGCCGACTCCCTCGCGCGTGCTGGCTTCGCGGCCTGTCGGCCGCTCGCAGGCACGCGCCACGGCACCGCCGATCGGCTGTCTCTTTCTCTGTACCGACCGATCATCGTCGAACGCCGACGACCGTGTAGCCGAATCCGCGGTCGACGATCCGCGGGTCGAGCCCGGCGTCGTCCATCGCGGCCGCGAGCTCGCTGGGGGGCCGGAACCGCGAGTCCATCCCGATCGCGTGCTCGCCGGCGACGAGCAGCCGGCCGAGCGGGTGGTCCGGATTAAAATCCCGAACGACGAGCGCGCCGCCGGGCGCGAGCACGCGCGCCGCCTCCGGGAGCGCGGCGTCCTGGTCCGGCAGGTGATGGAACGCGTCGACGACCGTGACCGCGTCGACGCTCGCGTCCCGGAACGGGAGCCGGCCCGCGTCGGCCGCGAGCCCCGCGAGCCCGCGGCCGCGACGCGCCCGCGAGAGCATCCCGACGGAGGCGTCGACGACCGTGATCTCCGGGCCGGTCAGCGCGGCCGCCGCGCGCCCCGAGCCGCCGCCGACGTCGAGGAGGCGCTCGATCGGCCGCGCGGCGTGGTCGAGGCCGGCGGCCAGCGCCTCGCCGTCCGCCGGCGGCATCGCGAGGTCGTACAGCGGCGCCACCCGGTCGAAGAAGCCCACGTCGCCGATCCCGTACATGGGCGAACCGAGCGCCGGGACTGATAAAGAGCCACCGACCATATTTAGCCGCTCGCCGCCGTAGGGACCCGCATGGAGTACGCGCTCGTGTGTCCGCCAGACGAGGGCGAGACCCTCCGGCTCGACTACCGAGCGTTCGCGTACGCCGGCAAGTTCGTCGTCGGCGCGCCGGGGAAGTCGGTGATCCGGACGCCGGACGGGCGCCCGGCCGCGCCGGACTGGGAGCCGGACGAGCCGCTGCCGGACACGGTCGACTCCGGGGCGTTCGACGAGGACGTGGTCGCGGCCGTCTCCTTCTCGCCCGACCGGACCGACCCCGCCACCTGTCGGCTGCGGTACGTCACGGTCCACGCCGCGCGGCGCGGCGAGGGGATCGGCCCGCGGCTGATCGGCGAGACCGTCGCCGACCTCGCCGTCGCGGGCTTCGAGCGCGTGAAGATCGCCGTGAACAACCCGTTCGCGTACGAGGCGTGCCACAAGTGCGGCTTCGCGTACACCGGCGAGCGCACGGGGATCGCCGAGCTGGAACTGGAGCGACCCGCGGCGGCGCCCGCGGACGTCGACCCCGAGCGGTACCGCGAGGGGCTCGCGGCGTTCCGCGAGACCGACGGGGAGCTGAGCCGGGCGGAGCGCCGGTTCGTCGCGGCGCGGCTGGAGCGCGGGCCGCCCGACCCCGACCGGTCCCCGCGCGACGGGCGCTAATTGAGCGTCCAGATCGCGTAGTTGAGCGCGGTCGCGAAGCAGACCCACGCGAGGTAGGGGACGAGCAGCGCCGCGGCGCGCCGGTCGACGCGGTCGAACGCCCGGATCGTCGCGACGACCAAGGGGAGGAGGACGACGAGGACGGCGAGCCCGAGGTCGGCGCGTTCGAGCCCCCAGAAAATCGGCGACCACGCGACGTTGACGGCGAGCTGGACGCCGAACAGCGCGAGCGCGGTCCAGACGCGACCCGCCGGCGCTCCCCCGTCGCGCCCGGCGAGGTAGACGAGCGGGGCCGCCGCACCGAGTAACGCGTACAGGATCGGCCAGACGACGCCGAACGCCCACCCCGGCGGGTAGAAGGAGGGCAGTTCCAGCGCCGCGAACCAGGCGCTCTGGGTGGTCGTGAAGGGGACGCCGAGCGCGCCGATCAGGTTGACCGCGATCGCCGCGCCGGCGATGAGGAGGGCGTCCCGTCGGTCGGGGAGTCGGGAGGTCGCGGTCGTCGCCATAGGGGGCCGTTCGCGGTGTGCGGGCTTAAATCCCGCTCAGATCGCGTCGTAGTCCTCGCGGAACGTCTCCAGCGTGGCCGCGAGCACGCCGATCACGATGGGGCCGACGAAGAGGCCGGTAAATCCGACCGAGTAGATTCCGCCGAAGACGCCCAGCAGGATGATCGCCGGGTTCAGATGCGCCTGCTGGTCGATGACGAGCGGCCGGGCGTAGTTGTCCACCATCGCGATCACCGCGACGCCGTAGACGGCGAGGAAGATCCCGGCGGTGACCTGGTCGACGATCACGAGGTACGCGGCCGCCGGGCCCCACACGAAGAAGGCGCCGATGAGGGGTAACAGCGCCAACACCGCCATCACGAACGTCCAGAACACCACGTTCGGGATCCCGGCGGCCCACAGCCCGATCCCGGCGACCAGCGCCTGGAGGAGCGCGACGGAGATGTGGCCGATGACGACGCCGCGGGTCATCACGTTCACGCGGTCGACGAGGTCCGCGGTCACGTCGGACGGCAGCGGGCTCGTCGCCCGGATCCACTTGACGAACGCCGGCCCGTCGATGAGCGTGTAGTACACTAAGAACAGCGCGAGCGACAGCCCGACCGACGCGCGGATGGCCGTGTTCAACACGCCGCTGAACCCGCCGAACAGCGTCTGGACGAGGAGCTCGCCGATCGTTTGGAGGAGGTCGCCGACCTCCGGGTCCTGTCCCGTGAGCGCCGCGATCTCGGCCTCGATGGCGGCGACGTCTATCCCCGTTTCGCCGGCCGCGATCGCGGTGAGATCGCGGACGAACACCCAGGTGATGTACGCGAGCGGGAGGATGACGGCGACGATCGACGAGAGGATGAGGATCAGCGCCGACAGCATCTGGCCGAACCGGTTCGAGACGCGCTTCCGGAGCCAGCTGGTGAGCCGGCGGTGGAACGGGTAGAGGATGAAGGCGAGAATCGCGGAGGCGATCACGTACTCGACGAACGGGAGGATGACGAAGAGGGTCAAGAGCGCGACCGACCCCATGAGGAGGAGCAGGAACGATTGCCCGCGGTTCATACGCCCCCGTGTCTCCGGCGGAGTATAAACGTGGTCGGCGAGCGGCCGCGACCGCCGACCCGCGGGGAACCGGCGGCAGGCGGGGGCAGAGAGGAGGGCAGATGACCGGTGTTTCGACCGCGCTCAGGCGCTCGCCTCGTCCTCGTCGAGGCCGGGCGCGGTCGCGGCGTCGACCTCGTCCGGCTCCTCCGTGTCGCCGCCGACGACCGTCTCCCCGTCGTCGGTCTCGACGTACACGTCGTCGGCGAAGCCGGCCAGCGCGTTCTCGTACTCGGGCTCGTCGAGCTTCCCGGGCGTCTCCGGCGCCTCGACGACGCCACCGGGCGGGCGGAACTCGCCCAGCGGGTCGTCGATGGTGATCCCGTACTCCGAGAAGAAGGACTCGTACCGGCGGTAGTGCGCCTCCAGCTCGTCGCCGGGGATCTCCATCATCTCCGTCCACCCGCGGTTGAAGAAGTCGAAGTTCGCCTGGACGTGGGTGATCTCGCGGGCCTCGGCCTCCGGGAACCCGGCCTCCAAGGCGGCGACGTAGGTGTCCATCGTCGCGTCGAAGAAGCTGTCGAGGTGGTCGCGGCGCTCCTCGCGGCGGTCCTCGTCGGCCTTGTTAAGGAAGATGCTCGTGTGGAGGTCGACGAGCTTGTCGTTGGCGACGTCGCCGACCACCGGCGTGGTCAACGCCTTCTTCGCGGCCCAGTGGCGGATGTTCTGCCGGATTTTCATACGCGTCGTTGGGCCGGGACGCTCTTGAATGTGTGGCGTCGCGACCGCGCGCCCGTCCGCGGCTTCCGCCACCAGCGGGCGGCGTGTGCTCGTGCTCGTGCGCGACGCCGACCGCGCCGCGGAACTGTTATTGCGCTCAACGAACAATATTGTGGTAGACATGGGATCGAAGGAGGTAGACGACGACTGGGCGGCGCAGGTGGAGGCGCAGCGTGAGGCCAAGATCCAGCAGTTCCGCGAGTCGGCGCGGTCGCCGCTGCCGGCCTCGATGCGGGGCGACGCCTTCCCCGGGCTGGCGTACTTCGATCCGGACCCGGCGTACCGGTTCGTCCTCCCGCTCCGCGAACACGACGAGAAGGAGACCGTGACCGTCGAGACGACCGCGGACGGCGAGCAGACGTACCGCCGGTGGGGGGAGTTCCGGTTCGAGGTCGACGGCGAGTCGGCGACGCTCCAAGCGTATCGACCGGCCGACGGCGCGGACCGCTTCTGGGTGCCGTTCCGCGACGCGACCAGCGGCGAGGCGACGTACGGCGCGGGCCGATACCTCGACTTGGAGCCCGACCGCGACCGCGTCGACGACGAGTGGATCGTGGATTTCAACCTGGCGTACAACCCGACCTGCGCGTACAACCACGCGTACGAGTGCCCGCTCGTCCCGACGGAGAACTGGCTCGACGTCGCCGTCGAGGCGGGGGAGAAGGACTTCCCCGCGGAGCCGGCGGGTGCGGATCACTGACCGGGGACGGATCGCTGATCGGGGGGAGAGATCCACCGCGCGGGGCGGATCGGGACAGGCGTTCCGTCGCGGGTGAGTGAGGTTCTCACGCCCCGAGACGCGGATGACAACCCACATTAACCATGAATCCGAACGGCCGGCTATGAGCGATTCGTACGTGATCATCGGTGACGGTATCGCGGGCGCGTCCGCGGCCGAGACGCTGCGCGAGCAAGCGCCCGACGCCGAGATCACGGTTCTCACGGACGAGGGTGAGTCCCTCTACAACCGGATTCTGATCAAGGAGTACGCGAAGGGGAAGCTCCCCGAGGCCCCGATTTCGATCCACCAAGAGGACTGGTACGACGACCACGACGTGGACCTCCGGCTCAACACGGTCGTCGTCGACATCGACGTCGAGGCGGACGCGGTCCACACCCACGAGGGCGAGACGTTCGAGTACGACTCCCTCCTGCTCGCGATCGGCGGCACGCCCCAGCAGCTCCCGGTCGAGAACGCGGACGCCGACGGGATCCACCACTTCTGGACGTTCCAGGACGCCCGCCGGATCAAAGAGAGCGTCGAGGGCGCGGAGAAGGGCGTCATCGTCGGCGCCGGGCTGCTCGGCATCGACTTCGCGGCCATCTGCGGCGCGCAGGACGTCGAGGCGAAGTACCTGATGCGCGGCGACAACTGGTGGCGCTACGCGCTCTCGGAGGAGGGCGCGGAGATCATGCACGAGGCGATGCGCGAGCGCGGCGTCGAGCCCGTCTTCGGCTCCGGCGTGGACCACTTCGAGGTCGACGACGACGGCCACGTCGAGGCCGCGGTCGACCCGAACGGCGAGCGCTACGAGTGCGACTTCGCTGGCGTCGCCATCGGGCTGAACTTCAACACCGAGCTCGTCGAGGACACGCCGCTGGAGCTCGACGACGGCATCGTCGTCGACGAGTTCATGCGCACCAACGTCGACAACGTGTTCGCCGCGGGCGACATCACCACGTTCAACGACCTCATCCTCGGCGAGCGCGCGAAGAACGGCTCGTGGGGGTCGGCCAAGGAGCAGGGAACGATCGCGGCCCGCAACATGGTCGAGTACGGCAGCGAGGCGTTCGAGTGGGTCTCCTCGTACTCGATCACGCACTTCGACTTCCCGTTCCTCTCCTTCGGGCACCCGACGCTCGGCGACGAGTCGGTGGAGGCGACCACCGCCGAGGGCGAGTGGCGCCGCGTCGCGCTGAAGGACGGCAAGGTGGTCGGCGGCGTGCTCATCGGTGACCTCTCGCCGCAGTCCGCGTTCAAGCAGCTGATGCGCGAGGGGCGCGACGTGAGCGACCAGACGGACCGCCTCATGGAACCCGGCTTCTCCGTCGACGACCTGGCGGCCCCGACCGAGCAGTAGCCCGCCGATCCCGCCCCATTATCGGCTGGCGCCGGTCGCGGCGACGGATTCGCTGCGAGCGACGTGCCACGGTGCTTTTCACCGTTGGCGCCCATTCTCATTTATATGTCATCCGGATCGCAAGGGCCTCCGGCCGGCTTCTTCGCCTCCTTCGTCGAGGCGTGTTCCGATCCGGTCGTCTCCGTCGACCGGAGGGGGACGGTCGTCTACGCGAATCCCGCCACCGAGGCGGTTCTCGGCTACGATCCCGCTGCCCTCCGCGGCCGCGACCTCGCCTCCCTCGTCGCCTCGGAGGCGGCGGACGGACGCGCCCGGTCGGTCCGCGAGCGGTTCACACGCGTCGAGGGGCTCGACGGCCGCGGGAGCTTCTCTGCCCCCATCAGACACGCGGACGGTCACACCGTGACCTTCTCCGTCCGGTTCCACGAACACGCGGCGGGAGAGGAGCGCGGAGGCGGCGGAGGCGACGGCGACCCCGACGCGGAGACCGGCGACACCGACGCCGTGTATACCGGTGTCTTTCGAGACGGGGTCGAGGAAGTCGGCGGAGAGACGTTGGAGACGTTCCGCAACCTCGTCGAACACGCCGGCCACGCGATATACGTCACCGACGTCGACGGGACGATCGAGTACGTCAACCCGGCGTTCACCGACCACACCGGCTACGAGCCGGAGGAGGTCCTCGGCGAGACCCCGGCGATGCTCAACTCCGGCGAGATGCCGGACGAGTACTTCGACTCGCTGTGGTCGACCCTGCTGGACGGCGAGGTGTGGGAGGAGGAGATAATCGACCGGCGGCGAGACGGCGAGCCGTACCACGCCCATCAGACGATCGCACCCGTGATCGGCGACGACGGCGAGGTGACTCGGTTCGTCGCGATCCAGACGGACGTGACGGAACGGAAGGCGGCGATAAGCCAGCTGAAACAGTACCGGGACATCGTCGAGCGGCTCGACGACCCCGTCCTCCTCCAGAACCGCGACGGGGAGTTCGAGCTGTTGAACGAGGCCGTAAGCGAGTTCGCCGGCGTCGACCGGGAGGCGCTGTACGGCACCGACGAGTTCGCGTTCATGGACGCGGAGACGGCGACCGAGGTCGACGAGCGCCGGCGAGGCGTGCTCGACGCCGAGGAGATGGCCGAGTACGAGGTCTCACCGACGTTTCCGGAGGGCGATCGGGAGGCGACGTTCAGCACGCAGCGGTACCCCTACTACGACGCCGACGGCGACCTGGCCGGCACCTTCGCCATCTGTCGGAACGTCTCCGACCGGAAGGAGCGCGAACGGGAGTTGGAGCGGTACGAGCGCGCGATCAACGGGGCGACGGACCTCATCGCCGCGGTCGACCGCGACGGGCGGCTCCTGTTCGCGAACCCGCAGTACCGCGAGTACCACGGGCTCGGCGACCGCGACGTGACGGACCTGACGCTCGCCGACGTCGTCCCGGGGGACGGCTACGAGGACGTCGAGCGACAGGTGGAGCGCGCGCTCCGCGGGAAGCGGGTGGAGTACCGGACGACGCGGACGCACCCGACCCGGGGCAGGCGGACGTTCGACGTCCGGTACTACCCGCTCGATAGCCCCGACGACGGGGAGCCCGCCGGGGTCGTCGGCGTGCTTCGAGACGTGACCGACAGCGAGAACCGCGCGCGACAGCTTCGGGTCGTCGACCGGGTCCTCCAGCACAACCTCCGGAACGCGCTGACGGTCGTCCGGGGACGGGCGGAGCAGATCGCCGCGGGCGCCGCCGACCCCGCGGACGCGGCCGGGTACATCGTATCGCGGGCCGACGGCCTCCTGGAGACGAGCGAGAAGGCCCACCACATCACCGAGATACTGAGCGACGCGCCGGAGACCGAGCCCGTCGACGCCGGACGCGTCGCCGGACAGGTGGTCGCCGCGCGGGCCGAGGAGTTCCCCGGGGCGACGATCGAGGCGTCGACGCCTGACGACGGGGTCGCGACGGCGTCCGCGACCACCTGGCTCTCCCGGGCGATAGACGAGCTGGTCCGGAACGCCGTCGAACACCACGACCGTGACCGGCCGACGGTGGCGGTCTCGGTCGAAGCCCGCCCCGACGCGATCGAGATCCGCGTCGAGGACGACGGGCCGGGGCTGACCGGCATGAACCGAGACGTCCTCGTCGACGGGACGGCGGTCGACGCGCTGTACCACGGCAGCGGTCTCGGGCTGTGGCTCGTCTACTGGGTCGTCCAGCAGTCGGGCGGCGCCGCGGCGGTCGCGGACGCGGCGCCCCGCGGCACCGTGGTGACCCTCACCTTCCCCCGCGCCGACGACTGAAACGCCGCCGTCGCGTTCGCGGGGCGAGCGAGCCGAACCGGAGCGACGCCCGCCGCGAAACACTTATTATTAATCATGTTATACGGTAACACATGTCACTTAGAGACACCGGGCGACGAGTACGGCTCCGCCGCACCGGCCGCATCCCGTCGGACGCGCGCGTGCGCCACTACGACGAACTGGACGACGACGAGCAGGGGATCGTCCGGGAGCTGGCGGACGTGCCGTGGACGGCGCCGGAGACCGGCGACCTCGACGACGGCGACGTGGTGAAGTTCACCGACTACTACCTGGTTCGGTCGCGGTGAGGGCGGTCGCGTCAGGAGGGTAATCACACGGCGGTGGGCGGGCGCGCTGCGGTGAGCGGGCGCGGCTACCCGGAAGCGAAGTTGTTTTCGCCGGTGGGGAGCAAGCGGATCGCATGGACAGCGGCGGATCTACAGACATGACGCTGGCGTTCGAGTTGGAGGCGCTGAAAGCGCTCGCGGACCCCAACGCGGTGTTCAACAACGCCCGGCAGTGGACCGAGTACGTCGGGGTCGTCAGCGAGAAGCCCACCTACGTCGTCACGAACTTCACGCGGAAACACCGCGTGCGACAGGACTTCTTCTCCGGCCCGCGCGGCGTCGAGGAGAGCCTCGAGAACATCAGCGGGCAGTTCGACACGGACCGCCACGTGTTCGTGGGGGTCGACGACGAAGACGAGGCCGTCGCCGAGGCGACCGGCTGGGAGTTCCTCGACGTCAAGGATGCCGCCGAGGCCGCGGGGTGGACCCTCGCGACCGGCGAGCCGGACGAGGAGGCGCCCGAGGAGCAGGCCCGCGACGACTGGCCGTAGGGAGACCGGGAGGTGTTTTGACGGTGGCGCCGAAGGCGAGAGCATGACCGACAACGACGCGGCAGACGATCACGACCATCAGCACGACCACGACGGTCACCATCACCACGACGTCGACTCGGTCGCGGCCGCGGTGGTCACGGTGTCATCCTCGCGTGGCACGGACGAGGACCCGGCCGGTGACTACATCGCGGCCGCGTTCGAGGAAGCGGGTCACGAGGTCGTCGTCCGAGAGCTGATCGACGACGACTACGACAGCGTTCAGGGGACCGTCGACCGGCTCGCCCGGCGGAAGGACACCGACGCCGTGGTGACGACCGGCGGCACGGGCGTCACGCCGGACGACGTCACGCCGGAGGCGGTTCGCGGCGTCCTCGCGAAGCCGCTTCCCGGGTTCGGCGAGCTGTTCCGCCGGCTCTCCTACGAGGAGGTGGGCACGCGGACCATCGGATCGCGCGCGACGGCCGGAGTCGTCTCCGCCACGCCGGTGTTCTGTCTCCCAGGCTCCGAGAACGCGGTCCGGCTCGGCGTCGACGAGATAATTCTTCCCGAGGTCGGGCACCTCGCCGGGCTCGCCGGCAGAGGGCTCGACGAGGCGGAGGAGGACGAAAACCAAGCGACCAACGACGAGGCGAAAGACGAGGCGGCCGACGACGAGTCGACGAGCGACGAGTGACGCGCCGGCGCCTCAGACCCCGGTGAGGAAGTTTCGGATCAGGTCGTGGCCCGAGCCGGTCAACACGCTCTCCGGGTGGAACTGGACCGCCTCGATCGGGTGCTCCCGGTGGCGGATCCCCATCACGATCGACTCGCCCTCGTGGTCCGTGGTGGCCGTCACGGCGAACGCCTCGGGCACCTCGGTCGCCGCGAGCGAGTGGTAGCGCCCGGCGCGGAATCCCTGGTCGAGCCCGCGGAACACGCCCTCCCCGTCGTGGTCGACGGGGAACGCCTTGCCGTGGACGGGTTCGGGGGCGTGCCCGACGGTCCCGCCGTACTCGTGGACGGCGGCCTCCAGCCCGAGGCACACGCCGAGCGTCGGCACCGTCGGCGAGAGGTCGCGTAACACGGGCATCGTCACGCCCACGTCGCGCTCGTTCTTCGGGTGGCCCGGGCCCGGACTGACGATCACCGCGTCCGGCTCCGCGGCCTCGATCTCCGCGAGCGAGGCGGTGTTTTTGAACACGTCGACGGCGACCGGCTCCCCGTCGATCGTCTGGTCGGAGACGTACTCGACGAGGTTGTAGGTGAACGAGTCGAAGTTGTCGACGACGACGACCCTCATCGCTCGGCCTCCGTGCCGGTGGCGAGCGGCTCGTCACCGCGCTCGGCATCGCCGCCCCCGCCCTCACCGTCCGCGTCCTCGCCCTCCGCGTCCTCCCGAATGCGGTCGATCGCGGTCAACACGCCGTCCATCTTCTGTTCGGTCTCCTCGTACTCCGCGGCCGGGTCGGAGTCGGCGACGAGGCCCGCGCCCGCCCGGACGCCGACGACCGACTCCTCGCCCGACTCGTCGAGCGTCGCGGTCCGGATCACGATCGCGAAGTCGGCGTCGCCGGTCCACGAGTAGTAGCCGACGCCGCCGCCGTACGCCTCGCGCGGGGTCGTCTCCAGGTCGTCGATGATCTCCATCGCGCGCACCTTCGGCGCGCCGGTGAGCGTCCCCGCGGGGAACGTCGCGCGCGTCGCGTCGAACGCGTCAGCGTCGGCCGCGAGCGTCCCCGTCACCGTCGACTCGATGTGCTGGACGTGGCTGTACTTCAGCACGTTCATGAACTCCTCGACGCGGACGGAGCCGGGCTCCGAGACGCGCCGCACGTCGTTTCGCGCGAGGTCGACGAGCATCGTGTGCTCGGCGCGCTCCTTGCCGTCCGCGAGCATCTCGCCCGCGAGCCGGCGGTCCTCGACCGGGCTGGTCCCGCGCGGGCAGGTGCCCGCGATCGGATTCGAGACGACCCGGTCGCCCTGTACCGACACGAGCGTCTCCGGGCTGGCCCCGACGACGCTCCGGTCGTCGTGGCGCAGCACGTACATGTACGGCGAGGGGTTCACGTCGCGGAGCGCCGCGTACAGCCCGAGCGAGTCGACCTCGCCGCGGAGCTCGCGGCTGCGCGAGATCACGCCTTGGTAGATGTCGCCGTCGAGGACGTGCCGCTTCGCGGTCCTGACGGCCTCCTCGTACTCCTCTCGCGGGTCCGCGGACTCCTCGCGCACGCGGACCCCGTCCGGATCCGGCGGCGACGCGGCCGCCAGTTCGGCCGCGACGCGCTCGGCCTCCGCGACGAGGTCGTCGTAGACCGCGCCCGGGTCGTCGTCGACCCCGATCACCGGCGTGAACACGAGTTCGGCGCCGCCCTCCCGCTCGTCGAAGACGACGGTCCGGGTCGTGAGCGCGAACTCGGCGTCCGGGAACTCGGTCTCCGGGCGCTCGACGCCGACCTCCTCCAGCCAGAGGTCGTAGACGGCCTCGTACGCGAGGAAGCCGACGAACCCGCCCGAGAGGATCTGCCGGTCGGTGTCGGGGAAGCCCCGCAGGCTCACGTCGGGGAACGCCGCGCGGACGCGGTCGACCGCGTCGCCGGCGTCGGGTCCGATTCCGGGCGCGGCCGACTCGGCGCCCTCGGCGTCGAGCCCGTCCCCGACGAACTCGGCGGCGGGCCCGAGTTCGGTCACCTCGGTGCGGTCCGGGTGGACCGAGACGATCGCCTCGGGGTCGTAGCCGACGAACGAGTAACGGGCGTGCCGGTCCGCCTTCCCGCCGGACGTGAACGCGCCGTCGGGGTCGCTGGAGGCGACCTTCTCGCCGGACTCCAGCAGGAAGCCGTACGGCCCCTCGCCGACGAGGGTCGCGTACGCGCCGAGCGGGGTGACGTCGGCGTCGATAGAGGCCGACGCGCGGACCACGACCGGCCGCTCCGCGTCGGCCGCGAGCTCGACGAACTCGGCCTTCGAGCGGTCGAGCGAGGGGCCGCCCGCCGACGTCTCGGCGTCGTCGCCAGCGCCGTCGTCGCTCATGCCAGCTCCATCTCCCGGCCCGCGTTGGCGACGAAGCGGGCCACCGCGTTGTGGTCCTTCCGCCCGCCCTCGATCTCGACGCCCGAGGCGACGTCGACGGCGAAGGGGTCGGCGACCCGGACCGCCTCGGCGACGTTGTCGGCCGTGAGCCCGCCCGCCAGCACGACCGGGGTGGTGAGTCGCTCGGCGAGCTCGGCGGTCGCGCGCCAGTCGTGCGTCTCGCCGGTGCCGCCCGCCCCGGAATCGTCGGTCGAGTCGACGACCAGTGCGTCGACCGCGCCGTCGACCTCCTCGGCGCGTGCCGGGTCGTCCGCGTCGACCGTGAGCAGCACCTTCCGCTCGGTCTCCGCGCGGACGTACCGGAGCTCGTCGACGGTCCACTCGCCGTGGAGCTGGATCGCGTCGGGCGCGACCGTCCGGGCGAGAGCGACCGCGCGCTCGGCCGAGTCGGGCATCGTCACGAGCGTCGCGGTGACGAAGGGGGGCACGTCCGCGAGCAGCTCCGCCGCCTCGGCGGGGTCGACCTCGCGCGGCGAGTCGACGGGGACCTCGGTGATGACGCCGACCGCGTCGGCGCCCGCGTCGACCGCGGCGCGGAGGTCGGCCTCCCCGGTGATCCCGCAGATCTTCACCCGCGCCATCAGTCGTCGTCCTCCGCGGTCGCGGCCTCGGGGGCGTCGCCGAGCGACTCCCCGTCGCCGCAGAGCGCCGCGAACTTCTCGGCGGCCGCGCCGGAGTCGATCGCCTCGGCGGCGCGCTCGACGCCCGCAGCGAGGGTGTCGGCCTCGCCCGCGACGTAGATCGCCGCGCCCGCGTTCGCGAGGATGAGGTCTCGCTTCGCCCCCGTCACGGAGCCGTCGACGATCCCCCGCAGGTCGGCGGCGTTCTCCTCGGGCGTCCCGCCCGAGACGGCTTCGATCGGCGCGCGGTCGAGCCCGAGGTCATCGGGCTCAATCGTGAACTCCGTCACCTCCTCCCCGTCGACCTCGGCGGCGACGGTCTCCGAATGGATCCCGATCTCGTCCATGCCGGCGCCGTGGACGACGAGGGCGCGCTCGACGGGCATGTACGCGAGCGACCGCGCGATGACGGGCACGAGGTCGGGGTCGTAGACGCCGAGCACCTGCGCGTCGGCGCCCGCCGGGTTGGTGAGCGGGCCGAGGACGTTGAAGATGGTCCGCATCCCCAGCTCCTTGCGCGGGCCGATGACGGCCTTCATCGCCGGGTGGAAGACGGGCGCGAGCATGAAGCCGATCCCGTCTTCCTCGATCGCGTCCTCGACGGCCGGGGGCTCGGCCTCCACGTCGGCGCCCGCGACCTCCAGCACGTCCGCGCTGCCCGACGAGGAGGAGACCGAGTAGTTGCCGTGCTTGGCGATCGGGACCCCGGCGCCCGCGGCGACGATGGCCGCGGTCGTCGACACGTTGATCGTGTCGTAGTCGTCGCCGCCGGTGCCGCAGGTGTCGACGAGCGGCTCGCGCTCGGGCTCGATCGTGCGCGCCGCGTCGCGCATCCCCTGGGCGAACCCGGCGATCTCGGCCTCGGTCTCGCCCTTCGTCCGGAGCGCGGCGAGCAGCGCCCCGATCTGGGCCTCCGTCGCCTCCTCGAAGACGAGCCGCGCGGCCTCGCGCGCCTCCTCGACGCTCAGATCCGTCCCGTCCGTCACGCGCTCGACCGTGTCGTTGAGATTCATTGTGTCCACCGATGTAGTATTCCGCGTTGTGATGTACAAGTGTGTACACTAATTTAACGCTGTCGCCGGGGCGGTAGACGGTGACGCGCAGTGGCCGCGGACGAGAACGGTGAAGAGAGTCCGGACTGCGAAGAGAGCGGTGACCGAGCCTATTCCGCGTCGAGCGCGGTCGACCCGTCGGCCTCGACGACGACGACCGGCACCTCGGCGTCGCCGACGACCGTGTCGGTCGTGGAGCCGAAGACGAAGCGACCGACGGTCCCGGTCGTCGGCGCGCCGACGACGACCAGGTCGTAGTACGCCGACTGCTCGACGACCGCGCCCGCCGCGGTCCGGTCCTCGACGAGCCAGCGGTCCGCGCGGTCGAACCTGCCGAGCCGCTCCTCGGCCGCGTCGAGGAGCCGCTCCCCGGCCGCGGCGTAGTCGGTCGCGTCCGGGTCGCCCGCGTCGACGGCGGTCCCCGAGGCGTCCGCGTCGGGGCCGGCGTCGGCGAGCGCCGCGTCCGAGGGGACGACGTGGAACAGTTCGAGCCACGCGTCGGTCGCCGCCGCGATCTCCCGCGCGACGTCGACGGTCGCCCCCGAGTGGGGGCCGGGACCGACGGCGACGAGGACCGAGGAGACGCGGTCGGGGCGCTCCGCGCGGTCGGCGCCGTTCAGCGACACGTCGGCGGCGGCCGGAACCTCGGCCGCGTCGTCGACCGCGGGGCGGATCACGGTGTCACCGACCGCGGGCGAGCCGGCGTGACCGGCGCCCCCGGTCCCGACCGAACCGCCCGACTCCCCGCGGGCGCCGCCGTTTCGCGTCCCGCCCTCTCGGACGTTTCCGCCGTCGGCGTCGCTCCCGTTCATACGCAAACGTCTGACGCTCGTCAGATAAATCCCGTTGGTTCCCGGCTCGGTACCGGTTCCGGACGGCGCTTCGTGGGGAGGAGCGGGCCGCCGGACACGGGCCCGGAGCCCGCTACTCGCGGAAGAACTCGTCGCGCTCGAACGCCTCGTCCTCGCCCTCGACCGCGAGCACGTCGAGCGCGGTCACCTCGGCGCCGACCCCGAGCAGGCCGGCGAGGCTCGGCTCGGTGCGGCCCTCGTCGCTCGATATCAGCTCCTTGATGTAGAGGCCGCCCTCGCCGCGGATCTCGACGGTCGCGTGACGGGAGTCGTCGAGCTCGGCGGTCGCCTCGTACACGTCGCGCTCGCGGGTGATGCTCGCCCGGCGGTGGTCGACCCGGTTGGGCGTGTACTGCTCGACGGTCGCGCCCGTCAGCTCCTCGACCGCCTCGGCGAGGGCGTCGGCGTCGACGTCCGCGTCGAAGGTCACCCGCGCGCGGTAGCGCTTCGCGGCGTCGTGTTCCTTCACGCGCTCGACCATGTCGTACGTCGCGAGCCGGAGCCCCTCGACCTCGACGGCGCCGTCGGCGAACGCGTTGATGTCCGACTGGAGTCGGTCGGTGTCGACCCGTCGCCGGCGCGGCTCCTCGACCTCGATCACGAACGGGCGACCGGTGCCGAGCATGAGGGCGTCGACGTCCTCGCGGCCCGCGCCGTGGAACGTCGCCTCCGTCCCGTCCATCACGTCCTCGACGACCGGCGCGGTGTACTCCTCGACGCTGTCGTCGTAGAGGTAGCCCGAGCCGCCGCAGTGGTCGCAGGGGTCCGCGCCCTGCCGCCCCGACCCCTTACACTCGCGACAGGGCCACTCCGTCTGCGGGATGTCCCGCTCCAGTTTCCGATACCGCCCGTAGACGAACGTCGAGTTCACCTTCGCGTCGACCTCGTCTTCGGCCAAGTCGATCGTGAACTGGACGTCCGGGCGGTCGAAGGAGACCTCGGTGTCGGTGAGCCGCCCGAACCGCTTGCCGACCTCGCGGTTGAACTCCGACTTGAACGGCTCGCCCGCGTCCTCGTCGAGGCCGATGTCCGCGCGCAGCAAGGCCTCGTTCTCCTCGATCAGCGGCGGCGGGCGCGTCCCGACGTTGTACGTGGCGAACTCGATCCCCTCGACCGCGTCGGCCGCCCGCTCGGCCCACGCGTCGAACTCGGCGCAGCGCCCCTCGCACACCCAGCAGTCCGCGATCTCGACCGGCTCGTGGTCCTCGTCGTCGCGCAGCGCGAGCGACACCCGGAGCGCCGAGCCGCGGTCGGCGTTCGACAGCCCGAAGCTCCGGTCGGCGACGAGCCGGCCGAGACAGGCGTCGCACACCGGCCCGGTCTCGGTCGCGCGCGCCGCGACGTCGAGTACGTCCATACGCCCTCAAACGCGGCGCGTGGTAACTGTCTTACTACTCGGTCGAGACCGCGTCGAGGGCGCGTCGCGCCGGCCGGGGAACCGCGCGCCGGGCGGGACGCCCGCAGTCGGATCGTTCAATGTCGCCCGCCCGGAGGAGATCCGTATGGGAACGCCACTCGATCCGCGGGAGGAACAGGTCGCCGAGGTCCTCGACCGACTGTACGAGGAGTACCCCGACTCGACCATCTCGCTCAACTACTCGAACCGCCTGGAGCTGCTCATCGCCGTGATCCTCTCTGCGCAGTGTACGGACGAGCGCGTGAACAAGGTGTGCGCCGACCTGTTCGAGACGTACCACGGTCCCGAAGACTACGCGAACGCGTCCCAAGAGGAGCTGGCGGAGGCGATCAACTCGATCACCTACTACAACAACAAGGCGAAGTACATCCGCTCGGCGTGCGCGGACATCGCGGAGACGCACGACGGCGAGGTCCCCGACACGATGTCGGAGCTGACCGATCTGGCCGGCGTGGGACGGAAGACGGCGAACGTCGTCCTCCAGCACGGCCACGACGTGGTCGAGGGGATCGTCGTCGACACCCACGTCCAGCGGCTCACGCGACGGCTCGGGATTACGGAGGAGGAGCACCCGGAGGCGATAGAGCAGGACCTGCTGGAGGTCGTCCCCGAGAGCGACTGGCAACAGTTCACGCACCTCATGATCGACCACGGCCGCGCGACGTGCACCGCGATCAACCCCGACTGCGCCGACTGCGCGCTCGCCGACGTCTGTCCCTCGGAGAAGGGCGACAGCGAGGTGGACCTCGCGAGCGGCGAGGCGTGGTAGGCGACGCGTGGGAGGCGGGGCGAACCGATAGCGTTCGGGCTGTAGTATTTAAAGACCCGGCAGATGCGGGGTGTCGGTCGGATCCGTCCCGCCGAGGGGGAACTCGCTTCTCGGTTTATACGGGTATCCGGCGTATCCGTAAGTGAGGAGAGACACTATGTCCACCAAAACCACAAACGAGTTCGGCGGAGAGATCGGCGGCGTCACGCTGTTGGGGAAGGCGCACTCGCTGTCGGCGCTGTTCATCGTCCTGCTCCGGGCGACCATCGGCGGGATGATCCTGTTCGCGGGCCTCGGGAAGGTCTCCGAGTGGCCGTTCGACGCGGCCGGGTACCTCGCGAACATCGACCCCGCGAGCCCGGTCAGCGGACTGTACGCCGCGATGGCGTCGAACGCCGCGCTGATGGAGTTCGTCAACGTGTTCGTGCCCGTGACGCAGCTGCTCATCGGCGCCGCGCTCATCACCGGCGCGTTCGTCCGCCTGGCCGCGTTCGGCGGCGCCGCGCAGATGATGCTGTTCTACCTCGGCGGGTGGAGCGGTGAGTTCCTGTCGCTGTTCGGCTCGACGCTGGTGTACGCGATCGTGTTCCTCACGGTCGCCGCGTTCGGCGCGGGCCGCGTCCTCGGGCTCGACGCCTACATCGAGAACATCGAGGTCGGCGGGCAGGCGCTCGTCGAGAAGTTCCCGGCGCTCCGGTACGTCCTCGGCTGAACGGGGGCACGGCGATGCGGGGAATATCGGAGCAGCGGCGCGCGACGGCGCGCCGCCGACTCGTTTTCGACGTACCGGCGTTCGGTGCGATAGAGTCCGCTTTTCGCGTTCGAGGTATCAGCGTTCCGTCGACGGTTGCGACCGCGACGGAGAGGCCCTCACTCCGCAGGGATGCGAACCGTCAGCACCGGGACCGGAGACTGCCGGACGACCCGTTCCGCGATGGAACCGATCAGGTAGCGGTCGATCCCCGTCCTGCCGTGAGTTCCCATCACGATGACGTCGACGCCGGCGGCGTCCGCGTAGTCGAGGATTTCGGCGTGAGGCACGCCCGACTCGACGTGACGCTCGATGGCGACGTCGTCCGGGAGCGCACCGACGGCGTCGTCGACGGCTCGCTCGGCGCGTTCGCGCTCGGCGTCTTCCCAGGTCTGGTTTCCGAAGCCCATGCTCGGGCCCTCGAATCGGTTCCGCGTGTCGACGACCGACAGCGCGTGAACCGTCGCGTCGTACCGCTGGGCGAGCGAGCCGATGTGCGCGGCGACCGTTGCCGTTCCGTCGCTTCCGTCGGTCGGTAAGAGCAGATTGTCGTACATGTGTGGGTGTTTCGTGGCTGGCCGTATCAGATCCCGGCCCCGCCGGCCATCAGGAACAGCGCGGCCGAGATGGCGGCGAAGAGACCGGCGACGCCCTTCTGGATGGTTCCGGTGTCGAGCGCGTTCGAGACGTACGGAGCGATCTGCCCGCCGGTGACCGTCGCGGGGACCGTGAACACGACCATGTTCCAGGGCGTCGAGGCGAGGCTCAGCGAGTGGACCCCGCCGACGCCGAACGCGCCGAGGATCGCCCCGCCGAAGACGTGGACGAGCGAGGCGAGGATCGCCGTCGTCGCGACGATGATGTGGTTAGTCCCGATGGCGACTCGGGTGGGGACGCCGGTCCGGAGCTGGGAGATGATCCCGAGCTCGCCGCTTCCGAAGCCGGCCAGCCCCTGAAAGGTCCCGCCCACGCTGTAGTTAGCGAACCGTTCGAGGTACCCGGACCAGGAGTACTCGTACGTGTCGCCCTCGCGGTCGACCCGGGTCACTTCGCCCTCCTCCGTCGCGTCGACGCCCGCGGGGCCGAGCTTCCCGTCGTCGTCGGGGAGCTCCGCCGGCGCGCCGCCGTCGGCCGCGACGGCGTCGTCGCTCTCGTCCGGCTCACCGTGACCGATGTCGGCGTTGAGCATCAGGTAGCCGGCGACGAGCAGCGCCGCGCCGAGGGCCGCGTGGAACAATGGCTCCGGAATGAAGAAGGACAGCAGCGCCCCGGCGATGACGAACGGGACGCTCCCGGCGACGATCGTCAGCGCCAGCCGCCGGTCGACCAGCCCGTACTGGATGAACGCGATCGACGAGGCCGAGAGGCCGAACGACTCGCTGATCAGCCCCACCTTCACGAGCGTCTCCGGCGTGAGCGTCTCCCCCGCCAGCAGCGGGAAGATGAAGATCAGAAACGGTACGAAAAGCGCCGAGCCGCTGATTCCGACCGTGTTGACGGTCGTCGCCCCGAGCAGGAAGAAGGGGAACAGCCACCAGTACTCCAGCCAGTAGTCCACCCCGCCGCTGCCGCCGGTCGGTGCGGCGAACAGCACGAGCGCCACGAACACCGCAGGCGCCGCGAAGACGAATATGTGCTGATACTTCAGGAACGACTTCTGGAGCCGTTGCGATCGGGTTGCGCTCATCGGTAGTAGTGTTTCAAAGCGGTGTTGTGCGGGCGAAGGCGGTCAGGGGTGAGCGGTGGGAGTCCGCCGGTGAGCGATGAGAGGGCCGACATCCGGACGGACCCTCCCGCTCGGAGCGCGGTCTCGAAAATCCGTCGCGGTACCGGTTCGATCGTGAGGTCACGTGTCGACCCGCGTTTCGTGAATCCGCGTGTAAAGAATCTCCGTTTCAGGGCGTTTGTAATCAAAAAGCCGGATAATTCGGAGAGTATCTGGTGTTTCCCCAAGATGCCCGGTTCTGCCCCGATGCGCGCAGTGAATCCCGTACGGCCGTCCGAGCGATCCTCGAACCGACCGGGACTCGAACGGGCGGAAGGCGACACCGGCGCTGCGTTTCGGGTTCCAATCCATATAAGACCGCGCGGGCGGAACGGAGGCGTAATGGAACTCGGTTCGCGGGACGCGTTCTCCCGGATGGGGACGCTCGGCATCGAGGAGGAGTTCTACATCGTCGATGCCGACGGCTACCCCACGTCCGGGACCGACGACCTCGTGTACGGCCGCGACCCGCCAGCGTCGGTGCCGGAGGGGTTCGACCACGAGCTGTTCGAGTGTACGATAGAGGCCCAGACCGAGACGATCGACGACCCGGCGAACGCGGCGGACGCGCTCGCGACGGTCCGCGAGGCGCTCGTCGACCACGCCGCCGCGGACGGGTATCGGATCGCGGCCGCGGGCCTCCACCCGGCGGCGAAGTGGCGCGAGCTCGACCACGTCCAGAAGCCGCGGTACCAAGCGCAGTTGGACCGGATCCAGTATCCACAACACCGGAACACGACCGCGGGGCTCCACGTCCACGTCGGCGTCGACGACGCGGACAAGGCCGTCTGGGTCGCGAACCGCCTCCGGTGGCACTGTCCGGTGCTGCTCGCGCTGTCCGCGAACTCGCCGTTCTGGAACGGGTTCGACACCGGGCTCGCGTCGGCCCGCGCGAAGGTGTTCGAGAACCTCCCGAACACCGGTGTCCCCTCGGCGTTCGACGACTTCGACGCCTTCCAGCGGTACGAGCGCCGGATGGTCGAGACGGACTCAATCGCGGATCGCGGCGAGCTGTGGTTCGACGTGCGCCCCCACACCGGCCACGGCACCGTGGAGGTGCGCGCGCCCGACGCCCAGCGCGACCCCGAAGTGACCTTGGCGCTCGCCGAGTACGTCCGCGCGCTGGTCGTCGACTACGCCGAGCGGTACGAGGACGGCGAGTCGCCCGCGTCGCTGCGCCGCGAGCTGCTCGACGAGAACAAGTGGCGCGCGATCCGGCACGGCCACGACGCCGCGTTCGTCGACCGCGACGGCGAGGGGACGACCGCGCTCGGCAAAATCGTCGAGGCGGAGTGCGACCGACTCGGCGTCGACGGCATCCGCGAGGTGTACGAGGCCGAGAGCGGCGCCGCGCGGCAGCGCCGGATCCGCGAGGAGTCGGGCGCCGACGCGCTGCGTACGGACCTCCTCGTGAGCCCCTAACCCCGGAATCGAACGCCTCGGGGGCGCTTCCGGAAGTTCCGTCGGAACAAAAGCGACGAGAAACGCTTTTGCCCGCGTAGCCCCCAGTTTCCGGCATGACCACGGACGATTCACCGAGCGATCCGGGAGACGACCCGGAGGAGTCGCCGACGGACCGGACCCGCGAGGAGCTCCGGAAGACGAAAGAGCGGCTCGGCGAGGGCGCGGACAGAGCCGTCAAGGGGTTCGACGATAACGTCGTCGACCTGCTCGCGTGGCTGCTCGACACCGAGACCCGCGCGCGCATCTACGTCTACCTCCGCGACAACCCCCACAGCACGAGCGACGAGGTCGCGGACGGCACGGGGCTGTACCCCAGCACCGTCCGCGAGGCGCTCGCGGAGCTCCACGACGAGGGCACCGTCGAGCGCGGCAAGCGGAAGGCGGAGGGCGCCGGCAACAACCCCTACGAGTACGAGGCCATCGCGCCGAGCGAGCTGGTCCGCACCGTCGTCGGCGACGTCCAAGCGGAGCTGAACGCCGTCTTCAACCTCGACCGCCGGCTCGGCGGGGAGTCTCCCGACGGCGACACCGAGCCGGTCCAGATCTCCGTCGACAGCGAGGACGGTGACGGCGACGACGAGGCACCTGACGGTGATGAAGACGGAATCGGCGAGGACGCCGACGGCGACGACGCGGACGACGACGACGCGGACGACGACGACGCGGACGACGACGAGCGGGCGAACTGAGCCGACCGGCACCGACTTCCACTCGTCCGACCGCGGTTCGGGACGTTTTAAGTTCGACCCGCGCAACGGAGACGCATGAACGTCGCGCTGGGGGGTACGTTCGATCCCGTTCACGACGGCCACCGCAAGCTGTTCGAACGGGCGTTCGAGCTGGGTGACGTCACCGTCGGGCTCACCTCCGACGACTTGGCGCCGGAGACCCGACACGTCGAGCGGTACGTCCGCCCCTACGACCGGCGCGAGCGCGACCTGGAAGAAGAGTTGGCCCCGCGGGCCGAGGCGCACGGGCGCGAGTACGAGATCCGCGAGCTGACGGAGCCGACCGGCATCGCGGTCGAGCCGGAGTTCGACGCGCTGATCGTCTCCCCCGAGACGAAGGGCGGCGGCGAGCGGATCAACGAGATCCGCGCCGAGCGCGGCCGCGACCCGCTCGACCTGGTCGTCGTCGACCACGTGAGCGCCGAGGACGGCGAGCGCATCTCCTCGACGCGGATCGTCGCGGGCGAGATCGACGAACACGGCAACCTCACCCCCGACCGCGAGGGGCGGGGCGCGACGCGACCGGAATGACTGGCGACGACGGGGGGGAGGGGGACGCGGCCGAGTCCCGCCGCGCGACGCTCCGACGGATCGCCCTCGGTGAATCCGGCTTCGAACGGGCGACGGTGTGGAGCGCGGTCGGCTTCGCGCTGGCGTACGTCGCGTTCGACGCGACCGCCGCAGTCGGCGTCGGAAGCGCGACGACCACGGGGTCACTCGCCGCGGTGACGGCGCTCGGTGCGGTCGCGTTCGCCGCGACCGGTGGCGGCGCGTTCCCCGCGATACTGCTCGCCTACGGACCGTTCGCGGGGACGCTGCTTCGGGCGGTCGGACCGGAGCCCTACGTGTCGCCCTTCGCGGTCGGCGGTCCGGCCGCGACCGCGTTCACCGCTCCGCTCGCCCTCGCCGGCGCGGTCGCGGTCGCGGTCGGCGCCGCGTCGGCGGTCGTCGGCTTCCTCTTCTCCCGGATCGCGGCCTCGCGGTAGCGCCCCGCCGGGACCCGAACCACCTCAGTCCTCCAGCGTCCCGTTCAGCACCTTCGCGGCGACGAGTATCGGGTCCCACACCGGGCTGAACGGCGGCGCGTACGCGAGGTCCAGCCGCTCGATTTCGGGGACCGTCATGTCCGCCTCGATCGCGGTCGCGAGCGTGTCGATCCGTATCGCCGCGCGGTCGGTGCCGACGATGCTCCCGCCGAGGAGGCGCCCCGTGTCGCGGTCGGCGACGAGCGTCACGTCCGTCTCGGCCGCGCCGGGGTAGTAGCCCGAGCGCGACCCCGCGGTCACCGTCTCGCTCACCGGGTCGAAGCCGGCTTCCTCCGCCTTCTCTCGGTCCAGAATCCCGACGCGGGCGGCCTCGGCGTCGAACGCCTTCACGGCCGCGGTGCCCGCGATGTCGCCGACGGGCGTCGGGTCGCCCGCGACCGTCGCGCCGATGGCCCGCCCGGCGCGGTTCGCGGTGAGGCCGAGCGGGACCCAGTCGGGCTCGCCGGTCACCGCGTGGCGCGCGGTGGCGCAGTCGCCCGCGGCGTACACGTCCGGCAGGCTGGTGCGCCCGCGGTCGTCGACGCGGATCGCGTCGCCCGTCCCGAGGTCGACGCCGGTGCCGTCGAGGAGATCGGTGTTCGGTCGGATCCCGACGCCGACGACCGCCATGTCGACGGGGACGCGGTCGGTGGACGCTCCGTCGCCTTCGCCCGCGACCTCGATCGCCGCGATCCGGTCGTCTCCGACGAGCGCCTCGACCGGTGCGTCCGTGTGAACCGCGACACCCTCGGCTTCGAGCGCCTCTTCGACGCGGTTCCCGACGGTCTCACCGAACGGCGAGAGGAGGTGGCCGGAGCGGTGGAACACGTGGACGTCCAGTCCGCGCTCCGAGAGCGCCTCGGCGACCTCGACGCCGACGTAGCCGCCGCCGACGACCGCGGCGGTCTCGGGGGCCGGCATCGCCGCGTTGCGGTCCACGCGCTCGCGGTCGACCGCGCTCACGTCGGCGCGTTCGGGGTCGTAGGCGTCCGGCTCGGCGACGTACGCGTCGATGGCGGCGGCCGCGTCCATGTTGTGCAGCGTGAACGCGCCGTCGACGCCGCGGACGTCGAAGGGGCCGGTGGTCGCGCGGGCGCCGGTGGCGACGAGCAGGTCGTCGTACGCCTGCTCGAACCGGTCGCCGTCGGCCGTCTCGACGGTGACGCGCTTCGCGTCGGGGTCGACGGCGACGACTTCGGACCCGCGTCGGAGGTCGATCCCCCGCTCGTCGACGTCGCTCGGCGACAGCGAGAGGAGGTCCGACATGCGGTCGACGTAGCCGGCGATGAAGTAGGGCATCCCGCAGTAGGCGTACGAGATCCAGCGGCCCTTCTCGAAGACGACGACCTCGCGGTCGGGCGCCTCGCGCCGGAACTTGCTGGCCGCGCTCAACCCAGCCGCGTCGGCCCCGACGACCACGAACGGATCGCTCATAGCTGGACATCGACTGGCCGGGTGAAAAAGTCACGCCGTGGGTGCGGGGCGGGCGCGCGGCCGTCGGCCGCGACATCGACCGGCGTTGACCGTGGGCCGTGACCTCGACCGGCCTCGGTCGGGCTCAGTCCTCGTCCGCCAGCCGCGAGAGCGTCTCGCGGGCGTTCGCGACGGCCTTCTCCTTTTTCGCCGGGTACGCCTCGACCTTCGTGCGGACGGTGATCCCGGGACCGAGCCGGACCTCGTCGCGGAACGCCGCCTGCTTGTCGAGGCGGAGGAACAGCGCGCAGTTGTCGTCGACGCGCTCGTCGAGCTCGTCGAGGACCCGGTCGAGGTCCTCCAGCTCCGCGAGCCGGTCGAGCACGTGTCGCATCTCGTCGGCGCGCTCGACGCGCGCCGAGAGGACGACGATCCGGTCCCCGTGATGGCCCACGTTCTCGACGCGTTCGAGCTCGACGTCCTCGGGCAACAGTGAGTACAGCGCCTGCTCGACGCGTTTCACGTCCTCCGTGGCGTACGAGAACGCGCGGAGGTCGACGTAGTGGAAGGGGACTTTCGGCATGCGGTACGGGTGGGGGCGGCGTTACTCCTCGCTCTCGACGGCGTCGAGCGCGTCCTCCGGGACGCCCGTCTCCTGGCCGTCCTCGAAGCTGACCGTGTACGTCGCGTCGCCGAACATCGTCTCCATCACCTGCGTGATCGTCCCCGTCTCGCCGTCGTACTCGCTGTGTTTGTCGTGGAGCACGACCTCGTCTTCCTTCTCGAAGCTCATGGCGTCTCGTTCCGGTGGGACGCTTAAAAGCGCGCGGATCCGGAGCGAGACGACGGGAGCGAGCCGGCGGAGTCGAGCCGGCCGAGTCGGAAGGAGAGCGGTCCGTCCCTCACGTCACCGAGAGCAGCGCCGCGCCGAACGCGACCATCAGCGCGATCCCCACCGCGAGCCAGACGACGGCGCTGTCGACGGCCATCGCGACGCCGACCGCGACGCCGACCGCGACCAGCCCGAAGACCGCGCCCGCGACCCCGCCGCGCTGTACCAGGCGGTCGAGCGCGTTCACCGCGCGCTGTCGGGCCGGCGGCTCCGGCGTGCGCTCCGGGGGCGCGGAGAGCTCCTCGTCGACGGCGACCGACCGGTCCGGGGTCTCGGGCGAGGGGTCGACCCGCACGTCGACGTACGTCGTGTTCGACCCGTAGCCGGTGACGATCTTCAGTTTGCCGCGGACCGGTTCGTCGACGTCGGCCGTCGAGACGTGGACGTGGCGGGTGGCCTCGTCGGCGACGTAGTGGTTGACCTCGTCGACCGCGGTCACCCGGTCGAGGTCGTCGTCGAAGTGGAGGTGGACGTGCGTCGAGCGACCGCTGTTCTCGAGCACGACCGGAAACGGTCCGTCGGTGACGAACGAGTCCGGGGCGTCGATGTCGTGGACCGTCTCCCCGTTCAGTTCGACGTCGAGTGTCGGCACGGATGAGACCACGACCCCGTACTAAAAAAAGATTCACACGACCGAGGGGTTTCGGGAGAGGGCGTCGCCGCCGTCGCGGCCCGTCCGCGTTGGAGGGTCCTACGCCGCGGTACGCCCGATCCGGTGCCCTAAGCCGCGGCCTCTTCGCGCATGTCCGGCGGCAGGAGGTTCGGGATCCCGTCCTCGATGGGGTACGTCTCGCCGCACTCCGTGCAGGTGAGCGTCCCGGCGAGGACCTCCCCGTCGTCCGCGTCGTCGACGTCGAGTTCGAGGGTCGCCTTGTCGAGCGGACAGCAGATCACGTCCATCAGGGATTCCTTCATACCGCTCGGTTGGGTTGGACCGATAAAAAAGCGTGCGGGTCGCGGCCGGTCCGGAGAGAACGGCGCGTCGAGGGCGGCCGGAACCGGCCGCCGCGAGCGACCCGGATAACAACCTCTTTGCCGCCGCGCGCCCCCCTCCGTGACATGGGCATCCCGGCGGAGCGGATCGAGCGGCTGTTCGTCCTCGCCCGCGAGGCGGTCGTCGACGACGAGTACGACCGCGCCCGCGGGTACGTCGCCCGCGCCCGCCGGATCGCCGAGCGCAACCGCTGCGGCGTTCCCTCCGAGCTCTCCAGGCGCGCCTGCGACGACTGCGCCGTCTACCTTCGGCCCGGGAAGACGAGCCGCGTCCGGGCGCGACCCGGGCGCGTGGTCGTTCGGTGTCTGGAGTGCGGGGCGACGGCGCGGTACCCGTACGGAGAGGAGTGATCGCAGCGGTCGCTGGCCGACGACGCCGCCCTCTCGACGCGGTCGCCGCGTGGCCGGTCGAACCGAAACACCGAAACGACTAATCCGAATTTCGGGAAACACGGAGGCGTGACCGGATACGACGCGGTTCTCTTCGACAACGACGGCGTCTTGGTCGAGCCGCCGGCCCACGAGACGGCGGTCGAAGCGACGCGGGAAGCGTTCGAAGCGGTAGGCGTCCGAGACCCGGACCAAGCGCACGTCGACGACGTCGTACGCGGGACGACCGTCGAGAGACTGCGTGAGATGTGCGCGGTCTACGACGTGGACGTGGAGGCGTTCTGGCGAGCCCGAGAGCGGCTCGACGAGCGGTCTCAGTTCGAGAAGTTCGAGTCGGGGTCACGGGCGCTCTTCGACGACGTTCAGAGCGTCACGAACCTCGATCGACCCCGCGGCGTCGTGAGCAACAACCACCACAGCACGGTCGCGTTCGTGTTGGACTTCTTCGGCCTGCGGCACGCGTTCGACACCTATCACGGCCGAGAGAAGAGTGTCGAGAGCCTGGACCTGAAGAAGCCGAACACGCACTATCTCGACCGGGCGCTCGCGGAGCTCGGCGCCGAGTCGGCGCTCTACGTCGGCGACAGCGAGAGCGACGTGAGAGCGGCCCACCGGGCCGGGTTGGACTCGGCGTTCGTCCGACGGCCACATTGCCGGGACACGACCCTCTCCGTCGCGCCCACCCACGAAATCGACTCGCTCCGCGAACTCGCGGCCGTGACGGACGCGTGAGCGGAGACCGACCCCGAGGGCGATGCCCCCGAATCGAACTGATGATCCGTACGCGTCCCCGGAGTCGCCGGGACGAGCTGAGCAGAGCGGACGCGCTCCGCCGTCGGATACGGACTACTCGGCGCGCTCGCGCAGCCGTTCGAGCACCGAGACCGTCCCGTCCATGAACCCCTCGTCGACCACCTCGTCGGCCGCCTCGCGGGCGGCGGCGTCCGCGTTGGCGACCGCGTACGACTCGCCGGCGACGTCGAACGTCGAGACGTCGTTCTCGCTGTCGCCGACCGCGACGAACGCGGCGGGGTCAATGTCGAGCGCGTCGGCGACGACGCCGAGCGCGCGTCCCTTGCTCACGCCCGTCGACTTGACGTGGTAGGCGTAGCCGGTGTCGACGACCTCCACGTCGTCGACGGCCGCGGCGACCTCGCGCAGGAGCGCCTCGTCGGCGTCGGGCGAGACCGCGACCTCCGTCTCGCGCCAGCGGTTCACCGTGTCGCCGTCGCCCCACCCGATCTCCCCGCCGCGCTCGCGGAACGCCTCGACGACGGCCCAAGCTGCGTCCGGGTCGCCGACCACCGTCGTCTCGCCGTCCGCGTACGCGACGCCGCCGTTCTCCGCGATCACCGTCTCCTCGCGCCCGAGGAAGTGCGCGAGCGCCACCGGGTACGGGAACGCCTTCCCGGTGGCGAACACGACCGGCGCGTCCCACGCGGGCAGCAGTTCGAAGACTCGCGGATCGATCCGGTGGTCCGGCGTCGTCAGCGTGCCGTCGATGTCGAGCGCGAGGGGCGGAACCATACCTCCGGGTCGGCGACTCGGCGACAACTGTCTTCCGTTCGATCGGCTCTGGCACGTCGAGGGAGCGGAGCGACCGGGCGGTTATTTATAAGTCGTCTGCGACGTCGCGACGAACGTCGCTACCGTTCCGGTCTCTTACTTATAAATAGTTGCTGGCGGATCGGCGGCGAACACCGCCAAAGCCCCAGCCGCTCGCTTATAAATAGTTGATTTGGGGTCTGCGACGAACACTGCCAAAGCCCCAGCCGTGAGGGCCGCGCACACTCGTTGCGCTCCTCGGTCGCTCGCGCTGCTCGCTCCCTGCGGTGCTAACGTCGCCTGCGCGGCCCTCACGGCTGCCCCTTTGAGTCCCGCCCCGCACAGCAACCGCACCTCACGCCTCCCCAGCCTCGTCGCTCACGCCCTGCGGGCGTTCGCGACTCCCTCGCGCGTGCTCCTCGCGCNCCTCCCCAGCCTCGTCGCTCACGCCCTGCGGGCGTTCGCGACTCCCTCGCGCGTGCTCCTCGCGCCCGCTGGGCGCTCGGAGGCACACGCCACCGCGTCCATTTATAAACAATTGCCGCTGTCACTTACATCTTAAAAAACCGTATCGCTTTGTTGATCCGGTTGGGTCCCCCCTTTGGCCGCTATCCCGTCCGGACGCGTCGGTCGAACAGCTCGCGGAAGACGACCGTCGGGAACAGCGGCACGAGCCGGCTCGGGGGGCGACCCTTGCCGTCGCTTCGGGTGACGGTGACGCGTTCGAGCAGGCCGGCGTCGGCCAGCTCGTAGAGGACGCGCCGCACCGTCGACGCCGAGAGATCGACGCCGGGGCGGGCGGCGATGGCCTCAGTCGCCACGCCGACCGTCGACCGCTCGTCCTCGGAGAGCCCGGCGAGCTCGTAGAGGAGCCGCTGGCGGCTCTCGGGGAGCGCCAGCACCCGCCCCAGCGCCACGCAGGGGCGAGGGACGCCGTCGATGCCGGCGTCGACGTCGCCGGAGCGGACCGTCGACGCGCCCGCCCGCTCCGCGTTGGCCGCCGCGCCCATCACGGCGGCGAGCGCGTCGTGGGCGTCGCCCGCGGCCCACTCGACGATCTCGCGGATCTGGTCGTGGGAGAGCGCGTCGCGGCCGAGCCCGGTCGAACACCGGCTCGTCAGCAGCTCGACGAGCACGTGCCGGCGGTACTTCGCGAACTCGACGGTGGTCTCCGGCTCCCAGTCGATCGCGTCCGGCGGGTCGCGGCCGAGACAGGCCGGCGTGACCCGCTCGCCCACGTCGTTCAGCCAGTCGATCAGCGTCGCCGCCGTCGGCGTCTCGGTCTCGTTCGTGTGGTCGACCGCGACGACGAGGTCGGGACCCGTGCGCATCGCGTCGCGCAGCGAGTCGGCCAGCTCCTCGGTCCCGATCCCGTGGTCCGGGACGGGCTCGTCGCTCATCGCGGTCAGCATCGCGTGGTACAGTCGGAAGCGGGTCGACGCGTTCCGCGCGTCGACGTAGACGAACCCGGGGATCGTCGGCTCGACCGCCCGCGTCGTCGTCTGGATCGCGCGGCGCGGCCCGCTGTGGCTCGCGAGCCGGTCGAACAGCGCGGAGACGACCGCCGACTTGCCGCTCCCCTTCGGCCCGTACACGTAGACGCTCGGCGGGAGCGAGCCGGAGAAGGCGGGCTCGAACACGTCGAGGAGCCGCTCTATCGCCGGCCCGCGGCCGACCGGCGAGTCGACGTGTCGGACCGGGGAGACGGCCTCGAAGTCGGCGAGGACGCTCATGCCGGCGTCGTAGCCGAGCCGTCGCTCGATCCGGTCGTCGATGTTCACGGCCGACCCTCCGAGGTAGGCGAACAAAACTGGCACGAAGCGGAGTCGGCGCGGGGCCGGTCGCGGTCGGGACGGGCGTCGGCGAGGGCCCCCCGGGCGGCGGCGACGCCGGCCGGGCGACGGCCGTCGCTCTCGAACCGAGTGCGTCGGCGTTCGCGTGTCCAGGCTGGTCTCATTGGTGTCCGGCGACTTGGTTGGAGGGTGCTTCGCTCGCGGAGCGGTCCCCGCCCGCTACGAGGGGGCCGACGCGGCGTCGGCCCCCGCGAGCGGGCTCAGAGGTACCCGGCGTTCGGCAGGACGCCGAGGATGGCGAGAATGCCCACGAGGAGCATCATGATCGCGATCGCCATCGCCGGCGGGTCCACGTGGGTCCCGGAGTGCGAGTAGAACATCCGCTGGGTGACCTCGCCGAGGAGGCCGCTCAGCGCGCCGAAGACGCCGGCGGCCAGCAGCGCGACGACGCCCCCGGCGACGGGGTCGATGACGACCGCGCCGACCGCGCCGAGCAGCGTGATGTGGTGCGTTACCGGGATCTTCTCGACGCCGAGGTTGAGGAACAGCAGGCTCATCGCCGAGATGCCGTAGCCGAGGAAGATGCTCCCCGTCTGGAGCCAGATGTACCCGCCGAGGATGCCGCCGACGAGCCCGATCGTCGTGACCCCCGCCCACTTGTACTGGTGGGGGAGCCACGGCTCGGTCGCCGGGCGGCCGGCGTGTTCCTCGGGGCCGCCGTCGGCCTGCGGGTGCATGTCGCCGCGCTCGAACGGGGACATGTCGAACAGTCCCTTCCCGGCTGGCTTCCCGACGATCGGGTAGCCGAAGACGGGGCGCGCGAGGAACGCGGTCGCGAACACCGACACGGCGATGAAGTCCGTCGGGGGCGTCATCTCCAGCACGTTGATAAAGACGCCGTTGGCGATCCGGGTGAACAGCATCCCGACGACGCCGAAGATCGCTCCCACGGCGAGGATGTCGGGCTTCGTCCCGAACGCGTACGTGATGTCTTTCCCGAAGTGGTACCCGCCGTCCGCGGGGTTCATATCGGGATACTTCTTGCCGGCGTACGCCGAGGCGGCCACGCCGCCCGCGAACGCGATGTGCGGCCCGGTGATCGCCCCGAAGCCGATGACGCCGGTGATGCCCGCCGCGAGCTCGCCCGCGGGGATGCCCTCGACCGCGCCGATCTGTCGCTGGAGGATGCCGATCCCCTCACCGAGGAAGACGACAAACCCGGTGAAGATGAACGACGGCAGCGCGCCGAGCGCGGCGCCGAACGCCCCGCCCGCCAGCGCGGTGATGAACAGCAGCAGGAACTGCTCGACCTCCATCCCGATGACCGGGACCTGGAGCAGGAGTCCGCTCATCTACTCGTCCTCCTCGTCGATCGCCCAGTCCTTCGAGCGCTCGACCGCGTCGTCCCAGCGGCTGTACAGCTTGTCGACCTCGCCCTGGGACTTCTCGGGCGTGAAATCGCGGTCGACCTGCCAGTTGTCGCGCAGCTCGTCGACGGTGTCCCAGTAGCCGACCGCGAGCCCGGCGGCGTACGCCGAGCCGAGCGCGGTCGTCTCGTCGACCTCCGGTCGCGCGATCTCGGTCTGGATGATGTCGGACTGGAGCTGACAGAGGAAGTTGTTCTTCACCGCGCCGCCGTCGACGCGGAGGCTCGTCGTCTCCACGCCGGAGTCGGCCTCCATGGCCTCGGCGATGTCGCGGGTCTGGTAGGCGATCGACTCGAGCGTCGCCCGGACGATGTGCTCCTTGCTCGTCCCGCGCGTCATCCCGACGATGGTGCCGCGGGCGCGGCCGTCCCAGTGCGGGGCGCCGAGCCCGGTGAACGCCGGGACCATGTAGACGCCGTCGGTCGAGTCGACCGAGCGCGCCAGCTCCGCGGTCTGGGCCGCGTTGTTGATCAGGTCGACGTCCTCGAGCCACTCGATCGCGGCGCCGGTGATGAAGATGGACCCCTCCAGGGCGTACTGGACGGGCTCGCCGGACATCTGGAACCCGATCGTCGTCAGCAGCCCGTGGTCGGACTCGACGGCGTCGGTCCCCGTGTTCATCAGGTAGAACGAGCCGGTGCCGTAGGTGTTCTTCGCGTCGCCCTCGTCGAAGCAGGTCTGGCCGAACAGCGCGGCCTGCTGGTCGCCGAGCGCGCCGGCGACGGGGACCTCCTCGCCGAGGAACCCGTCGGGGTCCGTGTGTCCGTAGTAGTCCTCGTCGGAGGAGGGGCGTACCTCGGGCACCATCTCCTTCGGTACGTTGAACTCCTCAAGGAGCTCGTCGTCCCACTCCAGATCCCGGATGTTGTACAGCATCGTCCGGGAGGCGTTGGTGACGTCAGTGATGTGGTTGCCCGTCAGGTTGTAGATGAGCCACGAGTCGATGGTGCCCATCACGAGCTCGCCGGCGCGGGCCCGGTCGCGCAGGTCGCCGCCGCGGGAGCTCTGCATCTTGAGCGGCTCGGCGTTGTCGAGGATCCACTCCGTCTTCGTCGCGGAGAAGTACGCGTCGGCCTCGAGACCGGTCTTCTCCCGGATCTCCTCGACCTTGTCCGCCTCCTGAAGCTCCTCGACGCGGTCGGTCGTCCGCCGGTCCTGCCACACGAGCGCGTTGTGGACCGGTCGGCCGGAGTCTTTGTCCCAGACGATCGTCGTCTCGCGCTGGTTGGTGATGCCGATCGCTTCGAGCTGGTCGGCGTCGAGCCCCGCGTCCGCGAGGCCGTCGAGGACGACCTGCTGGGTGTTCTCCCAGATCTCCATCGGGTCGTGTTCGACCCAGCCCGGGTTCGGGTAGATCTGTTCGTGCTGTTCGTAGGCGTTCGCGACGACCTGCCCCGCGTGGTCGAACACCATGAATCGGGTGCCGGTCGTCCCCTGGTCTATCGCACCGACGTACTGTGTCATGTTGTGGATCCCTCCTGTGGCGCTGGTCCGTGCGCGGCGGTGACCTGGCCGCCCTCGTCGTCGAGGGCGAACCCGGCGCCGCGTTCGCCGTCGCGTCGCGCGTCCGCTCGGTCAGGCCCGTCCGGAGCCGGCCCGAAGCGGCCGCGAGGCGTATCAACGCCGTCGCGACATATCTTCACGGAAGCTACCACGCCGGTCGTGAACATAATGTACTACCATAATAATCTTCCTGTTGAAATCCGGACTTCGGCGAGAGTGAAAAAGTGTAGTATATAAATACATCGACAGCGGCGTCGATTACACTACTTGAATGACCCTGATAGTTATGCGTAGGGCGCCTCGGGAGGTAAAGTAAAGTGGTCGTGGTCCAAGGGCCCCGCATGGACAGACAAGTGGACGTCGTCGTCGTCGGTGGGGGGTCGACGGGGTGCGGCGTCGTCAGAGACCTGGCGCGGCGCGGGCTCGATACGGTCCTCGTCGAGAAGGGGAACCTGACGCACGGCACGACCGGACGGATGCACGGCCTCCTCCACAGCGGGGGCCGCTACGCGGTCTCGGACCAGAAGAGCGCGAAGGAGTGCATCGAGGAGAACATGGTCCTCCGCGACATCGCGTCGCACTGCGTCGAGGAGACCGGCGGGCTGTTCGTCAAGCGCCCGGAGGACTCCGAGGAGTACTTCCAGGAGAAGCTGGAGGGGTGTCGGGCGTGCGACATCCCCGTCGAGGTGCTCGACGGCGAGGAGGCCCGCCGCCGCGAGCCCTACCTCGCGCGCGACGTCGAGAAGGCGATCGCCCTGCCGGACGGCGCGGTCGACCCGTTCCGACTCTGCGTCTCCAACGCGGCCGACGCCCGGGAACACGGCGCACGGGTCGAGACGCACGCCCCGGTGACCGACGTGCTCGTCGAGGACGGCGAGGTCGTCGGCGTCGAGATCGAACACGAGACCGGCCCCGGGAAGCGCGTCCATCACGAGCCCGGGACGACCGAGGAGATCCGCGCGCGCCACGTGGTCAACGCGACCGGCGCGTGGGCGGGCAACGTCGGCGAGATGGCCGGCGTCGACGTGGAGGTCCGCCCCTCGAAGGGCGTGATGACGGTGATGAACACCCGGCAGGTCGACACCGTGATCAACCGGTGTCGACCGAAGGGCGACGCTGACATCATCGTCCCCCACGAGACCGCCTGCATCCTCGGCACGACCGACGAGGAGGTCGACGACCCCGAGGACTACCCCGAGGAGGACTGGGAGGTCGACCTGATGATCGAGACGCTCTCGGAGCTCGTGCCCGCGCTCGAAGACGCCCGGACGCTCCGCTCCTTCTGGGGCGTCCGCCCGCTGTACGAGCCCCCGGGAACGGGCACGGAGGACCCGACGGACATCACGCGCGACTACTTCCTGCTCGACCACGGCGACCGCGACGACCTCCCCGGGATGACGACAATCGTCGGCGGAAAGCTCACCACCTACCGGATGATGGCCGAGTCCATCTCCGACCACGTCTGCGAGACGCTCGACTACGAGGCGACCTGCGACACCGCCGACGCGCCGCTACCGGGCTCGGAGAGCGAGGCGCGCATGGAGGAGCTGATGGACGAGTTCGGCCTCCGCTCGCCGGTCGCGCGGCGCTCGGGCCAGCGGCTCGGCTCGCGGGCCGACGACGTGCTCGACGAGTACGACCCGAACCCGATCGTCTGTAACTGCGAGAGCGTGACGCGCGCGGAGCTCCAAGACGCGATCGGCGAGGCCGGCTCCGACCTCAACGCGGTCCGCCTCCGGACCCGCGCCTCGATGGGGAACTGCCAGGGCGGCTTCTGCACGCACCGGATCGCCGCGGAGCTCGCCGAGGAGTACCCCGAGCCCGTCGTCCGCGACGCCGAAGACGAGCTGTATCAGGAGCGCTGGAAGGGCCAGCGCCACGCGCTGTGGGGCGAGCAGCTCTCGCAGGCGATGCTGAACCACATGCTCCACGCGACGACGATGAACCGCGACGGCGACCCCGCGACCCTCGACGAGGAAGTCGACTTCGGCGCGTTCGACGCGGGCGCCGACGATGGTGCGGCCGACGCCGACGGGGCCGGATCGGCCGGAACTGCGGCCACCGACGGCGGCCGCGCAAACGACGACGCGGCCGCAGACGGGGGTCGCTGATGGCGATAACCAGCGACGTCCTCGTGGTCGGCGGCGGCCTCGCCGCGGTCACGGCGGCGGTGTCGGCGGCCCGCGAGGGCGCGGACGTGCGGCTCGTCTCCCACAAGGCGAGCACGCTGCGGCAGGCCTCCGGGCTGATCGACGCGCTCGGGTACGTCCCCGCGACGGAGCCGGCGAAGCCCCTGCGCGACGGGCCGCCGACCGCGGGGCGCGAGCTCGACCCCGACGAGTGGCCCGACCCGGAGGGGCCGCTCGCGGACCCGTTCGAGGGGATCGACCGGCTCCCCGAGTCGCACCCGTACCGGATCGTGGGCGGCGACGCGCTCCGCGACGGGCTGGACCTGTTCGACGACCTCGCCGGCGACGCGTACCGCGGCGGCCACACCGACCGCAACGCCTTGGTGCCCACCTTCGGCGGCGCGGTGAAGCCGACGGCGCGGTACCCCGCCGCCGCGGAGGCCGGACTCGCGAGCGACGACCGACCGATGCTCGTCGTCGGGTTCCGGTCGCTCACGGAGTACGACGCGCGCGCCTTCGCCGGACGGGTGGAGGCGGCGGGCGTCCCGTTCGACGTCGCCGGCGCCGAGGTGGAGTTCGCCGAGGCGTTCCGCGCCGACGCGAAGATAACCCGGCTCGCGAAGGCGCTCGACCACGACGAGGCGATCGACGGCGTCCCGGCCCGCGAGGCGCTCGCGAAGGCGGTCTCGCCGCACCTCCACGACGTCGTCGACGAGGACGGGGGCGTCGACCGCGTCGAGCGCGTCGGCTTCCCGGCGTTCCTCGGCGACGACCGGGGCGACGAGGTCCGCGCGGAGCTCGCCGACCGGCTCGGCGCCGACGTCTTCGAGATCCCGATGGGGCCGCCGAGCCTCCCGGGCCTCCGCCTGGAGGACCGGCTGTTCGACGCGCTCGACGCCGAGGGCGTCCGGTTCGAGACCGGGAATCCCGTGGTCGGCGTCGACTCCGCGAGCGACGGGCGGGTGGAGGCGGTCGCGGTCGACCGGAAGGGGCGGACGGCGCCGTACGGCGCCGACGCGTTCGTGCTGGCGACCGGCGGCCTCGTCGGGAAAGGCCTCGACTCGGACCGCGAGGGCGTCCGCGAACCCGTCTTCGACCTGTACGTCGACCAGCCGGACGACCGGTACGAGTGGTTCGTCGACGACGCGTTCGGCGACCAGCCGTACGCGCGGTTCGGCGTCCGTCCCGACGAGCGCTGTCGGCCGACTGACGCCGACGGAGCGGTACAGTACGAGAACGTGTTCGCGGCCGGCGGGGTCGTCGGCGGCGCGGACGCGGCGCGGGAGAAGTCCGCGAGCGGGGTGTCGCTCGCGACCGGCATCGTGGCCGGACGGCAGGCGGCGACGGAGGCGAACCAATGACACGACACACCGAGGACGACGGCGACGCGGGGGACGCGAACGGGGCGAACGAACGGAGCGGCGGGCGCGACCAGGGAAGCGGGGGCGGCGGCTGCGGGGACTGCGGCTGCGGTGAGCCGACTCCCGGCGTCCCCGAGGCCGGCCGCGACGAGCAGCCGTCCATCTTCGTCCCGGACGAGGGGGAGGTACCCGACGCCGAGGCGGCAAGCGCCGGCGACGCCGACCGCGACGCGGACCGCGCGGCCACCGACGGCGGCGTCGAGAGCGCCTCGGGCGGGGCGGAGAGCGCGACCGGCGGGACCGACTCGACCGAACTCGACCCCGACGCCTACGACCCCGTGGACGTGTTCCCCGGCGGCGACCTCGACCTCCGCGAGGGGGCCGACTCCTGTTACAAGTGCACGAGCTGCGACACCTCCTGTCCGGTGGCGGAGGTCGACGACGAGTTCCCGGGACCGAAGTTCCAGGGCCCGGAACAGTGGCGGCTCAAGCGGAAGGACGACCACGACATCGACGAGTCGATCACCTCCTGTTCGAACTGCATGCGCTGTGACGACGCCTGCCCCTCCTCGGTGCCGCTCTCGCAGATGCACAACGAGGCGCGCGGGCAGTTCGTCGAGCGGCAGATGGAGAAGCTCTCGGTCGAGTACATTCGCAACCGGATCTTAGCCAACTACCGCACGTCGGCGAGCCTCGCGAGCATGTTCCCGCGGACGGCGTCGTTCGCGATGAACTTCGGGCCCGCGCGGTGGGCGATGGAGAAGGTGATGGGTATCCCCAAGGAGCGCGACTTCCCCGAGTTCGCGACGGAGACGTTCCGCGAGTGGTGGAAGGCGCGCGGCGGCGCGCAGGTGGAGAACCCCGACAAGCGCGTGGCGTACTTCCACGGCTGCTACTCCAACTACAACACCCCCGAGGTCGGCAAGGCGATGGTGCGCGTCTACGAGCACTTCGGCTACGAGGTGATGGTGCCGCCACAGAAGTGCTCGGGCACGCCGATGTTCGCGAACGGGATGCTGAAGGACGCCCGACGTCACGCGGAGACGAACGTCGAGAACCTCGTCGAGGCCATCGGCGAGGGCGCCGACGTGATCGCCTCCTGCACCTCCTGTTCGATGTCACTCCGGCAGGAGTACCCCGAGCTGTTCGACCTCCACGGGATCGAGGACCTCGCCGAGCACACCTTCGAGGCGCTGGAGTACCTCCGGATCCACGAGGACTTGGAGGGCGAACTCGACGCCGCCGGCGGGCTCGACGACGAGCGCGCGTTCGCGTACCACGCGCCGTGTCACGCCCGTAACCAGGGGCTCTCCCGGCAGGCGGTCGAGACGTTCCGCGACGTCGACGGCGTCCGGATGGAGGACGTGGGCGACTCCTGTTCCGGCATCTCCGGCACGTACGGCTGGAAGGAGGAGAAGTACGAGAAGTCGATGGAGATCGGCGAAGAGATGTTCGAACACATGGAGGACGCCGAGGGCGAGGTGGGCATGACGGAGTGTCCGACCTGCGCGATGCAGATGGAACACGGCACCGGCTACGAGATCGAACATCCCCTCCAGCTGCTGGAGGACACGCTGGGCGCGTAGGCGAGACCGAGCGGTTCGGGCGGGCGGCCGCCGCGCCCCCGTCGGCTGGTGGACGCGTTCTCAGACGCGATAACTGCGCGGGAATCCTTATGCGTCGAACCCGTTCAGTACGGATTACGTGACTCTCGAACAGTTTCTCGATCGCTTCGACGGACCCGAGCGCTCCGTGGTCGTCGTCAACCGAACCGACCCGGACCCCGTCTTGAACATGCTCGTGGACACCTTCGGCGACGACGTAATGCGAGTGGTCGACGGCCGCGTGACCGACGGCGCGGGCGACGGCCGCGTGACCGACGGCGCGGGCGACGGCCGCGTAACCGACGGCGCGGGCGACGGCCGCGTGACCGACGGGGCCGGACCCGTCGACGCGAGCCGGAAGGTCGGCCTGACGGCCGAGGATCTGACCGGCTACGCCGGTGTCGACGGGGACGACGAGGCCGTCCCCTCGCTCGACGTGGAGGTGCTCCGCCGGCGCGACGACATCCCCTTCGACGGCGGCACTCCGGACGACATCGAGAATCTCGTCCTGCTGATGGAAGACGGGGAGGTCGTCGCCGGCTCGACGCTCAGCGAACTGGGCGACGCGGTACTGTTCGTCAACTCCGACCTGTACACCACGGGGAGCCGGTCGCTGGACGACGTGGACCTCCCGTCGGTGATAAGCGGCCTCAACGACGCGACGTTCACGCTCCGCGGGTATCCGGAGTCCAACCGCCAGAAGCTCCTCCTCATCACCATCTCTCGGTTCATCGAGCGGGCGGCGTGGACCGCCGGCGACGGCACGCTCCGCTCGTCGTTCCAGCGGCTCTCGCGCATCGACGACGAGGTCGGTACGCGGGCCGTCTACGAGCGCATCGCCGACACCGGCGTCGACACGCACCTCTACGGGGTCCCGGACGACCTCCCGGAAGACCTCGACGCGGTGATCCACGCCGGCGAGGACCCGGACTTCACCGACAGCTGGTTCGTCGTGTATCGTCCCCCGGAGGGGCCGCACCCGGCCGAGAGCGACCCGGAAAGCGACCTCGTCCGCGGTATCGAGGGGGGCGTCGGGCTCCTCGCTGTCGAGGCGGAGCCCCGCGTCTGGCGCGGCCTCTGGACGTTCGACGCGGACCGGGTCTCCCGGGTGAACCGGTACATCGAACGGAACCTCTAGCTCGGTCGTCACTTTCGTCCCGGTCGGACGTCGCCGTATCCAACCCGTGCGTTCATATTCTCGGAGCGGTGACGGGCGGCCATGTTCACGGAGCGGTCCGCGCTCGTCGACGACGCGCGCCCGATGCGGGGGTACGGCGTCGCGGTGACGCCCGGCCGCGACGGGCCGCTCGTCTTCGCCGCCGGCTACGGCGAGCCGAACCGGCTGTACGCCCGGAATGACGGCCGCTTCTCGGACACCGCCTGCGGCATCGTCGCCGACGGGACGCGCCACGGGATGGGGGTGTGCGCGGCCGACCTCGACGCCGACGGCTGCGAGGAGGTGTACGTCCACAACTGCGCGCGCGGCGTCGACGGCGGCGACCCCGACCTCCTCTTGAGCCGACTGGAAGCGGACCGGTACCGCTGGACCGACGTGTTCGCCCGCGAGGTGAACGCCGACCGCATCGACGTCCGCGCCGGCCGGTCGGTCGCCGCGCTCGACCGGCTGGGGACCGGTCGCTACGGCGTCGCCGTCTCGGGCTACGCCGCCCCGCTCGCGTTCTACGAGCTCGGCGACGACGGCGAAGTCACGGACATGGCCGAGGCGGTCGGCCTGGAGGTCGACGGGGGTTGCCGGTCGCTGCTCGCGGTCCCGTACCGCTCCCGCGAGGGCGACCTGTTCGCGGGCGTCGAAGGGGGACCGAACCGGCTGTTCAGCAACCGCGACGGCCACTACGCGCGGACCGACGGCGGGCCCGACCTCTCCGACCCCGGCGGCGACACGCGCGGCGCCGCGGTCGTCGACGAGGGCGGGACGTTCGCGCTCGCGGTCGGCAACGAGTCGGCGCCGAGCCGCCTCCTCCGCTGCTCGCCGGACGGCGGCTACGACGACGTCGCCCCCGACCCGCTGCGCGACGTCGGCGCGGTCCGGACGGTCGTCGCCGCCGACTTCGACAACGACGGGCGCGAGGAACTGTTCTTCAACGTCTGCGGTGCGGAGAACCGGCTGTTCGAGCGCGTGGATCGCCCCGGGAAGCCGCCGACGTGGGAGTCCGCGGACCTCGGCGCGGCGGCTGAGCCGGACGGGTTCGGCACCGGCGCGGTGGCGGCCGACCTCGACGGCGACGGCGCGCTGGAGCTCCTCGTCGTCCACGGCGAGGTCGCCGCGCAGCCGGTGACGGCGTACGGCGACCCCGACGCCCCCGACGCCGGCTGGCTCCGCGTGCGCCCGACGACGCGACACGGCGCGCCGGCGCGCGGCGCCGTCGTCACCTTGGAGACCGCGGACGGCGTCCAGCGGCGGACGATCGACGCGGGCGGCGGCTGCCTCTGTCAGACGGAGCCGGTCGCGCACTTCGGGCTCGGGGGCGCGGACCCGCTGCGCGCGGACGTGCGCTGGCCCGACGGCCGCGAACGGACCGTCGTCGGCCCGAGCGCGGACCGGGAGATAACCGTCAAACACCCGTCGCTGAAGGCGACCGACCGAGACGCGCGGACGCGGCGATAGCGCGCGGGCGACGCCGGGCGAGGGGGCCCCGAGTCGGCGGCGACCGCCGTGGCCAGAACTGCCGGGCTTCGCGGGTTCAAGTGTCCCCGGGCGTACGGGGAGGTATGGTGGATCCGACCTCGGAGCTCGAGGAGGACGTCGACGAGGAGTCCGCGCCGAGCTGCGCGACGTGCGGCGAGCCGGCGCTGGGGACCGGACATCGAACGGTCACGTGGGTCGACGGCGACGACGTCGTCCACCGGCACTTCTGTTCGGAGCCGTGCCGCGCGGACTGGGACGACGAGCGACCGGCGGCAGGCGGGTAGTCGCCGGGAGCGAGGAACCGGACGGCCGAACGCGGCGACTCGACGCGACGACCGGCGGCGGGAGGCTTTTTGCCCGCGGGGGTGGTAGCGTCCGGTATGATATCGCTCGACGAGGCCGTGACGGCCCGACTGGAGTCACACGGGGAGCGCTTCGAGGTCCTGATCGACCCCGACGCCGCGCTCGCGATCAAGCGCGGGGAGTTCGAGGGGGACCTCGAGGAGGTCATCGCCGCCGAGGACGTCTTCGAGAACGCCTCGCGGGGGGACCGCCCCGCCGAAGAGGACTTAGAGACCGTCTTCGGCACCACGGACGCGCTCGAAATCATCCCGGAGGTCGTCGATCGCGGGGAGATACAGATCACCGCCGAGCAGCGCGCGGAGATGCAAGAGCGGAAGCACAACCAGCTGGTGACCACCATCACGCGCAACGCCGTGAACCCGCAGATGGACGACTCGCCGCACCCGCCCGAGCGGATCGAGCGCGCCTTGGAGGAGGCCGGGTTCCAGATCGACCCGATGGAGCCGGTGGAAAACCAGGTCGACGACGCGCTCGACGCGCTCCGCCCCGTGATCCCGATCCGGTTCGAGGAGGTGACGATGGCGGTTCAGCTCCCGGCCGACTACGCGGGGTCCGGGCAGGCGCAGATCCGCGAGTTCGGGGACTTAGAGCGCGAGGAGTGGCAGAACGACGGCTCGTGGGTCGGCGTGCTCACATTCCCCGCCGGGCTCCAGAACGACCTCTACGACCTCGTCAACGAGGTCACCTCGGGAGAGGGCGACGCCCGCGTGATCAAGGACAAAGACGAGCTCCGGACCCGCTGACGCATACAGACGAGCCCCGGACCCGCTGACGCCGATACGGACCCGGCCCTATCCGAATCGCGGCCGCAGTTTCACCGCCTCCGGGAGGTTGATGCCGGCGGGCCGCGGCTCGGATCGCATGCATCCACGCGCGGCGGAGTTCGAGGAGCTGGCGGAGGAACGGTACGGCGTCGACGTCGACGTGCTGGAGTTCGACGGTGGCACGGAGACCGCGGCGGCAGCCGCCGACGCCGTCGGCTGCGAGACCGGCGCCATCGCGTCGACCATCGTCGTCTCGCTCTCGGGCGGCGACCGGGACGGAGCGCTCGTCGCGGCGATCACGAGCGGCGCGAACCGGCTGGACCTGGACGCGGTCGCCGAGCACTTCGGCGCCGACGCAGCCGAGATGGGCGACCCGGAGCGGATCCGCGAGGTCGTCGGCTGGAGCATCGGGGGCGTCCCGCCGATCGGTCACGACGCCGCGCTCCCGACCGCCTTCGATCCGACGCTCACCGGGTACGACACGGTGTACGGCGCGGCCGGGACGCCGAGCGCGGTGTTCGCGGTCGCCCCCGAGACGCTCGCCGAGCTCGCGGACGCGACCGTCGTCGACCTCACCGAGTGACGAGCGGCGCCTCCGATCCGCAGAGCCCGCGGCGTGTTGTTAAGCGAGCGTGTGCTCGGCGGGTGAGTTATTAATTCTACTTTGTGAAATAATAACCTTTTTCTATTAATCCACGGTACGGATCGGTATGACTCACTCACGGCGGTCGGTGCTGCGGCGCGGCGCGGGCCTCGCGGCCGCGGGGGCGGCGGCGTCGCTGGCGGGATGCTCGGGCGGGGGCACCGGCGGCTCCGAGGGGTTCGACTCGGGCTACGCCGCCTTCTTCACCCTCAAAGACTGGGCAAACGAGGTCGCGGGCGAGCGCGCGAGCTTCGAGGACCCCGTCGACGTGGGGCAGCTCGGCCACGGGTGGACGCCGGACGGGACGCTCGCCGCCGACGTGGCCGCGACGGACGCGTTCGTCTACCTCGACAGCCCGGAGTTCGCGTGGGCGCAGGACCTCGCCGCGACGCTGGAGGCCGACTACGACTCCGTCGCCGTGGTCGACGTGCTCGACGGACTGGAGGACGACCTCCTCGACTGGGACCACAGTCACGGCGGGGAAGGCGGCGACCACGACGGGGAAGGCGGTGACCACGACGGCGAGAGCGAGACGCGGTACGACCCGCACGTCTGGGTCGACCCGGTCCTCGCGGCCGAGATGGTCGAGACAATCGCCGCGGGGCTGGGCGAGGCGGACCCGGAGAACGCCGACGCGTACGCCGCGAACGCCGAGGCGTACGCGGAAGAGCTCGCCGCGGTCGACGACGCGTTCGAGGCGATCGCCGACGAGGCCGCGCGCGACGTGGCGGTGTTGGCGGGCCACAACTCCTTCCAGTACTTGGAGGCGCGCTACGGGTTCCGGCTCCACTCGCCGGTCGGCGTCTCGCCGCAGAACGAGCCGACGCAGTCGGAGATCGCCGGCACGATCGACCTCGTCGACACGGAGGGGATCGACGTCGTGCTGTACGACCGCTTCCAGTCGCCCAGGCTCGCCGAGTCGATCGTCGAGAACAGCGACGCCACCGAAGCAGTCCCCGTCACGCCCGCCGGGGGGACGACGCGGGAGTGGAACGACGCCGGGTACGGCTACCTCGAACAGATGACCGAGATCAACGTCCCCGCCTTCGAGCGGGCGTTCGGCGCGCAGTGAGCCGATCCGACCTCGCGTCGGCGGTCGAGCGGTCCGGTGACGGCGTCCCCGCCGCCGGACTAAAAGAGCTAAACGTGCGGCCGACCCAGATGGGAGACACGCAGTGAGCGCAATCGTCGACCTCGACGGCGTGACGTTCGCCTACGGCGACACCGTGGCCGTGAGAGACGTCTCCCTCACCGTCGAGGCGGGGGACTTCCTCGGGCTCGTCGGCCCGAACGGCTCCGGGAAGACCACCCTCCTCCACCTCATGCTCGGCCTCCACGAGGCGGACGAGGGGTCGGTCGAGCTGTTCGGGCGACCGATCGAGGAGTTCGACGACGGCGGGCGGATCGGCTACGTCTCCCAGAAGGCGACGAGCCGGGGCGGCGCGATGCCGGTCACCGTCCGCGAGTGCGTCACCATGGGCCGGTTCGCGCACGCCGGGCGGGGCCGCCTCTCCGAAGCCGACCGCGCCGCCGTCGCGGACGCGATCGAGACGGTCGGGATCGGCGACCTGACCGACCGGCTCGTCTCGGAGCTATCCGGCGGGCAGAAACAGCGGGCGTACATCGCTCGCGCCCTCGCGAGCGACGCTGACCTGCTCGCGCTCGACGAGCCGACGGTCGGCGTCGACGCCGAGTCGCGCGACGCCTTTTACGCCCTCCTCGACGACCTCAACGACGAGGGGATCACGGTCATCCTCATCGAGCACGACATCGGCGTCGTCACCGACCGCGCCGACCGCATCGCCTGTATCAACACCGAGCTGTACCACCACGGAGACACCGAGTCGTTCGTCGAGAGCGACGCCCTCGCCGAGGCGTACGGGACGACGGGACAAGTCGTCCACCACCACCACTGATGAGCGGGGAAACGCCTGCTGACGACCGGGAGCGTCTCCGACCCGACCGGGGGCCCCGGCGGACCGCGGAGCTCGTCGGGATCGGGATCACCGGCGTCGTCGCGGTCGGCATGCTCGGGTTCCTCCTGCTGTACTGGGCGCAGGACCTCCCGGTCGCGAGCGACCTCTACGCCGCGTTCCGCTCGCTCGGCCGCGCGATGGACGCCGCGTTCGGCACGAACGTGTTCCGGCACCCGATCATGTGGCAGTCGATGGCGGTCGGCGTGCTCGTCGGGGTGGTCGCCCCGCTCGTCGGCTCCTTCCTCGTCCACCGCGAGATGGCGCTGATCGGCGAGACGCTCGCGCACACCGCGTTCGCCGGCGTCGCCGTCGGCATCCTCCTCACCTCCTCGACCGGGTGGAACGGGTCGCTGCTGCTCGTCGCGCTCGCGGTGGGTATCCTCGGCGCGCTCGCGGTCCAGTGGCTCACCGAGCGCACCGACGCCTACGGCGACGTGCCCATCGCGATCATGCTCAGCGGGAGCTTCGCGGTCGGCACGCTGATCATCAGCTACGGCGACGGGCTCACCGGGGTCAACGTCGAGGGATTCCTGTTCGGGAACCTCGCGGTGGTCACGCCGGAGGGCGCGCGGCTGATGGGCGCGCTCTCTTTGATCGTCGTCGCCGGCGTGGCGATGACGTACAAGCAGCTCCTCTTCATCACCTTCGACGAGCAGGCCGCGCGGGTCGCGCAGCTGAACGTCACCGGCTACAACACCCTGCTCGTGGTGTTGACCGCGGTCGTCGTCGTCGGCGCGATGCAGGTGCTCGGCGTCATCCTCGTCGCCGCGATGTTGGTCGTCCCCGTCGCGGCCGCCTCGCAGGTCGCCCGGAGCTTCCGCGAGACGATGTACCTCGGCGTGATCTTCGGCCAGCTGTCGGTGCTCGGCGGCTTCGCCGTCTCGATCGGGTTCGGCCTCCCGTCCGGGGGGTCGATCGTCGTCACGGCCATCGCGGTGTACCTCGCGAGCGTCGTCGGCTCCGGCTCCGCCGCGACGGCGATTTCGACGCACGGGTGAGCTCGGCCGACCCGGTTCTCGCCCCGCGAGCGACGGTCGTGCGCGGGTCGCGTCCGGTTTCCACAGACCCTTATGTCGCGGCCGCGACCCACGTGTATGGGAGACACCGAGACCTACACGGTCACCGGCCCCGACGGTGACGAAGAGTCGTTCGAACTGCCCGCCGGCCTCGTCGACGTGCTCAGCGAGCAGGGCGAGCCCGCGACCGCCGTCGTCTCCGACGTGATCGTCCAGGCGATGGCCCAGCAGGCGCACGTCATCGTCCACCACAGCGAGGGCGACGTGCCCGAGGACATCGCGGAGATGGAGGAGACTGCCGCGGAGCTGTTCGAGGAGCGCTTCGGGCAGCCGCTCGAAGAGGCGCTCGGCCACTCGCACTGAGCGGGTTCGACGCGTCGCGGCGCCCGAAGCCGCCCGGGCTTCACCCGAACGAGTTCGCCCGTCCGGCCGCTTAAGCCGGTCGAGACCCTATCTTCTCACATGCCTACCGACCCGGACGGCGCGGACGCGCCGGTGTTGATCTTCGACGGCGACTGCCCGTACTGCTCGGTCGCGGCGGTGGCGCTCCGCCGGCTCGACGGCGTCGTCGCGGTCCCGTGGGAGGCCGACCCCGTCGGGCCGTTCCTCGACGCGCAGTTCGGCTCCCGGCCGTTCGCGATGGTGTTCGTCGACCCCGCGAAGCGCCGGGTGTACGCCGGCCGGTCGGCGGCCGAGGAGCTTGCGGAGCGCGCGGGAACCCCCGGGATCGTCGGCGGGCTCGTCCGGGACAACTACGACCGCATCGCGGACGTCGTCGGGACGCTCTCCGGCCGCGACCGCGACCCGGCCGACTTCCACGACACCTACCGACTCGGCGACGAGGCGAACGATCTGGTCGGACCGCTCCGGGCGGCCGCCGACGAGGCGCCGGCCGCGCTGTCGTGAGCGCGGTCGCGAACGCCGCTCCGGCGGTGGTCGACCGATGAGCGACGCCGCTGGCGGCAGCTACACGCTCGTCGTCGCCCTCGCGGACGACGCGACGGTGTCGGCGGGCGCGCTCGGCGAGCATAGCCTCCCGGCCGGCGCGTACGCGTACACGGGGAGCGCGCTCGGCGCAGGAGGGTTCTCGCGGGTCGACAGACACCGGCGGACCGCCCGCGGGGATAACGACACCCGACACTGGCACGTCGACTACCTGCTCGGCCACCCGGCGGCGCGGATCGACCGCGTCGTGCGCAGCGTCGGCGTCGACGTCGAGTGCGCGGTCGCCGAGCGCCTCCCGGCCGGCCCGGTCGACGGGTTCGGCGCCTCAGACTGCGGCTGTCCGAGTCACCTCGCAGGCGGAGATGATGGCGAGCGCGCGCGAGAGCGCGGCGGCGACGCCGGCGGCGCGCTCGACGCCCTCGCGGAGCGCGCGCTGGCGGCGCACGAGGCGGCGGTCGCCGAGACCGACGACCCGGACGCGACCGTCGAGGTCGTCTCGGGTTCGGCGGAGTGAGTCCCCGTCAGAGGTCGTAGCGCTCGACGACCTGTCGCAGCTGTTCCTCGCGGCCGCTCATGGCGTCCTCGCGGAGTGCTTCCTCGTCCTCGGTCGGACACTCCAGGTCGGGGACCGGCGTCGGGCGGCCGTCGTCGTCGAGCGCGACGAACGTGAAGTAGGAGGTGGTCGTCCGGCGCGTCTCGTCCGTTCGGGGGTTCTCCGCGCGCACGTCGACCTTCACGTCGACGCTCGTCCGGCCGGTGTTGAACACGTACCCCTCGATGATGGCGACCTCGCCCATCTCGATGGGCGCGATGAAGTCGACGTGGTCCATCGAGGCGGTGACCACCTGCCGGTTCGCGAAGCGCATGCCCGCGATGGCGCCGCAGATGTCCATCCAGTGCAACACGGCGCCCCCGAGCGCGCGGCCGAGGTTGTTCGTGTCGTTCGGGAGCAGCATCTCCGTCATCTCGGTGTGCGAGGAGGCGAGCGTGGCCGTCTCGTCCATGCCCCTCGTGTGAGGGCCGGCGACTTGAACGGCCGGCTTCGCCGGCGGCCGGGCGGAAAGCGAAGCCGGCGCCGGAGCGCCCCCTCAGCGCTCCCCAGAGGGGTCCTCGGAGGGGTCGTCGTCGCCGAATCGGAGCGAGTCCCGCGGCCGGCCCGCCTCGTCTATCACCTCGTCGGTCACGACGATCGGACAGTCGACGCGCACCGCGAGCGCGAGGGCGTCCGAGGGGCGGGCGTCGAAGACGAACCGCTCCGGCTCGCCGTCGTCGTAGCGCTCGGCGTCGACCTTCGCGTAGAAGGTGCCGTCGTGGAGGTCGTCGACCCGAACCCGGTCGATGGCGCCGCCGAACTCCGTGAGGATGTCGACGAGCAGGTCGTGCGTGAGCGGTCGGTCGAACGGTTCGCCCTCCAGCGCCAATCCGATCGAGCGGGCTTGGTCCCCGCTGACGAATATGGGGACGTACTCGCCGCGCGCGGAGAGGATCACCGCCGGGACGTCGCCGCTCGGCGCCGAGCCCGCGCCGACCCCGACGACCTCGGCTTCGTGTTCCATACGCGAACGTGGTGGCGGCCGCTTGAATAGCTGTCCCACGCGCGACCGCCGGGCGTCCCCGATCTCGTCAGTTCGAGGCGCGGTACCAGTACGCCCACGCGAGCGTGAACACGACCGCGGCGCCGACGAAGAAGACGACGCCCGGCTCGACGAGCGAGACGGCGTACTCGGCGAGCGGGTCGCCGACGAGTTCGATCGCCCCGTCGGTGCCCTCGGCGGCGGTGTTCTGGTCCGGCACGCTCTCTATCGTCGGCCCGCCGCCGTCCCCGCCGTCGGCCGTGGCGGTGCCCGCGTCGCCGCCGCCGGAGCGGGCGGTGAACCCCGCGCCGCCGAGCGAGCCGACCGCGAGGAGCCGCTGGGCCGCGAGCGCGGCGAGTCCGATGATCCCGTAGCCGCCGAGCAGGCGCATCAGCGCGGTCTTGATCCCGGTCGACTCCTCGGAGCCGCCCGAGAACAGCACGAGCGGTTCGTCCGCGGCGGCGTACACGTCCATCTCGCGGCCCTTCTCGGAGTAGGCGGTGTCGACGACGTCGACGAGGTCGGCCTCGTCGAGCCGCGAGAGGTGGTACTGGACGTTCTGGAGCGAGGTGTCGACCTCGTCGGCGAGCTCGGACTTCGTCGCCGGGCGGTCGTGGAGCGTCGAGAGGATGGCCCGCGCCGTCTCGGAGCCGAGGGCGGCGATGAGGTCGTCGGCCTCGTCGTCGTCGACGCCGACGACCCGCGGCTCGCGCTCCTCGGGGGTCGCGTCCGGCAGGGAGGGCAACAGCCGGGACATGCGAACACGTGAGACGCGTGAGAATACAAATTTGTTGGATCGTCGGGAACGCGCGGACCGTCGGGGCGCGTCCCGAAGCCAGCGACCGACTCACAAACCCTAAACGCGGTGACCGAGTACGACGGGTGATGACACAGCCGTCACGGGGGAGCGAGGAGGCGCCCCCGTCGACCGACCGATCCCCGCGGGCCGACGGCGGCGACCTCGACGCGGAGCCGCGCGGCGACGCTGCGGGCGAGGGGAGCGTCACGGTCGTCGGGACCGCCCACGTCTCGGAGCGCTCCGTCGACGAGGTCGAGGAGACGATAGACCGGGAGCGCCCAGACGTCGTCGCCGTCGAGCTCGACGAGGGGCGCTACCGCCAGCTCAACGGCGAGACCCCGGACGACCTCGACGCCGGCGACCTGCTCAGGGGGAACACCGTGTTCCAGTTCCTCGCGTACTGGATGCTCTCGTACGTCCAGACGCAGCTGGGCGAGCGGTTCGACATCGAGCCCGGCGCGGACATGAAGGCCGCCGTCGACGTCGCCGAGTCGCTCGGCATCGACGTGGCCCTGGTCGACCGCGACATCCAGACCACGATCCAGCGCTTCTGGGCCCGGATGACGGTTACCGAAAAGCTCCGGCTCGTCGGCGGGCTCGCGTTCGGCGTCAGCGACCCGCGCGTCGCCGGCGTGATCGGCGGGCTCCTCGTCGGCCTCCTCGCCGGCCCGGCGATCGGCCTCTTCGGCGGCGCCGTCGGGATCACGCAGGCCGTGCTGACGAGCGTCGCCGCGGGCGTCCTCGTCGCGCTCGTCGTCGGCATCGCCGTCGATCAGGTCGGCACGCTCGCGCTCTCGCCGGACCAGCGGCTCTACGCCGCGGTCGGCACCGGGCTGGCCGCCGGCGTCGCCGCCGGCGTGACGGGCGTTGCGAACGGGATCGTCTCGACGTATCTCGGCGGGTTCCCCGTGACGGCGATCGGCGGCTTCGGGATCGGCATCGGCCTCGGCTTGGTCGTCGGCGCCGTCCTCGCGCTCGCGGTCGGCGCGTTCGCCGGCGGCGACGTCGACGCCGAGGCCGGCGGGATCGAGGAGCTCGACGAGGCCGACCTCACCGACACCGACGTGGTGACGATGATGATGGAGGAGTTCCGGCAGTTCTCCCCGGGCGGCGCGGAGGCGCTCATCGACGAGCGCGACGCGTTCATCGCCCACCGGCTCGTCGCGCTCCGCGAGGCCGGCCACGACGTGGTCGCCGTCGTCGGCGCCGGCCACCGCGCGGGGATCGAGGGGTATCTCAGGGACCCCGCGACGCTCCCGCCGATGGAAGATCTGGTCGGGCAGGAGTCGGGACGGGGGCTCCCGTGGAAGAAGGCGGTCGGCTACGCGATCACGGTCGGCTTCGTCGGCTTCTTCCTGCTGCTGGCGCTGGGCGGCGCCGGGAACGCGTTCCTGCTCCGCCTGTTCGGCGCGTGGTTCCTGATCAACGGCGTCTTCGCGTTCGCCTTCGCGAAGGTCGCCGGCGCGCGCTGGCTCTCGGCCGGCGTCGGCGGCGCCGTGGCGTGGCTGACCTCGATCAACCCGCTGCTCGCGCCCGGCTGGTTCACCGGCTACGTCGAGCTCCGCAGCCTGACCGTCAACGTCGCCGACATCGGCGCGCTAAACGACCTGCTCGCCGACGAGACGCGCTCCGCGACCGAGCTGGTCTCCGCGATGCTGGACGTGCCGCTGTTCCGGCTCATCGTCGTCGTCGCGATGACGAACGTCGGGAGCATCGTCGCGAGCTTCCTCTTCGCGGCGTACGTCATCCCGGCGATGTTCGGCGCCGAGGTCGGCGGCGTCGAGGACGTCGGGCGGCTGCTCGTCGAGGGCGCGCTCAACGGCGCCGACCTCGTGCGCGGCGCCGTGGGGGGGATCGCATGAGCGGCGGCAGCGCGGTCTCCGGGCGGCGGATCGCGGGCCTCTACTTCAGCGGGACCGAGCTCCGCGACCTGCTCGTCGCGTGGCTCGCGCTCGGCGTGGCATTTATGTTGTTCTTCGTCGGCGGGTCGGGCGGCATCGGCCGGATACTCGCGGCGGGCGTGGTCCCGCCGCTGTTCGTCGCCCTCTCGACCGCGGGGGTCGCCTTCCTGCTCCACGAGGTGGCGCACAAGGTCGTCGCGGTCCACTACGACCAGGTGGCGGAGTTCCGCGCGGACAACAGCATGCTGTTTTTGGCCGTAATGAGCTCGCTCCTCGGATTCATCTTCGCCGCGCCCGGCGCCGTCCATCACCGCGGGCGGCTGACCCCCCGCGAACACGGCCACATCGCGCTGGCCGGCCCCGTCGTGAACCTCGGGCTGATGGTCCTCTTCTTCCCGCTGTACGCGCTCGGCGGAATCCTCGGCAGCGAGATCGTCGTCATCCTCGGCGCGCGCGGCATCGCGATCAACGCGTTCCTCGCGGCGTTCAACCTCGTCCCGTACGGTCCGCTCGACGGGAAGACGGTGATGGGGTGGAGCAAGCCGGTCTGGGCGGCCGTCTTCGTCCCGTCGGTGCTGCTCGCCTTCGGGCTCGTCTTCGTCGTCGGGCTCGGGTTCGGCGGGCCGTTCTGATCGCCCGCCGTTCTCTCCGGCAACCGCTCGCCGCCCGGCGGAACGGTGCGTTTTTGCTCCGCGGGCGTGCCCCCTCACACATGACCGAGGGCAACGGCGGCGACGGCGGATCGGCGGGCGACGACGGGGGACCGGACGACGGCGACGAGCTCACTTACGCGGACGCGGGCGTCGACATCGACGCGAGCGAGGCCGCGACCGCGGCCCTGATCGGCGCGGTCGGGGCTGACACCGAGGCGGAGGGTTCCGGGAGCGAGTACGCCGGCCTGCTCGACATCGGGGACCGCTACCTCGCGCTCGCGACGGACGGCGTCGGGACGAAGCTGCTGGTCGCGGAGGCGCTCGGCGACTACTCGACGGTCGGCATCGACTGCATCGCGATGAACGTCAACGACCTCGTCGCGGCCGGCGTCCGGCCCGTCGCCTTCGTCGACTACCTCGCGGTCGACGAGCCGGACGAGCGGTTCGCCGAGCAGGTCGGCGAGGGGCTCGCCCGCGGCGCCGAACTCGCCGACATGGAACTCGTCGGGGGCGAGACCGCGGTGATGCCGGAGGTGGTCCGCGGGCTCGACCTGGCCGGCACGTGCGCGGGCCTCGCCGCGAAGGACGGCGTGTTCGACGGGCGGGCCGAGCCGGGCGACGCCCTGGTCGGCTGGCGCTCGTCGGGGATCCACTCGAACGGGCTCACGCTGGCCCGAGAGGCCGTCACGCGCGACCACGCCTACACCGATCCGTGCCCGTTCGGCGACTACGAGACGCTCGGCGACGCGCTGCTCGAACCGACCGCGATATACACCGACCTGCTCGACCCGATGCGCGCCCACGGCGTCCGCGGCGCGGCCCACGTGACGGGCGGCGGCTGGACGAACCTCGAACGCCTCGGCGGCGTCCGCTACGCCATCGACGACGCGTTCGAGCCGCAGCCGGTCTTCGAGTTCGTTCGGTCGGAAGGGAACGTCTCCGACGAGGAGATGTACCGCACGTTCAACATGGGGACCGGCTTCGTGGCCGCCCTCGACCCCGACGACGCGGACGCCCTAGCCGACGCGACCGACGGGCGCGTGATCGGCCGCGTCGAGGCCGCCGAGGCGAGTGACGAAGCCGGCGACGAGGACGAAGCGACCGTCGCGGTCCGCGGACTGGAACTGTAAGCCGCCGTCTCCGGGGTAGCGGAGAGAATCGCGGTCACCGGGGAGACCCGGCGTGACGTGCCGTCGAGTGGCCCCTTATCCGCGCCGTCGACCTCCGTTCAGTTGATGAGCGACGACGAGGAGTCGGCCGGCGAGAGCGGGGACGGCGACGTGAGCGACGGCGATACGAACCACCTCGACGACGTGGCGGACGGCGCGGGCTGTACGGAGATCTGGGAGCGCCTCTCGGAGCGACGGGAGGAGTAGGCCGCAGTCCGCTGCGGTCGGCGCGCGCGGAGCGCTACGACAGCTGCGCCGCGATGTCTGCCTCCGTGATGATCCCGACCGTCTCGCCGCCGTCGGTGACCATCACGGCCTTGTAGTGGTCCAGCAGGTTCCGGACCTCGTCGACGGTCGCAGACGGCGCGACCGTCGGGAACGACTCGCTCATCACCTCGCTGACCGGGTGGTCGCCGACGTTCTCGCCGGCGTGGACGACGTCGCCCTGGCTGATCGAGCCGACCGGCACGCCGTTCTGGAGGACCGGGAGCTGCGAGTACGCCTCCGCCTCCATCAGCTCGACCGCCCCGCTCACGGCGTCGTCCGGTGCGACGCTGATGACGGTCTCGTTCATCAGGTCGGTCGCGCGCACGACCTCGCCTTCGGCCTCTTGGAGGGCGTTGACGATACGACGGAGCGTCGAGAGCCGGGGATCGACGTCGCCGCCTTCGATCCGCGCGATGAGGGGCTGCGAGACGTCCGCGGCGTCGGCGAGTTCGCTCTGGGTCAGCTCCAGTCCGGTCCGGCGCTCGCGGAGGTCCTGTGGCGTCGGCAGTTCCATGCCGACTAATTACTTAAGGTTATTAGAAAAGCTTTCGGCACCGAGCCAACTCTCGCCGTCGAGTCGCGTCTATCGCGCCGCTTCCTCCTCGTCCTCGTCGGCCTCGGTCTCGAAGACGTCGATGACTTCGAGGGGGACGTCGCGGAGCGCGCCGCCGACCTCGCTTTTCGCGATCCGCTCTGCGTGCTCCTCGCTGTCGGCGTTGAAGACGTCGATCTCGAGGAGGAGTCCGACCAGCGCCGTGTTCGCCGCGAGGAACGCGGCGTCGAACGGCTCGCCGCAGGCCGGACAGCCGGTGACGCCGGGCTCGACCTCGACGTACTGCTTGTCCGTCTCGTTGAGTCGCTTGCCGGCCTCGCTGACCGCGACGCCGATGGCGTCGTCGGTCTCCTCGACGTCACGGACCAACCAGGCTGCTTCCATCGCGACTTCGTAGTTGCTCATATCCGAGCGGAGGGGCCGCAGGGTTTCTTGTCTTGTGGTTCGCCCGCGGTCGGCGGAGCCGCTTCCGGCTGGCCGACCGGCGGCGAGACGCGCCTTACAGCCGGTCGACGATCGCCGCGGTGACCTCGTCGGTCGTCGCCGAGCCGCCGAGGTCGCCGGTGCGCGGACCGTCGGAGAGCACGCCCTCGACCGCGTCGCGCACCCGCTGGCCCTCCTCGACGTGGCCGAGGTACTCCAGCAGCATGGCCGCCGAGAGGATCGCGGCCGTCGGGTTCGCGGCCCCCTCGCCCGCGATGTCGGGCGCCGTGCCGTGGACCGGCTCGAACAGCGCGTTGTCGTGGCCGACGTTCGCCGACGGGAGCAGGCCGAGCCCGCCGACCAGCCCGGCTGCCAGGTCGGAGAGCACGTCGCCCGCGAGGTTCGGGCAGACGATCACGCCGTACTGCGTCGGGTCGAGCGGGAGCTTCGTCGCGAACGCGTCCATCAGCTCCTCGTCGGCGTCGACGCCGCGCTCCTCGGCGACCGCGAGCACCTCCTCGCGGAACCGACCGTCCGTCTCGCGCATCACGTTCGCCTTGTGCGCGACGGTGAACCCCTCGTCGGGGTCGCCCGCGGGACCGCGCCCGTCCGCGACGAACTCGCAGGCGTACTCGGCCAGCTCGCGCGAGGCCGACGAGGTGACGACCCGGGTCAGCGTCGAGAGGTCGTCCGACAGGCGGTCCTCGTGGCCGGCGTAGACGCCCTCGGTGTTCTCGCGGAGGAAGACCACGTCCGTCTCCGGCCGGAGCGCGTCGACGCCGGGGTACGCCCTCGCGGGCCGGACGTTGACGAACGAGTCGACCGCCTCGCGCAGCGGGAGGATGACGTCGGCGGCGGTCTCGCCGGCCGCGCCGAACAGCGTCGCGTCCGCGTCGGCCGCGAGATCGTACGTCTCCGCCGGGAGCGCCTCGCCGGTCGCCTCCTTCGTCGCGTCGCCCGCGTCCGCCTCGACGAACTCGAAGTCGACGGGAAGCGCCTCCAGCACCTCGACGGCGGCGGGGACGACCTCGCGGCCGATCCCGTCGCCCTCGATGACGACGACCTCGTGGCTCACGCGTCGTCCCCCGGGATGTCCTCGTCAGGAACGTACGGCAGCGACCGGGCGGTCTCGCGGACCGCGCCGGCGTTCGCGCCCATCAGCGCCGTGGTGTCCCAGACGCCCTCGACGAGCGCCTTCCGCTGCGCGTCGTGAACCTCCGCGTCGATCACGGTGTCGCCGTAGGTGACCGTCTCCTCGGCCACGTCGATGTCGATCTCGGCGTCGGGGTTGGCCTCGACGTAGTCCTGTAGCGCCTCGATGTCGGCCTGGTCGGCCGTGACCGTCGGAACCCCGAGCGCGAGGCAGTTGCCCGCGAAGATCTCCGCGAACGACTCGCCGACGACCGCGTCGATCCCCCACCGCATCAGCGCCTGCGGGGCGTGCTCACGGGAGGAGCCGCAGCCGAAGTTGGCGTTGACGACCAACACGTTCGCGCCTTTGTACTTCTCCTCGTTGAACGGGTGGTCCTTCTCGTTGTCCTCGTCGTCGAACCGCTGGTCGAAGAAGGAGAACTGGCCCAGCCCGTCGAAGGTGACGACCTTCATGAACCGCGCCGGGATGATCTGGTCGGTGTCGATGTCGTTGCCCCGGACCGGAATCCCGGTGCCGGTGACCTCGGTGACCTTCTCCGCCGGCGCCTCGCCGTCGCTGAACTCGGGCGAGCTCATACGGTCGCCACCTCCTCCATCTCGCGAACGTCGGTGACCTCGCCGGTCACCGCCGCGGCCGCGACCATGATCGGACTCATCAGCACGGTGCGCCCGTCCTTCGAGCCCTGCCGGCCGACGAAGTTCCGGTTCGACGAGGAGGCGCTCGCCTCGTCGCCCTCCAGCTGGTCGTCGTTCATGCCGAGACACATCGAACAGCCGGGCTCGCGCCAGTCGAAGCCGGCCTCGGTGAAGACCTCGTCGAGGCCCTCGGCTTCGGCGGCGTCGCGGACACGCTGGCTGCCGGGGACGACCATCGCGCGCACGTCGTCGTCGACCTCGCGTCCCTCGACGAACGCCGCGGCCTCGCGGAGGTCCTTCAGCCGCGCGTTGGTACACGAGCCGAGGAACGCCACGTCGATGTCGTACCCCTCCATCGTGTCGCCGGGCTCGACGCGCATGTGCTTCTGCGCGCGCCGCGCCGTGTCGCGGTCCTCCTCGGGCAGGTCGTCGGGGTCCGGAATCGGCTCCGTGATGCCCGCGGTCTGTCCGGGCGTGGTCCCCCACGTGACGGTCGGCTCGATAGCCGAACCGTCGATGGTGACCACGTCGTCGTACTCGGCGTCGTCGTCGGTCCGGATCGACTCCCAGTATGGTTTCAGCCGCTCGAACTCGTCCGGGCTATCCGCGAACGCGTCCGTCTCCTTCAGCCACTCGTAGGTGGTCTCGTCGGGGTTGACGTACCCCGCGCGGGCGCCGCCCTCGATCGACATGTTACAGATGGACATCCGCCCCTCCATCCCGAGATCCTCGATGGCCTCGCCGGCGTACTCGTAGACGTAGCCGACGCCGCCGTCGGTCCCGAGCTTCCCGATGATCGTGAGGATGATGTCCTTCGCGGTGACGCCCTCGCCGAGCTCGCCCGTGACCTCGATTTTGCGGACCTTCTGTTTCTCCATGGCGACACAGCCCGTCGCCAGCACGTCGCGGATCTGCGAGGTACCGATGCCGAACGCCAGCGCGCCGAACGCGCCGTGCGTCGACGTGTGCGAGTCGCCGCAGACGATCGTCATGCCCGGCTGGGTGAGCCCCTGTTCCGGCCCGATGACGTGGACGATCCCCTGATCGCCGGAGTCCGGGTCGGAGAAGTCGATGCCCGAGCCGCGGACGTTCGCTTCCAGCTCCGCCATCATGCTCTCGGCGGCCTCGTCGCGGTAGGGCCGGTCGCGGTTGCCCGTTGGCACGATGTGGTCGACCGTCGCGTGGGTGCGCTCCGGGAACGCGACCTCCTGTCCGCGCTCTTTCAGCATGCCGAACGCCTGCGGGCTGGTCACCTCGTGGACGAGATGGAGCCCGACGAACAGCTGGTCCTGTCCGGTGGGCAGCCGCGTCACCTTGTGGCGGTCCCACACCTTGTCGTACAGGGTCCCCTCGCTCATCGGGACTCACCCGCGTAGCACGCAGACCGAGCGGTCTCGTCGGTTCGGTTCGCGCCGCCGCCTACGCCCATCAGGCGGTCACCTCGGCGCTCTCCTCCTCTTCCTCGTCTCCCGACTCCTCCCACGCGAACAGCCCGCGCAGCTCGTCGCCGACGGCCTCGATCTCGTGGTTCTTCTCGGCGTTCCGGAGCTGGGTGTAGGAGGGGCGTCCCGCCTGGTTCTCCGCGATCCACTCCCGGGCGAACTGGCCGTTCTGGACCTTCTCGAGCACTTCCTCCATGTTCTCGCGGGCGTGCTCGTCGACGACGACGTCGCCCTGCGTGAGCCCGCCGAACTCGGCGGTGTCCGAGACGGAGTCCCACATCTCGCCGAGCCCGCCCTCGTACATCAGGTCGACGATGAGCTTCAGCTCGTTGAGACACTCGAAGTACGCCATCTCCGGGGAGTAGCCGGCGTCGACCAGCGTCTCGTACCCCTGCTTCACGAGCGAGGTGACGCCGCCACAGAGGACGGCCTGCTCGCCGAACAGGTCGGTCTCCGTCTCCTCGCGGAACGACGTCTCGACGACGCCGGCGCGGGTACAGCCGATCGCGGCCGCGTACGCGAGCCCCTCGTCGTGGGCGTCGCCGGTCGCGTCCTGGTACACCGCGAGCAGGCCGGGCGTCCCCTGGTCGTTCTCGTAGTTCCGGCGGACGAGGTGGCCCGGCGACTTCGGCGCGACCATCGTCACGTCCACGTCCTCGGGCGGCTGGATCTGGTTGTAGTGGATGTTGAACCCGTGGGCGAACTGCAGCGTGTCGCCCGCGTCGAGATTGGGTTCGATCGCGTTCTCGTACACGTCCGGCTGGACGGTGTCGGGGACGAGGACGCTCACCACGTCGGCCTCGGCGGCCGCGTCCGCGGGGGTCTCCACGCGGAGCCCGTCGCTCTCGGCGGCGCTCCGGGAGGAACTGTCCTCGCGGAGGCCGACGATCACGTCGACCCCGCTCTCGGAGAGGTTCTGCGCGTGCGCGTGGCCCTGCGAGCCGTAGCCGAGGACGGCCACCGTCTTGTGGGCGATCGCCTCCTCGTCCGCGTCGTCGTCGTAGTATACCGTCGAATTGAACGTCTGCGTGTCGTCTTCGGTCATGTGTATGGTGTAGGGTTTCTGTGTGTCCGCGTGTCAGTCGTCGTGCGTCGTCGGTTCGCCGGCCGTTCCGGGTTTCTCTCCTGGCGCCGTGGGGGTGTCGCCGCGCGCGAGGGCGGTCGGCCCGGTCCGCGCGATCTCGACGATGCCGAACCGGTCGAAGGCGCCGATCGCGTTGTCGATGCTCGCCTTGTCGCCGGTGAGCTCGACGGTGATCGTCTCCGGGCCGGCGTCGACCGTCCGGCCGTCGTACATCTCGGAGACGGCGTGGACCGCGGCGGGGTCGTCGGCCTCGACCTTCAGTAAGACGAGCTCGGAGGTGACCGCGTCGCCGGCGACCTCGCCGACCGAGATCACCGGCTTCAGCTTCGCCATCTGCTTTTCGATCTGGTCGATGCCCGGGTCCGTCTCCTCGACCACCATCGTGATCCGCGAGTGGCCGTCGACGGTCGTCGGGCCGACCGTGAGGCTCTCGATGTTGAACTGGCGGCGGGAGACGAGCCCGGAGACGCGCGCGAGCACGCCGGGCTCGTCCTCGACGAGCGCCGAGATGACCGCGCGCCGCGACTCGTGCTCGGCCTCGACCACGGGGTCGATCCGGATCCCCTCGAGGTTCCGGCGGCCCTCGGGGTGGTCGCGCTCGTCCGGCCCGGGCTGTTCGCCCGGGAGCGGCCGTGAGTCGGCGTCGGGGGTCACGCGCGAGTCGTCCGCGGCGGCCGCGTCGTCCGAGGCGTCGCCGCTCATAGCTGGTCCTCCGCGGCCGCGAACTTCCCGTTCGCGCCGCCGCTCGGCACCATCGGCAGGACGTTCTCCTCGGGGTCGACGTGGAAGTCGACCACGGCCGGCCCGTCGTAGTCGAGCGCCTCCTCGACCGCGGGCGCGACCTCGTCGTAGTCGTCGACGCGCAGGCCGAGCGCGCCGAACGCCTCCGCGAGCTTGTCGAACTCGGGCATCCACGTGTAGTCGGAGGCCATGTGGCGCCCCTCGTAGAAGGCGTCCTGCCACTGGCGCACCATCCCGATGTACTCGTTGTTGAGCACGGCGATGGTGACGTCCAGCTCCTCGCGGACCGCGACCGACAGCTCCTGCATCGTCATCAGGAAGGAGCCGTCGCCGTCGAAACACACCACGTCGCGGTCCTCTTCACCCATCGTGTCGGCCGCGACGCGCGCGCCGACCGCTGCGGGCACGCCGTACCCCATCGTGCCGAGGCCGTGCGAGGAGACCCACGTCCGGGGCTCCGTGTACGTCCAGAACTGCGAGGCCCACATCTGGTGTTGGCCGACGCCGGTCGTGACGACGGTGTCGTCGTCGGTCGCCTCGTCGAACGCCTCGACGACGAACTGCGGCTTCAGCGGCTCGTCGTCGGGCGTCGCGTACGTGAGCGGGTACGTCTCCCGCCACTCGGCACAGCGGTCGCGCCACGCCTCGGTGTCGGGCGCCTCGCGGACCGCCGCGGTCAGCTGGTCCAGCACGCGCCCGGCGTCGCCGATGAGCGGGTAGTCGGCGTGGACGTTCTTCGAGATCTCCGCGGGGTCGATGTCGACGTGGATCACCTCGGCCTCGGGCGCGAACGTGTCGATCCCGCCGGTGAGCCGGTCGTCGAACCGCGTGCCGACCGCGATCAGGCAGTCGGTGTGGGTGATCGCGAGGTTCGCGTAGCCGGTACCGTGCATCCCCGCCCACGAGAGGCAGAGGTCGTCGTCCTCGGGGAACGAGCCGATGCCCGGCATCGTCGTCGTCACCGGGATCCCGTAGCTCCGGGCGAACGTCCGCGCCTCGGCGCTCGCGTCGGCCTTGATGACGCCGCCGCCGAACAGGCAGACGGGCCGCTCGGCCGACTCGATGGCGCGCGCCGCCTCCTCGACCGCGTCCGGGTCGGCGTTCGGGTCGGGGTCGGTGCCCGCGGGCGGCGTCGCCGGCCCGGGGGTCCGGTCCGTCTCGTCCTGTGTGACGTCTTTCGGGAGGTCGACGAGCGTCGGGCCGGGTCGCCCCGCCCGCGACAGCTCGAACGCCTCGCCGACGGTGTCGCCGACGGTGTCCGCGCCGCCCGCGAAGTAGTTGTGCTTCGTGATGGGGCGGGTGACGCCGACCGTGTCGGTCTCCTGGAACGCGTCGTTGCCGACGAACTCGGTCGGGACCTGGCCGGTCAGCGCCAGCATGGCGTCCGAGTCCATGTCGGCGTCGGCGATTCCGGTGACGAGGTTCGTCGCGCCCGGGCCGGAGGTGGCCATACAGAGCCCCGGCTCGCCGGCGACGACGCCGTACGCGTCGGCGGCGTGGGCGGCGCCCTGCTCGTGGGCCATCGTCACGTGCCGGATCGAGGAGTCGTACAAGGCGTCGTAGACGGGCATGATCGCGCCGCCCTGAACGCCGAAGGCGGTCTTCGCGCCCGCGGCCTCGAGGGCGGCGACGACCGACTCGGCGCCGGTCGAGACGGCGCCCGCGGTCTGTCCCTCGTCCGGGTCGGTCGGCTCGTCCGTCGCGGCCGACGAGTCGTCGGACTCGTCGCCGTCGGATCGCGGCTGTGCTGCTGTGTCGCTCATTGTCGTGGTGGTGTGCGGTGTGGCATCTGGCGGGTTGTCGTGTCGGTCGCTGCGAACGCGGGACGAACGGGCGAACGCTCCACGCGTGGGGAACGGCCCGGCCGCCGGCGTTCGGCGGTGCGTCGCGTCGGTGAGGAAAGGGTGGTGTAGGGGGTTATACCCCTACAATGATCGGCGCGACGGCTCCCGGGACGCTCGCGCGCGCCGCGGCCGTGGTGTGCCGTCGCATCTCGCCCGGAGCAACGCGACCGGGGTATAAATTCCTGTCGGGCAACGCGGCGCGGCGCGCGGCGACGGGCGCTGCGGCCTCGACGCGGCCCCCGGTCAGAGTGCTCCCGCGACCGCGAACGCGGTCGCTCGGGGTGCGATCCGGTCGGGGAGGAGGCCATCAGACCCGGACCTCCTCCTCGCGCGCGACGCCCGCCTCCTCGGCGAACCGCTCGACGTCGCCGGCGGTCACCTGCCGCTTGCCGGCGCCGTACTCCTTGACCCGCTTCGTGATCTTCCGGACCTCGCTGTCCGTCGGGTCGAAGCCGGCCTCCACCAGGTGCTTGCGCACGCTGTGCGTGCCGGTGTGTTTGCCCAGCACGAACTCGCGCTCGGCGCCCACCATCTCCGGGGTCATCACGCCGGTCTCGAACGTGTCGCTGTTCTCGATGACGCCGGCGGCGTGGATGCCCGACTCGTGGGCGAACGCGTTCCGCCCGGTGACGGGCTTGTTCGCTGGCACCGGGATGTCCGAGGCCTCCTCGACGATCCGGGCCAGCTTGGTGATCTGGGTCGTGTCGATGCCGGTGTCGACGCCGTACACCGACTCGACCGCCATGACGACCTCCTCGTAGGCGGCGTTGCCGGCGCGCTCGCCGATCCCGTTGACCGACACCTGCGCCTGCTCAGCGCCGTTCTCGAAGCCCATGACCGCGTTCGCCGCGGCCATGCCGAAGTCGTCGTGGGTGTGGACGTCGACGCGGGCGTCGGTCGCCTCCACGACGGCGTTGACCGTCTCGCCGAAGCTGGTCGGCATCCCCACGCCGCAGGTGTCGGGGATGTTGATCCAGTCGGTGCCGGCGTCGGAGACGGCCTCGACGATGTCGATCAGGTAGTCCGGGTCCGTCCGGGTGGCGTCCATCGGCGAGAACATGCACTCGACGCCGGCGTCTTTCACCTGCTCGACGGCGTCGACCGCGCGCTGTTTCGCCTCCTCGCGGGTCGCGTGCATCGAGTCCTCCAGCTGAACGTCGCTGGTGGAGACGAACACGTGGACCATCTCGACGCCGGAGTCGATCGCGGCGTCGATGTCGCCCTCAACCACCCGCGCCAGCCCGCAGACGGTGGTGTCCGTCGCGGCGGCGATGTCGCTGACGGCCTCGAACTCCGCGTCCGAGTTGACCGGGAACCCCGCCTCGATGACGTGGGTGTTCATGTCGTCCAGCGTCGCCGCTATGCGGCGTTTCTCATCGTAGCTGAACGACGTACGTGGTGACTGTTCTCCGTCTCGCAGGGTCGTGTCGAAGATCCTGACAGGACCTATATCGACGTTAGAAGCTATCGTGCCCTGGAAGAACTCGATCCGCCGGGGTGTCCGACGAAGCCTCCGTGATGTCTGTCATCGGTTCACGACAAGACGGTCGGGTACTTAACGGTTTGGACGATCGCAAAATCGATGCGGACCGGCAGTTCGGGCCGACGCGCGATTCGAACAAGAAATCGCACGACTGCGGCCGTGTCAATACACCTTAAAGAGGTTATACACACACCAGTGATCCGGCGCGTATTCCGATCCGGAACTCGATTAATAAGCCAGATCGACGTTCGTTTCGTTCGGACTGCGGCCGGCGCGCGATGCGTGCCAGCCATCCGCACTGTCGGAGCGCGGACGTCGCTACCGCCCGAGCGCCGCCGTCACCTCGCGCCGGAGCGCGACCAAGTCCGGGGCCGCCCGCTCGCGGGGACGGTCGACATCGACGTCGACGACCGCCTCCACCGTGCCCGGCTGCCCACCGAGCACGACGACGCGGTCAGCGAGGTAGACGGCCTCCTCGACGTCGTGGGTGACGAGGACGACCGTGGTCCCGCGCGCCTCCCACACGTCGAGCAGGTGGTCCTGCTGGTCCGCCTTAGTCAGCCGATCGAGCGCCGAGAACGGCTCGTCGAGCAGCAGTACCGAGGGGTCGTACGCCAGCCCTCGCGCGAGCGCGACGCGCTGTGCCATCCCGCCGGAGAGCTCGTCCGGATGGCTGTCGGCGAACCCGTCGAGCCCGACCGTCTCGATCAGGTCGCCGACGCGCTCCCGGGCCGCCGGAGCGTCCGGGTCGACGTCGCCCGGGAGCCCGACCGCGACGTTCTCGCGCAGGTCCGCCCAGTCGAGCAGCCGCGGCTCCTGGAACACCATCCCGACGGCGTCGCTGCCGCCGTCGCGGACGTCGGTCCCGTCGACCGCGACGCGCCCGCCGAACTCCGCTTCGAGCCCCGAGAGCACGCGCAGCAGCGTCGACTTCCCGCAGCCCGACGGGCCGACGACGGCGACGAACTCGCCGTCCGCGACCGCGAGGTCGACGCCGTCGAGCGCGACCGTGTCGTCGTACCGCTTCCGGAGGCCGTCGACCGCGAGGACGGGGTCCGCTTCGGCGGACGCGCCGTCCGCGTCAGCGGCCGCCGGTGGGACGTTCGCGTCACCGTCCGACGACACGGTCTCTCACCTCCTTCACCGCGAGGTCCGAGCAGTTGCCGAGGAAGGCGAAAAGCAGGATCGACCCCACGATGATGTCGGGCCGCGCGAGGGTCCGCCCGTCGCTGAGCAGGAACCCGACCCCCTGGCTCGCCGCGATCAGCTCGGCGGCGACCACGAACATCCACGCCAGTCCGACGCCGCCGCGGATCCCGACGAGCAGGTCGGGGAGCGCGGCCGGGAACACGACCCGGCGCAGCGACTCGACGCGCCCGAGGTCGTACACCTCGGCGACCTCCAACAGCTCCTCGTCGACCGCCGCGATCCCCGTCGAGAGGTTGAGGTACACCGGGAAGAACGCGCCGACGGCGATGAGCAGCACCTTCGCGGTCTCGCCGATGCCGAACCAGAGCAGGAACAGCGGCACCCACGCCAGCGACGGGATGTTCTTCAGGCTCTGGAGCAGGGGGTCGAGCAGGTCGCTCGCCGTCCGCGAGAGCCCGGTCGCGGTCCCGAACAGGATGCCGACGACGATCCCGAGGCCGGCGCCGAGGACGACGCGCTGGACCGTGATCGCGACGTGCCCCCACAGCTCGCCGGAGGCGGCCAGCCCGTACAGCGTCTCGGCCACCCGCAGCGGCGTCGGCAGCTGATACGCCGGGAAGACGCCGGTCGCGACGGAGAGGTGCCAGACGCCGACGAGCGCGGCGGGGACGAGCAGCCCGAGCAGGGGGCGGAACCGCCTCGCGGCGGGGAGGGGAACCGGCCCGAGGCCGTGAGACTCGGCGCCGCGGGTCGACCCGTCGGCCGCCGACCCGCGGCCGGAGTCGGAGTCGCGGGAGACGTCCGACTCCCGGCGGGTGTCGGCGGCCATCTCAGACGACCTCGCTCGCGAACTCGGTGTCGATCAGCTCGTCGACGTTACCGGCGGGGTCGGCGTCGTCAGTCACGAGGCCCTCGCGTTCGAGGATCGGCGAGAGGTCGGAGAGGAGTTCGCGGTGCGGCTCGCCGGGGATCGGCTCGGAGAGGTCGTTCCGCTGGGTGAACACGCGCTCCGCGACCGGCGCCGACATCTCGGAGGCGTCGGCGAGGATCCCCGCGGTTTCTTCGGGGTTCTCGATCGCCCACTCGCGGCCGCGCTCGTACGCCTCGAGGACGCGCGTCGCGTCCTCGGTGCGGTCCGCGAGGAACCCGTCGAGGAAGTTCAGGAACCCGTAGGTGTTGTACCGCGGCTCGCGGAAGAACAGCTCTGCCCCGTCGTGCTCGAGCTCCAGCTCGGCCATGTGCGGGTCGAGCCCGGCCCACGCGTCGACGTCGCCGCGGACCAGCGCGGACTGTCCCTCCGGGTGCTGGAGGTTGACGACCTCGACGTCGTCCTCACTCAGCCCGGCGTCGCCCAGCGCCTGAAGCAGGAAGAAGTACGGGTCGGTCCCGCGGGTCGCGGCGACCCGCTTCCCCTCGAGGTCCGCGACCGACTCGATCCCGGTCTCCTCGAAGGTGACGAGGGCCGTCCACTCCGGCTCCGAGTAGACGTACGGCGTCGTGATCGGGACGCCGTTCGTGCGGGCCATCAGCGCCGCGATACCGGCGGTCGAGGAGACGTCGGCCTCCCCGCTCTGCGCGTACTCGTTCGCCTGGTTGCTCCCGAGGCTCAACACCCACTCGACGTCGGTGCCGGTGTCGGCGAACGCCTCCCCGAGCCAGCCCTTCTCGCGCAACACGAGACTGACCGGGTTGTAGTACGCGTAGTCGACCGTCACCGTCCCCGATTCGCTCCCGCCCCCGACGCAGCCGGCGACGAGCGAGCCGCCGATCGCCGCGCCGGTACCGCGCAGGAATTGTCTTCGCTCCATCGTGACTCTCCGTACCGGTGCCATTCATAAGGAGATATGGCTATGGAGAATATTCAGCTACGGCTATGATGTCCCGAGGTTATTTAATTTCACCAACGAGTACGATTCACAGGGGCATCGACCGACGCCTCACGGCGCCTGACGGCCCGCCGCGCGTTTCGAGGCCGGCCTCACGCACCGGCGAAGGGGTTCGGCTCGCGTTCCGGGTGCCGGATCATGTTGCTGGTTGTTCGCGTCGCCGGCGCCGACGCGAGGGAGAAACGGCGCCCGCGCCGCCCGATCGGTCCGCTACCGCGGCTACATTCCCATGTCGGCGGCGGCGTCCGGCACCGGGAGGTCGGGGACCGGGACGCCGAGGAGCTCCGCGGCGTGGTCGAGCGCCATGTCGAACCCGTAGTACCGCTCCAACTCGTCGCCGTCGGGGCCGGACCGGACCTTCAGCATGGCGTACCCTTCGGCGTTCTGCGCGACTGTCGCTTCGCGGCCGTCCCGCGAGAAGGTGAGCAAGCGTTCGCCGCCCGTCTCCTCGTAGCGGGCCGCGACGCCGTTCGCCGTCACTGTCTCCGTGTCGCTCATACGCTTGGTAGGGGCCGATCCCTGTCGAATCTGTCGGTCGCTATCGGGGATCCCAGCCGTGGAACTCCGTCCCCGGCTCCAGTTCGAGGTCGAACGCGTCGATCATCCCGCCGAGCGCGTCGTACCCCCGTGCGGCCGCGGCGATACCGACGACCGTCTCGTCGTCGTACAGCGCCGCGACCTCGTCGTGCGCGATCGCGTCGACCTCGCCGCGGACGACCGCCAGCGCGTACTCGATCAGGGTCGTCTCCTCGTCGCCGAAGGGCGATCGGTTCCCGCTCCCGAGCGCCGCGATCTCGTCGTCGTCGATCCCGACGCCGCGGGCGATGTTGACGTGCTGGTGCCACTCGTAGCGGTTCCCGGTCTCGCTGGTGACCGCCAGGATGACGAGTTCGCGCTCCCGGTCCGTGAGGCCGCTGTCGGTCCACAGCGACCCGAGGAACGACCGGAGCCCCGCCAACACCTCGGGGTTGTTGCCGATCGACTGGTACACGTGGAGCGGTTTGCCCTGAAGCGACGACTCCAGGAGGTCCTCGTACTCGTCCGGCACGTCCGTCGCCTCGGCGTAGGGAACGCGGGCCATGGCGAGCGGTCGCGCCCGCGGGGGATAGGTGTACGCGACTCGGTATCGTTCGCCGCGATCGGTACGTCGCTGGCCGCGATCGGTACGTCGCTGGCCGCGACCGGTATCGACGCGGCCGGTCGGGCCCGTTCCGTGGCGCCGGCGGCGCGGTGTGGCGCCGATCCGCGATGGCAAGGTTAAGGGACGCCACGCACCAACTTGCGACAATGAGTACCGAGGTGACCCGCCGGCGGGCGTGGGTAATGGCCGCGCGTCCCCAGACGCTCCCTGCCGCGGCCGCACCGGTGATCGTCGGCGTCGGGCTGGCGCTCGCGGACGGGGTGTTCGCCCCGCTGCCCGCGCTCGCGGCGCTCGTCGGCGCGGCGCTGATCCAGGTCGGCACGAACTTCGCGAACGACTACTACGACGCGATCCAGGGCGCCGACACCGACGACCGAGAGGGGTTCACGCGCGTCGTCGCCAGCGGCCTCATCGAGCCGGCCGAGGTGAAGCGGGCGATGTGGCTCACCTTCGCGGCCGCGATCCTCGTGGGGACCTACCTCGTCGCCGTCGGCGGCGTCCCGATCCTCGTGATCGGGCTCGCCTCCGTCGCGGCCGGGATCGCCTACACCGGCGGGCCGTACCCGCTCGGCTACCACGGCCTCGGCGACCTCTTCGTGTTCGTCTTCTTCGGCGTGATCGCGGTGACAGGGACGTACTACGTCCAGGCCGCCGCGCTCCTCTCCGGGTGGTTCCCGCTCGGAGTGCCAGGCGGGACGGTCACGGTCGCGGCGGTCGTCGCGAGCCTCCCGATCGCCGGCCTGTCGACGAACATCCTCGTCGTCAACAACCTCCGCGACCGCGAGGAGGACGCCGCGACGGGCAAGCGCACGCTCGCCGTCCGATTCGGCTACCGCTTCGCCCGCGCCGAGTACCTCGCGATGCTCGCCGTCGCCTACCTCGCCCCGCTGTGGTTCGTCGCGCGCGGCGAGGGGCTCGCGACGCTGCTCCCGCTCGTCACGCTCCCGCTGGCCGCGGTCGTCGCGCGGACGGTGCTGACCGAGACGTCCGGCGAGGCGCTCAACCCCGCGCTCGAATCGACCGGCAAACTGCTCGCGGCGTACGCCGCCGCGTTCGCCGTCGGCCTCGCGGTGTGACCGCCGACGACCCCCGTGGCCAGGGCCCGGTTCACGCGATGCGACGCCGGTCGTTCGCACTCGACCTGACCCGCCCGCTCGGCACCGCCCGCGGAGCGATCCGCCGGCGAGAGGGGTTCCTGATCGCGGTCGAACGCGGGAGCGACGGAGACGACGAGGGGGGGGACGGAGACGGTGCGGGGAGCGACGGGGACGGCGCGGGGAGCGACGACGACGGCGCGGGGAGCGACGACGACGGCGCGGTCGGCCTCGGGGAGGCGACCCCGCTCCCGGGCTGGACGGAGTCGCGCGAGGCCTGCGCGGCGGCGCTCGACGAGCTCGACGGCCGAGCGATTCCCGAATCGATGCCGGACGCGGCGTCGACGCCGGCCGCGCGACACGGCGTCTCCCTCGCGCTCGCCGACGCCGCCGCCCGCGACGCGGAAGCGCGGCTCGCGGACCGGCTCGCGGACGAGGCCGGTGTAACCGCGACGCCCGCGGACGCAGTTCCGGTGAACGCGACCGTCGGGGACGGGTCGCCGGGCGAGACCGCCGCCGAGGCGAAGCGGGCGGTCGACGAGGGGTTCGACTGCCTCAAGCTGAAGGTCGGCGCCCGCGACGTCGACGCCGACGTCGAACGCGTCCGCGCGGTCCGCGAGGCCGTCGGTGACGCCGTCGCGCTCCGCGCCGACGCCAACGGCGCGTGGGACCGCGAGACGGCGCGGCGCGCGCTCGACGCGCTGGCCGACTTCGACCTCGCGTACGTCGAGCAGCCGCTCCCGGCGGACGACCTCGACGGGCTGGCGGCGCTTCGCGAGGGTGACCGTCCCGGACGACCGAGCGACGGAGTCCCGATCGCGGCCGACGAGTCGGTCGCCGGACGCGGGATCGACGCAGTGCTCGACGCGGGCGCCGCCGACGCGGTCGTGCTCAAGCCGATGGCGCTCGGCGGGCCCGACCGCGCGCTCGCGGTCGCGCTGCGGGCGCGGTCGGCCGGCGTCGACCCGGTCGTCACCACCACGATCGACGCCGTCGTCGCGCGGACGGCCGCCGTCCACGTCGCGGCCGCGATCCCCGGCGTCTCCCCGTGCGGGCTCGCGACCGGGTCGCTGCTCGACGAGGACCTGGCGCCCGATCCCTGTCCGGTCGCGGACGGGCAGATCGCGGTCCCGACCGGTCCGGGGCTCGCGGGCGGCGCGTTCGAGGACCTGCGACGGTGGTAACGGGCTCGGCTCGGGCGCGGCCCGGGCGCGGTCCGGGCGACCGCGGACGCAGCTCGCCGCAGGGGGACGGACTTTTCACCGCGACCGGCGAACGGAGGCGTATGAGCGAGTGGACCGACGCCATCGTCGGCGAGCGAATGACCGTCGACAACCAGTTCAACGAGCGCGTCGCCGCGTCGCGCTTCTCCAGCCAGGAGTGGGGACTAATCATGACGGCCACGGAGTTCGAGATAGCGAACGCCGACGACCCCGAGGCGGCGCGCGTCGTCGCGGACACGTCGAGCCTCCCCGCGATCATGCCCGAACTGGAGAACCTCCGGTCGCAGATGGCTGGGATGGGCGGCGCCCCCGGCGGCTCCGGCGACACCGGCGGGTCGGGCGGCGGCGTGGTCGACTCGATCAAGGGCGCGCTCGGGCTCGGCGGCGGGGGCGGATCCGGCGGTCCCTCGGACGAGGAGCTGGAGGCCGCAGAGCGGCTGGTTCAGGAGTACGCCGACGAGCTACAGGCGCACCTCGAGGAGGTCGGGAAGTGGGAGCAGGTCCGCGTCGCGTATCAGGAGTAGGCCGAGGACACCGGCGGGGATTGTCCCCCGTCGTTACTTCATGTCGCTGCCGCGAAACAGCGTCAGCTCCTCCGCCTCGTAGATGCTGATGAGTTCGTTGACGATCTCGTCGTACTCCTCGTCATCGACCCGGAGCGCGTCCAGCCGCTCGACCGTCTCCTCGTCGAGGTGGATCTGGGGCATACGCGGCGGTTGGTCAGCCGGGGAATAAAAAATATCGGCGGAAACGAGATCCCGAGAGTACGGCCTCTCAATCCTCCGGACTCGTTTCGCACGCGGATTCGGTTGATCTGACGTCTGACCGTCGGCTTCGGGCCATCGCAGTGATCTCATCCGGGGAGAGATCGTCGCTCCAGAGGACGAGTTCGTCCGAGAACTCAAGGACGGGTGACTTCTCGCTGTGTATCTCGAGAACCCCTGAAGCGTCAGTAGTCCCGGCCTCCACGCTCGTTCCGATCAGGAACGATTTCCGGTCGATGAAAACCCCGGTGAACCGGTACTCGCCCCCGATTAGCCCTTCGGTCGAGAGGAACGACCGGCAGCCCACGCGGTAGGTATCGTCCGCCTGTGAGTGGCAGGAATACAGTTGAGTCGGAAGTCCACGATCGACGGCGACCGCGGTCGACGGGTCACCGACGTAGCGGGCAGTCACGGGTCCGTCTCGAAGGCTCAGTTGAGTCGCGACTCCGATCGGGGAGCCCCCGGTGAGGAGTCCGATCATGGTCCGGAGTCGCTCCGGGGACACGCTGTCGCTGAGGTGAATCGCCCCCGCTCCCCCACGCTCGACCGCATCGACGCCGGCGGCGGTGTTCCTCGTTCCCTCGAACACGTTCAGTTTCGGTGCCTCGTCCCGTCCGTTGAGACGGAGCGAACCGTCGGCCTCAGTGATGCCGGCGGTCACCGAAGCCCCGCAGAAGACGATGTCGAGGTCGGGGTCGGACAGCGTCTCGACGACCGCGTCGCGAGACGGCGAACCGATCACGTCCAGCGACCCGATCCCGTCGAGTTCCGCGGGTTCGACCATCGACCCCCGAACGGATCGGGCACGTTTCTCGTCCTCGAAGAGGAACGCGACCGAGAGGGTGCCGCGCTCTGGGATCTGTCTCCGAAGTCGGTTCTCGTACGCGTCGGGGGATATCACGGATGCGCCCGCAGGAATCGGGTCCGCGTCCGGAGACGGAACCCGACTCGAACGAGAGGGGGCCGTCTTTCCCGGTCCCGATGAGGTGTTCGAAGGGCCGAAGGCGGACAGATCCGCTGCCGCCTGAGGCGACGTCGCGATCCCCACTGGCGCGTCCGACGCGGAGGGATCGGCGTCGCCCCGGACGCGGACCGGCGCGAGGACGTGAGCGAGGTGCGGCAGCAGTTCCGCGGACGCGGAGACCGGCCGGAGGACCGCCTCCGTCGGCCACGCCGGCAGATGAGGCTCGACCGTCTCGGGATCGACCTCTAGGTACTCCATCAGCCGCTCGCTCATGGATTGGTCGGCGAGGTTCGGCGGATAGAAGGGGAGATCGGGACCGACCGCGTCGTACTCGTACCGGTCCGACGGGACATACCCCTCCGTCCGCGCGAGCGTGTCGAGGAAGAACCACGTTCGGAACAGTTCCGTGACCCGCTCTTCGAGCGCTTCCCCCTCTATCGGCAGCCGTTCCTCGTACCCCGTGTCCAGTCGGATCGCCGGGGCGTCGCCCGTCACCATTCGAGCCCCGAGGTAGTACGACAGCGTCGAGAGCCGGTACACGTCGGCGTACGTCGGTCGGACGACTACCTCGACGCCCGTGTCGGGCACCGACAGCGGGCTCGGAACGTCGAGAGAGTCACCGCGCTCGATCCGAGGCGGATAACCGCGCAAGGTGGGCCACGACCGTTCCGGGGAGAACTCCTTGATCGACGATCCGAGCAGCGACACGACCTCGGTTAGAGCTACCGGGTCGTCGGGGACGGTGATCGTCGCCTCGGGGCGCGTGTGGAACGAGCGCGCACCGACCGAGACGGTCCGGGGGCGGTCGAACGAGATAGTGATCGGGCCGGGATCTCCGTCGCCGGTCGCTGCGATTTCGACGTCCGTCACGCGGATGAGTGTCTTCGTCACCCCGTTCACTTCGATACAGTACGAGCCGCGTTCGAGTTCTATCGAATCGCTGTGTCTGGCGACGTGGTCACCGTTAACGTCCCGGAAGACGATCGACGCGTAGTCGGGTATCACCAGCGACTCCGTCTCGAAACTGACCGCATCGTCGACCGGAGACGGAAACAGTTCGGGGAGCGCCGATGAGAGATCCGGCTCGCGGTCGACACGGAACTCCATCTCCTCGCCCTCGATCACGTCCCGGACGGTGAGCGTCGTCCCGTCGACCTCGAATTCGATGCGCCCCCCGGATGCCCCGTCGTTCACTGGATTAGTCTGATTCCCCAACACGTATGACCTTGTTGGTAATTATCTCGTTTCGGAGTTCTGAAGCGTGCTACCGTGGTTCTTGCTCGATTTTTGTCCAACCCTGACAACAATCTTAACATCGGCCGACTCGGACGAGCACGCATGGACGGGCCCAGATCGGATCCGATCGACCGCGCGCTCGCCGCGGCGTTTCCTGACCGCGAGGTCGACCGACTGACCGGCGTCGGCCCCTCCTGGAACGGCGCCAACGAGACGGTCGGCGTCGCCTTCGCCGACGGCGGACGGGCGTTCCTCAAGGTCGCGCTGGCCGACGAGAGCAACCGGCTCGCCCGGGCACGCGCCGTGCTCCGATACGTCGGAGCACACGGCCAACTCCCGGTCCCCAAGGTGCTGGCGGCCGATCCGGATGGCGACCCGGCGTACCTCGCGACGGCGCCGGCGCCCGGTCGAGGACTGTTGGACGTTTACGAGGCGGCGAGCGACGACGGGCGCGAGCGATTGCTCCGCCGCGTCGGGCGCGCGCTCGCCGCGCTCCACGCCGACCGGTTCGCGAGCCACGGGGAGATCGTCGGCGCGGGGACGGAGCGCGGGAGCGCGGCGGAAGGAGCGGCGACCGCGGGACCCGACGCGCAGACCGGACTCGCGATCGAGTTCGCACCGTGGACGGACGTGCTGCTCGCGACGGTCGAGCGGACGCGCGAGATCGGCACCTCGGAGCGGCTCGCCGACCACTACGACGCCGTCGTCGACTGCGTGCGCGCGAACCGGGACCTGCTCGACGGCGCGCCGGCGGCGCTGCTCCACGGCGACGTCACGAAGCCGAACCTCTTCGTGACGGCCGAAGGAGACGGGGCGGACGCTACCGCCGGCGCGGGCGTCGCGGCGATCGACTGGGAGCTCTCCCACGTGGGCGACCCGGCTCGGGACCTGGTGCGCGCGGAGGACCAGCTGCTCAACGGGTTCGACTCGACCGGCCCGGAGCGGTTCGCCGCGGCCCTCCGCGAGGGATACCGCGAGCGCGCCGGGGGGCTTCCCGCGGGGTTCGAACGGCGGCGCCCCGTCTACGAGGTCGTCAGAATGCTCGGGCGCTCGGGATTCATCGATCAGTGGGTACCGTACCTCGACGAGCCCCTCGATGCCTTGGTCGATCGGGCGGACGCCGAGCTGCGGGCGCGGCTCGACGCGGTCTGATCGCGGTGTCAGCCGGCCGCCCCGTCAGCGGTTCCACGCCGCGTCGTCGAGGTCGATCTGACGGTCCCCCGGATCGAGCGCGTCGATTTCATCGAGGTCCTCGTCGGGCAGGTCGACGTCGACCGCGCGCAGGTTCTCCCGCAGGTGGTCGCCCCGCCCCTTCGGGATCGGCACGATCCCGCGGTCGAGCGCCCACGCGAGCGCGACGACCGCCGGCGAGAGGTCGTTCCGCTCGGCGATTTCGAGGATCGCCGGATCGTCGAGGATCTCCCCGCGGCCGAGCGGGGAGTAGCCCACGAGCCGGTGGTCGAACTCGTCGGCGAGGGCGCGCAGTTCCGGCTGTCGGAACCGCGGGTGACACTCGACTTGGTGGGCCGCGATCGGCGCGTCGAGGATCTCGCGGGCCTCGCGCAGCAGATCGGGCGTGAAGTTCGAGACGCCGACGTGGTCGGTCACCCCCTCGTCGCGGAGTTCGTCGAACGCGGGCAGCGTGGTCTCCGCGTCGTACGCCCGGATGGGCCAGTGGACGTACAGGAGGTCGACGCGGTCGAGGCCGAGCCGATCCAGGCTCGCCCGCGCCGTCTCGCGCACGTCGTCGGGCGCGAGGTTCTCGGGGTGGACCTTCGTGGCGACGACCACGTCGTCGCGGTCGACGTCGCTCGCGGCGATCCCCTCGCCGACCGCCGCCTCGTTGTCGTACATCTGCGCGGTGTCGACGTGGCGGTAGCCGGCGTCCAGCGCCGCGGCGACGGTGTCGGTACAGGTCTCGGGGTCGTCGAGCCCGGACGTTCCGAGCCCGATCGACAGGTCGAGCGGTGGCACGGGTTCCCGTTCCGGCCGCCGGGTGAAAAAGGCGCGCGAGCCGGCACGTCACGATCCCGCAGTTCCGTGCGCGTCCCGTGCGCCTGCCGCGCCCCGAACCCTTAATGCGTCGCGCCCGTAGGACGGGTCGATGGCGACCGGACCCGCGCTCCCCTCGACCCCGGATCCGCTCCCGCTGGGCGCGCTCTCCGACCCGACCCTCGTCGACCCCGGACCGCGACTGCTCCGCGCGGTCGTCGAGGCGTACCGCGAGGCCGCCCCGGCGCTCGTCGATCCGAGCGTCGCGGAGCTTGCCGGTGACGCGCGCGGGGACGGCGGGGAGGGAGACCGCGACCCGTCCGGTCTCCCGCCGCTGAACGTGTTCGCAGGCGAGCCCGCGGTCGACGCCGTGACCGCCGGGTTCCGGCCTGCGAGCCGGCTCGCGGCGCTCTTCGACGCCGACGCGGTCGACCTCCGGGTCCTCGACACGCCGCAGCCGAACCCCGTGCTGGCGGGGGCGGAGACGGGATTCGCCTTGATCGGAAGCGAGCGCGACGGGGCGGGCGGGGAGACGAGCGAGGAGGCGACCGGAGCGGTGAGTCGGTGGCACCGGATCGGCGACGACACCTCGCTCCGCGAGCGGTACGCCTCGGCGTTCGCGGCGGCCGAGCCGTACCGACTCCGAACGCCGAACCGGCGGCGCGTGTACAAGGGGTTCGCGGCGCGGTGCGACGAGTCGGTCGCCGCGGCGGTGCTCCGCGCGCTCGACGCCGAGGTCGACGCCGATTCGCGCGGAGCCGCGGGTCCAGACTCCGAGGAGACCCGCGTCCGCGCTTACGCTGTCGGCGCCCGCGAGGGCGTCTCTGACCACGCGCTCCGCCGGGCCTGCGAGGACGCGGGGCTCGGGAGCCCCTCGACGTTCACGCGGATAAAACGGCTCCTGCGGGAGGCCGAGCTGATCGAGACCGCCTCCGAGCCGCAACCGGTCGGGCGCCCGCGCGAGCGGCTCGCGGCTCGCGGCGCGCTCGCGGCGGCGGAGACGCCGGAAGAGGCGGTCGCGGCGGTTCGCGGCGTGACGGAGTAAAAGGAATTCGGACGCCCGTCACCGGGCGTCATTCCGGACGGATCAGTCGTCCTTCGTCTTGATGTCCGCCGAGAGCCCCTGCGCCATCTCGATCTCCTTCGAGTTGTTCAGGGTCCACGCGGTGCGGTCGGTGACGGCCTCGATCGCCTCCCGGGCGGAGGGGTAGCCGTTGCCGGACTTCTTCACGCCGCCGAAGGGGAGCTGGACCTCGGCGCCGATGCACGGGAGGTTCCCGTACGCCAGCCCCAGCTCGGCGCGGTCGCGGTAGTAGTTGATCTGTCGGTAGTCCTCGGAGATGATCGCGCCCGCCAGCCCGTAGTCGGTGTCGTTCTGGATCTCGACGGCCTCCTCGATGTCGCCGTCGTACTCCATGAGCGCGACGTGGGGTCCGAACACCTCCTCGTGAGTACACGTCAGGTCGGCGTGGGCGTCGGCCTCGTAGACGAACGGACCGACCCAGTAGCCGTCCTCGTGGCCGTCCGGGATCTCCTCGTCGTCGAGCTCGGTCCGGTCGACGAGCACGTTCACGCCCTCCTCGCGGGCCGCCTCGTTGTTCCGGGTGACCTTCTCGCGGTGTTCCTCCTCGATGAGCGGCCCCATGAAGGTGTCCTCGTCGAGGGGGTCGCCGACCGCGACCGACTCCGCGACCTCGACGAACCGCTCTTTGAACTCGTCGTACACGTCCGTGTGGACGATCAGGCGCTCGGAGGAGACGCAGCGCTGACCGGTCGTCTTGAACGAGGACATCACCGCGGAGTGGACCGCGACGTCGAGGTCCGCCTCCTCGGTGACCACGATCGCGTTCTTGCCGCCCATCTCGCAGGCGGCGCGCTTGCCGGCGACGCCGCCGAGCTTCTCTTGGATGTGGTGGCCGACCTCGGCCGAACCGGTGAAGATGACGGTGTCGACGTCGTCGTTCTCGACGATCGCGTTGCCCGCGTCGCCGAACCCCTGTACCATGTTGAACACGCCGTCGGGGATGCCCGCGTCGTCGAACATCTCCGCGATGATCTGCGCGCACCACGGCGTCTGCTCGGCCGGCTTGAACACGACCGTGTTCCCCTCGACCAGCGCGATGGCCATGTGCCAGTAGGGGATCGCGACCGGGAAGTTCCACGGCGTGATACAGCCGGTGACGCCGCGCGGTTTCCGTCGCATGTACGCGTCCTTCGAGGGGATCTCCGAGGGGACGATGTCTCCCTTCGGATGCCGGGCGTCGCCCGCGGCCCACTCGACCATGTGCGCGGCCTCGACCACGTCCGCCTTCCCCTCGCTGATCTCTTTCCCGCACTCCTTGGTGACGATCTCCCCGAGCTCGTCGGTCCGGTCGCGGAGCTCGTGGTACACGTCCCAGAGGTACTCCGCGCGCTGGATCCGCGAGAGCTCGCGCCACTCTTCGAACGCCGCGTCCGCTGCGTCGACCGCGCGGTCCACGTCCTCGGGGGTCCCTTGACGGAACTCTCCGAGCGTCTCTCCGGTCGCGGGGTTCTCGCTCTCGAAGGTCTCGGACCCGTCGCCGTCGACCCATTCACCGTCGATGTAATGCTGGTAGGGCTGCGCCATGTTCGAGACGTCCGGTCGGCACGTCCAAATAACCCACCCTACCATGGTCGGCAGGGTCTTGGTGGTGCGCTGCTTACGACGTGTGAACAATGTCGACAACCGACGGGAAAGGGGCGGTGGAGTGGGCCGGAACCAGGCTCACGCTCGATCTGTGGCATCCGAACTGCTGGGCGATCGAGGCGACGAACAAGACCGGCGGCGGCGTGCTCGCGCACGCTATCTACAACTCACCGATGGCCGAGAGCGACGCGCCGAACACGGTGAACGGCCTGTTCACGGCGTTCGGGGACACGAACGAGGAGGTCGAAGCGCTGCTCGACGCGATCCGCGAGTCCGACCGCGCGGGGAACCTGCTCGAACTCCAGGAGCGGTTCGGGCGCGCTCGGGACGCTCCGGGCAACGTCGTCCGCGAGTTCTTCCTGGAGTACGACCCGGGCGACATGGTGTGTCCGACGCTCTTGGAACACGGCTTCGTCCACAGCGCGCCGGTCCGGATCGAGGGCGGACGGGAGGAGTGGCAGGTGTGTTTCGTCGGCGAGCGCACCGAGATCCGGGAGTCGCTCGACGCGGTTCAGGAGGCAGCCGGCGCGGAGGTGACGGTGGAGTCGATGTCGTCGTCGGGCCACGCGGGGCGGACCCCCCGCGAGCAGCGGCTCGACACGCTGACGACGACCCAGCGGAAGGTGTACGAACACGCCCGCGAAGCGGGCTACTACGAGTGGCCCCGAGAGGCGTCGACGCGCGAGCTCGCCGACGACATGGAGGTCTCGAAGACGACGCTGCTCGAACACCTCCGGAAGGCGGAGTCGAAGCTTTTGGACCCGTGATCGGCGGTGTCGACGGCGGAGCGAGTGTTGTAGAGTGTCGAGCGCGATACGGTATTTAAATACCCGCGAGCGATAGCGGCGATTTTTATAAATGAAGGCGGTGGCGCGCCCCGGTGAGCGGCCCGGAGGGCCGCGAACCGACGGCGCGAGGGAGTCGCTGGCGGCGGTCGCCGCCAGCGACGAGGCTGGGGAGGCGTGAGGTGCTGTGCGGTCGCAGTCGGGTGGGACTCAAAGGGGCAGTCGCGAGGACGGCGCAGGTGACGTAAGGACCGCAAGGAGCGAGCGAAGCGAGCGACTGAGGACCGCAGCGAGCGTGCGCCGTCCTCGCGACTGCCCCTTTGGAGGTGTTCGCCGCCGATCTGCTAGCGGCTATTTATAAGCGAGCGACTGGGGCTTTGGAGGTGTTCGCCGCCGATCTGCTAGCGGCTATTTATAAGCGAGCGGCTGGGGCTTTGGAGCGTCCGTCGTCGGTCCGTCAATCACTTATGAAAATCTGACCGCATCACCACACTCCGATTGACAGATCGTAACGCCGGATCGCCAGTTCCTGACCCGATTCGTTCAGTTCCCGACGATCGCGCGCAGCGCGAACAGCGCGTTCGACTTGCGCTCCCGGATCCGCCGGTAGAAGTAGGAGAACCACTTGGAGCCGTACGGGATGTACTGGTAGACGTTCACGTCGTCTTCGGCCGCGAGTTCGAACTGCGCCGACTCCCGGACGCCGGTCAGCATCTGGACCTCGTAGGGGGTCCCGTGGTCGGCGTACAGTTCCCTCGCGTAGTCGATCATCGCGGGGTCGTGGCTCCCGACGGCGACGCCGTCGTCGAACGCCTCGAACATGTACGCGAGGCAGTCGCGGTACGACTCGTCGACGCGCGCCTTCTCCTTGTAGGAGATCTCGGCCGGCTCGTCGTACGCGCCCTTGACGAGTCGGACCTTCCCCGGGAGGTCGGCGAGCCGTTCGAGGTCCTCGCGGGTCCGCTTCAAGTTCGCCTGCACGCAGACGCCGACGTTGCCGTCCGTCTCGACCGCGTGCCGTTCGAACGCGTCGAGCGTCACGTCGGTGGTCTCGTGGTCCTCCATGTCGATCCAGACGAAGGTGCCCGTCCCGTCCGCTCCGGTCTCCGCCGATCCGGTCGCCGCCGGCGCGTTGGCCGCCTCGACGATGCGCGCGAGGTTCTCCTCGAAGACGTCGTCCCCGATGTCGAGGCCGATCTGGCTCGATTTGACGGAGACGCAGGCGTCGACGCCGCGCTCCGCGATCGCCTCGACGAGGTCGACGTACGCGTCGGCGTCGGCGTCGGCGGGGGGCCGTTCCTCGTAGTGTTCGCCGAGGAGGTTCAGGATGCCGGCCACGCCGCGGTCGTTGAGCCCCTCGACGTGAGCGAGCGCCGCCTCCGGCGACTCCCCGGCGACAAAGTTGCTCGCGATGGGCGGGATCATGCGATCACTGCGGATCCGGAGCGGTATATAATGGCACCCGACCAATCGTTCCGAAAATATATTCCTGTATAAAATGCTTTCAGTGCCACTACCAGCCGATTCATCGATCTGCCCCGCGCTCACCGACCATGGACGGGCCGGGGTTAAGGTAGCCGAATGTGCTCGGGACTATCGGAAACATATGTCACGGGATACCACGGGCACGACGGATCGGCGGACGCTGCTGAAACTGACCGGCGGTGCGGGACTCGTCGGACTGTCGGGCTGTCTCAGCACGACCGACGACGGCGGCGACGGCGGCGACGGCGGCGACGGCAGTGACGGCAGCGACGCGGGCGACGGCGGCGACGGAGACGACGGGGGAGACTCGACCGAGACCTACGAGATCGGGATGGTCGACTCCCAGACCGGGTCGCTGTCGGCGTTCGGCGAGCGGAACCAGCGCGGCGTCAACCTCGCCCTCTCGATGGTCAACGAGGTCGGCATTAACGGGCGGGACCTCGACATCGTCGTCGAGGACTCCGAGAGCGAGAACCAGGGCGGGATCGCCGCCGCCCAGAAGCTCGTCAATCAGGACGGCGTGCCGTTCCTGATCGGCGCGGTCGGCTCCGGCGTCTCGCTGGCCATCTACGAGAGCGTCATCGAAGGAACGGACGTCGTTCAGCTGAGCCAGAACTCCACCGGGCTCAACCTCACCGAGTTCCCGGGGCTGCTCCGGATGTCGCCGTCGGGGCGGAGCCAGTCGCTCGCGCTCTCGAACCTCATCAGCGACGACGGCTACGACGAGGTGGCGATCACCTACGTCAACAACGACTACGGCCAGAGCCTCACGGACGCGTTCGTCGACGCGTACGAGGGCGAGGTCGTCTACAACACGCCGCACGACCAGGACCAGCAGTCGTACTCCGGCGTCATCTCGGAGATGAACAGCTCCGGCGCCGACGCGTGGCTGTTCATCACCTACCAGGCCGAGTTCGCGACGATGGTCAACGAGGTGTTCTCCTCGGGGTACGAGGCGCAGTTCTACGGCGCCGACTCCGTCTCCGGCGACAACGTCCTCGAGAACACCCCCGAGGGGAGCATCGAGGGGATGAAGATCGTCGTTCCGTCCGCGCCAGTCGAGGAGGAGAACTACCAGTCGTTCGCGGACGCCTTCGAGTCGGAGTACGGTCAGCAGCCGACCTCGTGGGCGGCGTACGCGTACGACTGCGTGATCAACGCCGCCTTGGCGATCCAGGCCGCGGACGAGTTCACTGGGGCGGCGCTCCAGGACACCGTCCGGCGCGTCTCCGGCCCGGAGGGCGAGACGGTGACCTCGTTCGAGGCCGCGAGCGGGATCCTCGCGGACGGCGGCGGACCGGACGACGTCGACTACCAGGGGGTCAGCGGCCCCATCGACTTCGACGAGAACGGTGACCCGGTCGGCTTCCTTCAGGTCCTGGAGGTCCAGGACCACGCGTACGAAGGCATCGACTTCATCGAAGGCTAATCCCGACCGATGACCGTCCTCGGATACCTGGCTAACGGGTTGGTGTTCAGCAGCATCATCGTCCTCGGCAGCATCGGGCTGTCGCTGGTGTACAGCATCGCGGACTTCGCGAACTTCGCGCACGGCGACACGATGACGATCGGCGCGTACTCGGCGCTCGTGACCTTCGGCGCCGTCGGCGGGCTCGGCGGCGCGGTGTTGGGGCTCCCGTACGGCTTCTTCCTGGCCTTGGTCGTCGGGATCGCCGTCGCCGCGGTCGTGGCGGTCGCCACCGAGAAGCTCATCTACGAGCCGCTCGACGTCGACTCGATCGGCCTGCTGATCACGTCGATCGGGATCGCGTTCATCTACCGCGCGGTGATCCAGATCCGGTTCGGCTCCGACTTCACCCGATTCGACGTCCGGCCGCTGCGGCCGATCGAGGCGCTGGTGCCGTACGGCGTCCGGATAACGCTCCACGACGTCGCGATATTCGGGTCGGCGGTGGCGCTCGTCGTCGGGCTCCACGTCCTGCTCCAGTACACCGACCTCGGTCGGAAGATGCGCGCGATGGCGGACAACCCCGACCTCGCGCGGGTCAGCGGTATCCGGACGAAGCGGGTCAAGCTGTGGACGTGGGTCATCGGCGCCGGGCTCGCCGGCGCGGGCGGCGTGTTCCTCGGACTGTTCAACCAGCTCGCGCCCCGGATGGGGTTTAACCTCCTGTTGGTGATCTTCGCGGCGGTGATCCTCGGCGGGATCGGCTCCGTCTACGGCGCGATGGCGGGCGGGTTCCTCATCGGCATGATAAACCAGCTAACGCCGTTCTTCTCCAACGTGGTCGAGGCGCTACCGATCCGTCCGAACTGGCTCGCGACCGTGATCGAGAACATGATCACCATCGAGTACGCGAACGCGATCGCGTTCGTGATCATGGTCGTCGTGCTGTTGGTCCGGCCCAACGGGATCGCCGGGGAGGGCGCGACGTGAGCCTCCTCGACGACCCGAAAGCGGCGTTCGCCGACCTGTCCCGCCCGGAGGGGTGGGTGCTCGGCGTCAGCGTCGCGTTCGTACTGTTCCTCTTCGTCGCGATGCTCACCGGCGCGCTCGGTCCGACGTACTTCCTGTTCCTCGTCGGGCTGGCGGGGATGTACGCGCTGTTGTCCTTCGGGCTGAACGCCCAGTGGGGGTTCACGGGACTGATCAACTTCAGCGTCGCCGCGTTCTTCGGCATCGGCGCGTACGGCACCGCGCTGATGACCGCGAGCGGCTCGCCGATCGCCGGCGGCTTCAGTCCGCTCGTCGGGCTCGCCGTCGCGCTCGTCGTCGCGCTCGCGCTCGCGCTGCTCATCGGCATCCCGACGCTCCGGCTCCGGGCCGACTACCTCGCCATCGCGTCGCTCGGGCTCGCGGAGGTCGTGCGGCTGATCGTGTTAAACGAGCGCTGGCTGACGAACGGGAGCGCGGGGCTGCGCGGCATCCCGGGCTTCTTCGACGGGTGGCCGGTGCTCTCGACGTTCCCGGAAGCGATGCCGGGGCTCCGGCTGGAGGTGATCCCCGGGTCGCCGGTGATCTTAGAGACGGCGTTCTGGCAGGCGTCGCTGAACGTCCTGTTGGTGCTCGCGTTCGCGGGCGCGGCGTACTTCGTCCTCCGGCGCGCGCACCGGTCGCCGTGGGGGCGCGTGCTGCGCACGATCCGCTCCGACGAGGACCTCGCGCGGGCGCTGGGCAAGAACACCTACTCGTTCAAGATGCAGTCGTTCGTCCTCGGCAGCCTGATAATGGCGCTTGCGGGCGTCTTCTACGCGCACCTGAACCTCTACGTCGGGCCGGGGGACCTGGACCCGATCACGACGTTCTACGCGTGGGTCGCGGTGATCTTGGGCGGCAGCGGCTCCAACCGCGGGGCGCTGTTCGGCGGGATCGTCATCGTCACGATCCGCGAGGGGACGCGCTTCCTGAACGACGTGGCGCTCCCGATCGACCCCGCGCCGTTGCGACTGCTGTTGATCGGCGTCGTCATCGTCGCCGTCATGCGCTACCGGCCGCAGGGGGTGCTCCCGCCGCAGCGGGAGCTGATCTGGCCGAGCGCGGTCGGCGGTGGCGGAACGCCCGAGACGCCGGACAGCGGCGTCCGCGAGCGGAAGGGAGGTGGTGACGATGAGTGAGGGCGCGCTTCCGAAGGAGGACGCGGTCCTCCGCGTCGACGACCTCCAGAAGTCGTTCGGCGGGCTCGCGGCGACCGACCACGCGACGTTCGCGGTCGAGCGCGGCACCATCACCGGGCTCATCGGCCCGAACGGCGCCGGGAAGTCGACGCTGTTCAACCTCATCTCCGGCTTCTACGAGCCGGACGGCGGGACCGTGGAGGTGAACGGGACCGACGTGACCGGGATGGAGCCGTACCAAGTCGCGGAACACGGGCTCATCCGGACGTTCCAGACGCCCCGGAAGCTGGAGGGGATGACGGTCCGCGAGGCGATGCTGGTCGGCCCGCGGAAACAGCCCGGCGAGTCGTTCCTCACGCTTTTCACCTCGCCGGGGACGGTCGCGGAGAGCGAGTCGGCGAACCTCGCCGAGGCGGAGCGGATCCTGGAGGACTTCGAGATCGACCACCTCGCGACCCAGCCCGCCACCGACATCTCCGGCGGCCAGATGAAGCTCGTCGAGCTCGCGCGGGCGATGCTCGCCGAGCCGGAGGTGCTGCTGCTCGACGAGCCGGTGGCGGGGGTGAACCCGACGCTGGCGAAGAAGCTCAAAGACCAGATCCGGCGGCTCAACGAGCAGGGGACGACGTTCCTGCTCATCGAACACGACATGGAGTTCGTGATGGACCTGGCGGACCCGATCGTCGTCCTGGATCAGGGACACGTCCTGACGGAGGGGACGCCGGAGGGCGTCCGGAACGACGACCGCGTCATCGACGCGTACCTCGGAGGCGGAACATGAGCGACGGTATGACAGACGACACGACCGGGGCCGCGGACGGGCCTCACGGCGGAACCGACCCCGTGCTCTCGCTGTCGGGCGTCGACAGCGGGTACGGCGAGGTGCAGGTGCTCGACGACTGCTCGGTCCGGCTCGACCCGGGCGAGATCGTCTGTCTCGTCGGCCCCAACGGCGCCGGGAAGTCGACGGTGCTCAAGACCGCGTTCGGGATGTTGACCCCGTGGACGGGGACCGTCGAGTACCACGGCCGCGACATCGGCGGGATGGCGCCCGAGGAGATCGTCCGCGAGGGGATCGGCTACGTCCCGCAGACCGACAACGTGTTCGGCTCGCTGACGATCGACGAGAACCTCCGGATGGGCGGCGTCGCCCGCGACGGGAGCCTCGAGGAGGTCATCGAGACGCTGTACGACCGGTTCCCGATCATCGACGAGAAGCGCGGCTCGAAGGCGAAGACGCTCTCCGGCGGCCAGCGCCAGGTGCTCGCGTTCGCCCGCGCGCTGGTGATGGAGCCCGACGTGCTGCTCATCGACGAGCCGTCGGCGGGGCTCGCACCGAACACCGCCGACGACGTGTTCGAGGACGTCAAAGAGGTCAACGACATGGACACGGCGATCCTCATGGTCGAGCAGAACGTGACGAAGGGGCTCGGCATCTCCGACCGGGGCTACGTCCTCGATCAGGGGACCGTCCGGTTCGAGGGGACGCCGGAGGAGCTGCTGGACGACGAAGAGGTCTCGCAGCTGTACCTGGGCGGCTGAGTCTCCGGTCGGTCCGCCTTCTCGCGGCGTCTCACGCCGTGCGCTTCTCGAGCTCGCCCGTCAGCTCCGCGGCGTCGAAGTCGTGGTCGGGGCGGATCGCGACGAAGTCGAGGAATCGGCGCGCCGCGAGGAGCTCGTCGGCCGAGTAGCTCGTCAGCGCGGCCTCGATCGCGTCGGCGGCGCCGATCAGCGGCTCCAGCGCCGCGAGCGCGCTCGCGAGGTCGTAGGCGCGGGCCGCCTCGCGGCCGTCGTCGCTCACGCGGGTCGCGTCGATGACGTAGAGCTCGCCGTCCGCGACGAGGACGTTCTCGGCGCGGAGGTCGCCGTGCGCGAGCCCGGCGTCGTGGACCGTCCGGAGCGTCGCGAAGAGGTCGGGCGCCAGCCGGGCGACGGTCTCCGCGTCGAGCTCGCCGAGCGTGCGGAACTCGGGGAGGTACTCCAACACGAGCACGCCGAGGCCGTCGACCTCGAACGCCTCGACCGGCTCCGGCGCGTTGACCCCGAGCTCGCGGACCCGCCGGGTCGCCTCCAGCTCGTGGCGCGCCATCTCGTAGGGGGTCTCGTGGCGCTCGAAGAACCCCTCGGTGCCCGCGGAGAACGCACCGAGGTTCCGCCCCGTGGTGAACAGCGCGTGAACGAGCGTGTTCTGCCGGGTGATCACCTTCACGAAGAGGTCGTCGTCGACGACCATTGGCGTCGACAGCCAGTTGTCCGCGTCGAGGAACCGCACGCGCATCTCGTCGCGGTCGTACCGGTCCGCCAGCTCGCGCGCGACCCGCTCGATGTCGGGCCAGTCGACGCGCCCGCGGACGAGCTGCCGGAACTCCATATCGGCGGAACGCGGCGGCGCCTCATAAGTCGTCGGCTCGCGGACGGTCCCACCCCGGGACGGTCTGTCACGGTCGTTCGCATCGTTTATGCCCGCGGGTCGCAATTCTTGCCCATGGACTTCGAGGTACCCGCGGAACACCGGATGATACGCGACACCGTCCGGGAGTTCTGCGAGGCGGAGATCGCACCCATCGCCCAGGAGATCGAGGACGAACACCGGTTCCCCGAGGAGGTGTTCGACTCCCTCGCGGAGCTCGACATGATGGGCGTCCCGGTCGCCGAGGAGTACGGCGGCCTCGGCGGCGACCAGCTGATGTACGCCCTGGTCACGGAGGAACTCGGCCGCGTCTCCGGCGGGATCGGGCTCTCGTACGCCGCGCACACCTCGCTGGGCGCGAAGCCGATCGACCTGTTCGGCACCGACGAGCAGAAGGAGCGCTGGCTCCGCCCGCTCGCGGAGGGCGAGGGGATCGGCGCGTGGGCGCTCACGGAGCCGGGCAGCGGCTCGGACGCCTCCGACATGGACACGACCGCCGAGTTCGACGCCGACGCGGGCGAGTACGTCCTGAACGGCACCAAGCAGTTCATCACGAACGCGAACGTCGCCAACTCGATCCTCGTGAAGGCGGTGACCGACCCGGACGCGGGGTACGACGGCATCTCGACGTTCATCGTCGACCCGGCGAACGACGACGGGTTCGAGGTGACGACGGTCTGGGAGAAGATGGGGCTCAACAGCTCGCCCACCTGCGAGATAACCTTCGACGACGTGCGGATCCCGGAGGACCGGCTCCTCGGCGAGGAGGGCGAGGGGTGGACACAGACGATGAAGACGCTCGACGGCGGGCGGATCTCCATCGCCGCGCTCTCCGTGGGCCTCGCGCAGGGCGCCTACGAGGCCGCCAAGGAGTACTCGGGCGAGCGCGAGCAGTTCGGAAAGCCGATATCGAAGTTCGACGCCGTCCGCGACAAGGTGGTCCACATGCACCGCCAGATCGAGCGCGCCCGCCTGCTGACCCACCGGGCCGCGTCGAAGTACGACGCCGGCGAGTCGGTCACCCGCGAGTCCGCGCTTGCGAAGCTCGACGCCAGCGAGGCCGCCCGCGAGGTGGCCGAGGAGGCGGTCCAGACGCTCGGCGGCTACGGCTACACCACCGACTTCGCGCCGCAGCGCTTCTACCGCGACGCGAAGCTGATGGAGATCGGCGAGGGGACCAGCGAGATCCAACACGTCGTCATCGGGCGCGAACTCGGCCTCTGAAGGGCCATCGCGGGCGACCGGACGGTCGGACGTTCCCGAGCCGCCTCAGGGGAACTCGATCAGGCCGTCGTCGACGCCGCGTAAGCTCTCGGCGAGCCGCGAGTCGTCGGGCACGGCCCGCTTGAACGGCTCGGATCCGAACTGGACCTCGCCGTTGACGGAGACCAGTCCGAGGTCGGCGGGGTCGCCGTCGAGCCCCGTGAGGAACGCGACGGTGCGGACGGCGGGGACGTCGCCGGCATGCGCCTCCGGGTCGACGGAGCCGTACAGCGTGCGGTTCGTCGCGACGTGGTGGACGCAGGTCGGCGTCGGCGCGAAACACAGCAGGTAGCGGGCGCCCGGCTCGTCCCGGCCCAGCTTGGGACGGAGCGCGTGGCGCTCGTCGGCGTGGAAATACCGCTCCATCCGACGGTACTGCCTGAGGACCTCGTTCGCGCCGGTGGCGCGGCGGACCGCGGCGTCGGCCTTGAGTTCGATCACGCGGTCGACCGGCTCGGGCGTCCGCGTCCGGACGAACAGGTCGACGACCCCCTCGCGGCCGTCGGCGTCGTACGGCTCTTCGAGCCGGATCGCCGGATCGTCGACCGTCGCTTCGAAGTGCTCGACGAGCCGGGTCGCCAGCGCGTCTTCGCGCATGTCTCTCGGGAAGCGTCGGAGCGCGATAAACCCGGGCTTCGTGACTCGGTCCGGTCGGGCGTCCGGGGGCGTGATACACCGTCGTACGTCCCCACAAATCAAGAGACACCGCGGGGTTTGTAAGGCTTGAACCCCTACGGAAAGTGATGTCTGATAACCTGTCCAGACGGCGGTATCTCGCCGGAACCGGCGCCGCGCTGACCATCGGAACGCTCGCCGGCTGTTCCGGCGGCGGCGACGGCGGTGACGGCGGTGACGGCGGCGACGGCTCCGACGGCTCCGACGGCTCCGGCGGCGGCAACGCGGCCGAGGACGTGCCGGACGAGATCGACGAGTACCTCTCGGACGCCCGGATGTACGAGGGCACGATCATGGATTTCACCGGACAGGACGAGGTGACCGTTGAGGTCGGCGCCGGCGATGTCGGGTTCGCCTTCTCGCCCGCGGCGATCCGCATCGACTCCAGCACGACCGTCGTCTGGGAGTGGACCGGGAACGGCGGCGCGCACAACGTGGCCTCCGTCGAGGGCTCCGAGTCCGACTTCAACAGCGGCGACGCCGTCTCCGAGGAGGGGGCCACCTTCGAGCAGTCGTTCGACAACACCGGGATCCAGCTGTACCAGTGTACGCCCCACCAGGCGAACGGGATGCTCGGCGCGATCGAAGTCGTCGAAGCCTAAGCGGGGTTCTCGGCGGGCCGTTCGGACGCGAAATCGCTTTTTGTGGCGACGAGACGGAGTTCAGGAGAGGAACGACCAGCGGACGTCGACGATCCGGTCGTGCTCGCTGGTGACCGTCGGTCGAGCGAGGTGGTCGTTGGCGTTGGCGCCGACCTCGGCGAGGTGCGACAGGGCCGCTTCGAGCGTCCGGTCCGAGCGTTTCACGGCGGAGTCGCGTTCGTAGGGGGCGTCGATCGGGTTCGCCCGGGAGTTCGCGATCGCGATCGCGTCGGTGAGCTCGCCGCCGATCGCGTGCGGCGGCTGGTGGAAGTGCCAGTCGCCGACGGTGAGGAACAGCCACACGTCGCCGTTGATGGCGTGGTACTCGCCGGTGACCCGGTCGGCGTCGTACGCGACGATACGGGAGAGGACCGCGGTCTTGAGCCGGTAGAGAGCGTCCTTCCGCGCCGATCGGACGTTGCTCTCGGTGACATCGCCGCGCTCGTAGGCCGCGGTGGCCTCGTCGGCGAACTGCTTCGCCACCTTGTTGACGACGTACAGCGATTCGAGCAGGTCGTCCGTCGGTTCGAGCGGAGTCACGTGGGGTCCCGATCGCGGACTGCGACCGGCCGGGGGTCCGGCCGTCGCGCGGATAGGCGTTTCGGGATCCGACACGTCGGCGTGACCGCGCTCGACGCCGGCATCGGGCCCGATCGGCGTCGACACCGGGCACCCCCGGATGGTTAATTCTTTAAGCGCACGGACGAAGTGGAGTGTAAGATGGCGCACGACTCCGTGAAACTGTATTCGGCGATATACGTCGCCCTCCTCGTCGCGGCGACGATGAACTTCGCGCTCTTCGAGACGTCGTTCATCGAGTTCACGTACACACAGGCGATCGTCGGGACGCTGGTGATCGCGACGGTCAAGACGCTGCTCATCGTCGCGTACTTCCAGCACCTCCGCTGGGAGAACCGCTCGCTGACCTACCTGATGGGGCTCGCGCTCGCGCTCACCATGCTGCTGATGGCGGCCGCGACGTACTCCATCTCGTAACGCCGCCCGCGGCGGCCGACCCCCGCTGCCGACTTCCTTCCTCGAAGCGTTCCACTTCCCGAACTCCGGGAGACCACGTCTCGTTCCGTTCGCCGCCGATACGCTCGTCGACAGCGATCACTACACTGGCTATTACTTAGTGATATTAGTTAGTTATAACACGTCGCAAGAACGAGGGGCCAACGAGATGGCGTTCAGCGACCGACTCCTCGACGCGGGATCGGACATCTGGGACGCGCAGAAGGAGCACCCGTTCGTCGTCGAACTCGCAGAGGGGAGCCTCGACGAGGCGGCGTTCCGCCACTGGGTGAAACAGGACTACCGGTACCTGCTCGACTACGCGCGCGTCTTCGCGCTCGCGGGGACGAAGGCCGACGACGAGGAGACGACGCGGCGACTCACCGGAACCGCTCACGCCACGCTCGCAGACGAGATGGAACTCCACCGTTCGTTCGCCGCCGACTACGGGCTCTCGCCGGCTGACCTGGAGGCCGTCGAGAAGGCGCCGACCTGTGCCGCCTACACCGACTTCCTCGTCCGGACGGCCCACGAGGGGTCGATCGCGGAGGTCGCCGCCGCCGTCTACCCGTGCGGACAGGGGTACCTCGACGTCGCCGACCACATGGCGGCGCTCGCGACCGAGGCGCATCGGTACACCCCGTTCATCGAGAAGTACACGAGCGACGAGTTCCGCGAGACGGTCGGATGGATGCGCGGGCTCGTGGACCGATACGGCGAGGCGTACCCGGGCGAGCGGGACGCGATGCGGGGGGCGTTCCTGCGGAGCGCGCGCCTCGAACACGCGTTCTGGGAGATGTGTTACACCGAGGAGGAGTGGAGCGTCTGAGGCGACGAGCCGGCCGAGGCGTCTCGGCCAGCAGCCGCGCAGCGGGGGAGACCCGCTCAGAACGGGTACTCGCGCGGCTCGTGCTGGATCGAGATCCACTTGGTCTCGGTGATCTCCGAGAGGAACGCGTCGCTGTTGTAGTGGCCGACGCCGGACGCGCCGACCCCGCTGAACGGGACGTGCGCCTCGTCGTTGATCGGCTGGTCGTTGATGTGGACGTTGCCGGTCTCCATGCGGTCCGCGATCGCCTTCGCCGTGCCGAGGTCGCCGGAGTGGACCGCGCCCGAGAGCCCGTACTCGGTGTCGTTGGCGATCTCGACCGCCTCGTCGACGTCGGAGAACGGGATCACCGGCGCGATAGGGCCGAAGTGCTCGTTCGCCGCGGCGGGCATGTCGTTCGTCACGCCCGAGAGGACGGTCGGCGCGACGACGAGCGAGTCGTCGACGCCGTCGACGTCGACCGTGTGACCGCCGGTCTCCAGCGTCGCGCCCGCGTCGACCGTCTCCTCGACGTAGCCGAGCATCTCGTCGCGCTGCGACTCGTCGATGATCGGCCCGACGATCGTCTCCGGATCGTGGACGCCGCCGGTCGGCAGCGACTCGGCGCGCTCGACGAGGCCCGCGACGTACTCGTCGTACACGTCCTCGTGGACGACGTGGCGGTTGATCGAGATGCACACCTGTCCCTGGTGGACGAAGGAGCCGAACGCGGCGGCGTCGAGCGCGCGGTCGAGGTCGGCGTCCGCGGTGACGACGTGCGCGTTGTTGCCGCCGAGCTCCATCGCCGGGACCGCGAGGTTCTCGCCGGCGAGGCCGGCGACGTGCTTTCCAACTTCCGTCGAGCCCGTGAAGGCGACGACGTCGCTCTCGGGGTGGCTCGCGACGCGGTCGCCGATCTCGGAGCCGCGGCCGGTGACGACGTTTATCAGGCCGTCCGGGAGGTCGGTCTCCTCGAACAGCTTCGCGAACAGCAGCCC
>NZ_AOJF01000025.1:0-87133 GCF_000337395.1 Halorubrum distributum JCM 13561
GAGTGGCGCCGGTCCGCGCCGAGGGGGCGACACCGACCGCGCGCGACGGAAATCCCGACCGAGTTTTTTGTAGCCGGAGTGGTATCTACCCGCATGGACCTACGTGAAGCAACCGCCGCCGACGTCGACGCGGTCCGGTCGGTCGCCCGCGAGTCGCTCGTGGCGTCGTACGGACACGCGGTCGACGAGGAGCTGTTGGACGAGGCCGTCGAAGAGTGGTACGACGCCGGCGACCTCGGCGACGACGTCGAGGACGACGACGCGGTGTTCCCCGTCGCGGTCGTGGACGGGGTCGTCGTCGGGTTCGCGGAGAGCTACGTCGTCGGGCGCCGCGAGCGCGTCGGTGAGATCGACTGGCTCCACGTCCACCCCGACCGCAGGGGAGAGGGGATCGGCTCCGCCCTCCTCGAACGGGTCGAGTCCGCGCTCCGCTCGGCCGACGTGGACCGCATCGAGGCGCGCGTCCTCGCCGACAACGAGGCGGGCACGGAGTTTTACGAACGCGAGGGGTACGAGCTCGCCGGCGAGCGCGACGTCGACATCGGCGGCCAGACGTTCGCGGAGCGGGAGTTCCGGAAGCAGGTCGGCCGGCTCAGGGGCATCTCCGAGGCGACCTACCAGACCGAGGAGGGAGAGACGGTCTACGTCGCGTTCGACGAGAGCGACCGCGGCTCGCGGGCCCCGTTCTACGTCGCGTACGCCGACCCGGACCACGAGCGCCGGTACGGCTACCTCTGTGGCAACTGCGAAGGGACGGACATCGCGATCGACACGATGGACCGAATGGAGTGTCGCGACTGCGGGAACCGCCGGAAGCCGGCGCGGTGGGACGCGGCGTACTGACGCTCTCGATCCGGTCGTCGCCGCGGCTCTCCTCCTCGCGATCGTCGACGCGATCTCCGCTCTCAGAGGGTCTCCTTCACGCCGATGACGCGCTCCTCGGCCTCGCGGCCGGGGTCCCACTCGCTCCCGTCGCGGTCCGACTCGCGGTGTTCCTCGACGGTCCGCGCCATCGCCTCGTCGACCGGCGTCGACTCCCAGCCGAGGTCGGCGAGCGCGCAGGTGTCGAGCAGGTGCGGGTATTCCCGGTAGAGGACGAAGTCGTCGGGTTCGAGCCCGCCGGCGGCGAGCGCGTCGTCGCTCGCCGTGACGAGCTCGCAGTCGATCCCCGCGACGTCGGCGATCGTCTCCAGCGTCTCCCGCAGCGTGAGCGCGCGCCGGTCGCCGACGTTGTACGCCGCGCCCGGCTCGCCGCGCTCGGCGACGATCCGCAGCGCGCTCGCGACGTCCTCGACGTACGCCCGGTGCCAGAGGTTCTGCCCGTCGCCCGGAACGACCACGCGGTCGTGCGTGAGCACGCGGTCGATCCAGTAGTCGAGTCGCTCCGTGTAGTCGTGCGGCCCGTAGACGATACACGGGCGGACGGCCATCGCCGCGACGCCCGCCTCCGCGGCCGCGAACACCGCGCGGTCGCCCTCCGCCTTCCGGTTGCCGTACGTCTCGTGGTCGTCGTCGACCGCCTGTTCGTCGGTACACGGCTCCAGCGGCGTCTCGCCCTCCCGCTTGGGGATCTCCTCGGCGGCGTAGCTGGAGCCCGACGAGATGTACACGTAGCCGTCGACGTCGGCGAAGATCTCCGTCGCGGTCTCCACGTCGGCGGGCTGGTAGGCGACGCAGTCGATCACCACGTCCGGTTCGACCGAGAGCTTCGCGGCCCGTAACGCGGTCTCGTCTTTCCGGTCCCCCTCGACGTGGGTCACTCGGTCGTCGTCCGCGAAGGGGTTCTCGTGGTTCCCCCGGTTGAATATCGCGACCTCGTAGTCGTGTGCCAGCAGTTCCTCGACGGTGTGTCGGCCGATGAATCGCGTCCCGCCCACGACGAGCGCCGTGTCTGTCATACGCGGGATCGGACGAGCGAGGTGAAAAGCGTGGCCGAACCGGAACGCGACGGGGCGATTCAGTCGTCGTCGCGGGGGCCGTCGCCGCGCCACCGACGATAGAGGAGGTAGGCGACGCCGAGACCGATCCCCCAGGTGCCGACGCCGAACACCGCGACCGCGACCCCGGAGAGGAACTCGCCGAGCGGAACGCCGAACATATCCGAGTTCGGCGCGTCCCGCACATAAACGCTCCGAGAGAGGTAGCTTCTCGGGGCGGGAGCTCCTACGGCTGCGCATGTCAGAGTACACTCGCCGGCGGCCCTGGCTCGCCGCCCTGCTCGCGCTCGTCGTCTCCGGACTCGGTCACGCGTACCTCCGCAGATGGGCCCGGGCGCTCGGCTGGTACGTGGCGGTCACCGCGGCGGTGTTCGTGTTCGTTCCCGAGTCGGCGATCGCTGGCGCGTTCGCCGGAGACCCGCCGGCGGTCCGAGAGGTCGCCCCCGCCGCCGCGGTCGTCGGCGCCAGCGTGATCGACGCGTACGTCGTGGCCCGCCGGAACAACCGGGCGTACGAGCGGGAGCGAGAGACGACCCGCGCGACCGACCGCAGGGAGCCGGTCGACTACGGGACCGCAGCGGAACCGGACGCGCGATCCGCGGGGACGACAGAGGAACCGAACGCGCCGTCAACGGGGGCGACGGACGCCGACGGGACCGTGCGCTGTCCGGAGTGCGGCAAGGAGACCGATCCGACGTTCGACTTCTGTCAGTGGTGCGCCGAACCGGTGGGTGAGGGCGACGCGTGAGGACGAAAAGAAAACCGAACCGCGGACCGCCTCAGAAGAGGTAGAACAGCGGGAAGATGAACACCCAGACGATGTCCACGAAGTGCCAGTAGAGGCCGAAGTACTCGATCGGCCGCTCGTCGTCGAGGTAGTGACCCTGGTACGCCCTGACGAACAGGAAGATGGCGATCACTAAGCCGAGCAGCACGTGGATCCCGTGGAGCCCGGTCGTGACGTAGTAGATCGACGCCTGGATCGGGTCGCCGTGGGCGTTCGCCGAGATGGTCACGCCGCGGTCGAAGATCTCGTGGTTCCACTCCCACAGTTTGATCGCCATGAACGTGAACCCGAGCAGGATGGTCGCGCCGAGCGTCGCCAAGAGGCCCTGCCGGCTCTTCCGGCGGGCCGCGACCAGCGCGAGGATCACGGTGAACGAGGACGTGATCAGGACGAAGGTGTTGATGAGCCCCGGCAGCGACTCCGTCAGCGGCGACCAGGTCATCCAGCCCGCGTTGTAGCGGACGAAGATGGCCGCCGAGAGGAACGCGCCGAAGACGATCACGTCCGAGGCCAGGAAGAACCACATCCCCAGCTTCACCTTCTCGACGCCGTTGAACGGCCAGCGCTCGGCGAACTCCGAGGGCGGCGCGTAGAAGTCTTCCAGCCCCCACTTCACGCCGGTGTAGAGGAGCCCGAGCATACCGGCCACGATGGCGATCGGGTACATCGCGTTGGAGATGACGACGTTGCTCTGCATGGCCGTCTCGCCCAGCTCGACGGTGACCGCGTCCGCGAAGCCGGAGAAGCCGAACAGCGTGACGCCGAGCGCCACGGAGAGCGCGAACGGCCAGATGCTGGCGTGGCTCGGATGTTTGTCCCAGTACGGGTACTCGGAGATGTGCGCCGAGTGGCTGTCGCCGCCGTCGGTGGCGACGTCGCCGTTGTCGTCCGTCTTCATCGCGGGTCCGCCGTCCGGCACGTAGTCTTTCACAAACTCCAGCTTGCCGGAGGCGTACGACGGCCGGTTCGGCCAGTTCTCAAGCGGCGGGGGCGAGGAGACCGCCCACTCCGCGGTCCGCGAGTAGTCCCACGGGTTGTCGCCGGCGGGCTCGCCGGAGACGTAGGACTTCGCGAAGTTGTAGAACATGATGAAGAAGGAGAACCCGAGCACGAAGGCTCCGATCGTCCCGAACTGGTGGTAGATCTGGAACTCGGGGTTGTACTCGAACACCCGACGGGGGGTCTCCCAGCCGAGGAACATCGAGAAGTAGACGGCGTTGAACCCGATGAAGAAGATCACGAAGTGGAGCTTCCCGAGGAACTCGTCGTACATCTTCCCCGTGATCTTCGGGAACCAGTAGTAGGCCCCGCCGAACAGCGCCGTCGCGCCGCCGAACATCACGTAGTGGAAGTGCGCGACCACCCAGTAGGTGCCGCGGAACTCGTAGTCCAGCACGATGGCGCCGAGGAACACCCCGGTAATCCCGCCGAGGATGAACAGCAGGAGCGCGCCGAACGCGAACAGGAACGGTGTCGTGAACTGGATCCGCCCCTTGATCAGCGTGTAGATCAGCGCGAAGACGACCAGGTCGAACGGGAGCGAGATGCCGATGGTCGTCGCCATCATCAGCGTCTTGATCTCCAGGTTGATCGTCGTCAGGAACATGTGGTGCATCCACACGAGGAACGACTGGACGGAGATCAGACAGATGGAGATGATCACCCACTTCCGGCCGACGAGGCGACGCCCGGAGAACGTCTGGAACAGCTCCAGCATCACGCCGAGCGCCGGGAAGAAGACGATGTACACCTCCGGGTGACCGAAGAACCAGAACAGGTGGCCCCACAAGAGGGAGCCGCCTTCGGTCGCCGAGAAGTAGACGCTCCCGAGGACGCGGTCGGCGGCGAGGATGAGGCCGACCGCGAGCAGCGCGGCGAACGCGAACAGCATCATCCACACGGTCGCGAGCATCGACCAGGTGAACATCGGCATGTCCATGATCCCCATCCCCTCCGCGCGGGAGTGGTGGATAGACGTGAGGAAGTTCACCGTCGACGCCGTGGTCCCGGTGACGAACATCGCGAGCGCGAGCACCGCACCGGTCGACCCGATGCTCGGCGTGTACATCGGCACGTTGAGCGGGGCGTATATCGTCCACCCCGCCGACAGCGTGCCGCCCTGGAAGAAGCTCACCGCGAGCAGGAGCCCCGAACCAAGGTACAGCCAGTAGGATAAGGCGTTGAGCCGCGGGAACGCCAGGTCGTCCGCGCCGATCTGAAGCGGCACGAAGTAGTTCGCGAAGCCGAACGCGAACGGCGAGAGGAACCAGAACACCATGATGAGCCCGTGGGCGGTGACGGCCTCGTTGTACGCCAGCCCGGAGAGGATCTGGCTCGTCGGGTCCCACAGCTGGAGGCGGATGAGCAGCGCCATCACGCCGCCGAACAGCAGGAAGAACAGCGCGGTGATCGTGTAGAGGATCCCGATGTCCTTGTGGTTGGTCGTCACGAACCAGCGCTTGACCGAGGTCGTCGGCGGGAGTCCGCTCATGCGCTCACCCCGCTGGGCGCGGCGACGCCGGCCGCCCCGATGTTAGAGCTGTTGCCCGCGCTCTCGGAGCTGTTGCCGGTGCTCTCGTACCACTCTTCCCACTCGTCTTCAGGCAGGACCGTGATCTGGCTCTTCATCTGAGAGTGACCCGCACCGCACAACTCGAAGCACTCGACGCGGTAGGTCGCCTCCCCGCCTTGTGCCTCGACGTCCTCGGAGCTCACAGCGAACCACACCTCGCTGTAGTCTCCGGGGATGGCGTCGGACTTTATCCGCAAGTCCGACGAGCCGAAGTTGTGCCAGACGTCTCTCGACGTGATGTTGAGGTCGATCCGCTGGTCGGCCGGCACGATCAGCGCCTCCCGTTCGGTGTGACCGTTCGGGTACTCGTAGGCCCAGCCGTACTGGTACCCCTCGACCATGATCTCGATGTCACCCTCGTCGCCGGTGTCCGGTCCCTGCTCGACGTAGAGGAGGAGTCCGTACGCGTACACGACGAGGCTGATGACGACGATCGCGCTCAACCCGAACGACAGGAAGAGCTTCTTCGCTTTCGGACCGCCCTGTCCCGTTGGGAGCTCGCCGACGACCGGTGCGTCGAACTCCTCGTCCGACCGGTTCCCGTCGTCGCGGTACTTGTACACGTTCCACAGCGTGTACGCCACGACGATGGTGCCGACGAGGGTACCGAGCGCGAGGAAGACGAAGAAGATCTCGTCGAAGACCTCCGCCTGTGCGCGCCAGTCGCTCCCCTGTTGTAGGATAACTGGATCTATCATGTTCGTCTGTCTGCTCTTGTACCACCCTTAGCGATGGCACACTTATCTCTTGTGTAGCGGGGCGGGCGATCGGAGGGCCGAAACGCGGGTCTCCCGCCGCGGACGCGACCCCGCCGACCGGTCGGTCGGCGCGTCGAGCGCAGAACCGTCGAGCCGGACGGAGCCCGCGCGTCGAAGGGTATTTGTACGCGCGAACGGAGCCCCTAATAACGGATATCCATGACATCACTCACCCTCTTGAGTACGGGGCTGATGGGCCTCCTCGTCGTCGCCACGTTCGTCGCGGTCGCCGAAATCGGAGCGAAGCGAGTCGCTCCCGGCCGCGACGAGTCCGGCGGACGCTACGAAGCGATCGTCGGGACGCTCGGCGACATCGCCCGGACGCCGGTCGTGTGGGCGGTCTCGTTCGTCGGCATCACCGTCCTCGTCGGCGGGAGCATCCTCCTCGGAGTCGGGAGCTTCGGGATCCCTGAGGGGCTCGCCGGGACGCTGGTGAACGTGGCGTACCTGATCGTCGGGCTGCTCCTCGTCGGCTTCGTCTTCCTCGGCGCCTACTTCGCGACGCGGAGCCGCGGACTCGGTAACGCGCACGGGGTCGCCGCCGGATCCCTCGCGACCGGCGCCGCGTTCCTCGTCCTCGTCACCGTCCAACTGGTCTTCAGCGTAGTCGGCTGACACGCCTCGTTTTCGCGTCCGCAGTCCGATCGAAGTCGCTCTCGGGTCAGCGCCCGCCCTCGGCGCGGGACCCGCGGAGCCCGTCGTCGAGCCCGAGACCGACTATCCCGCCGTACCGGTCCCACACGACGACGAGCGACGGGACGAGCAGGATCGAACAGAGGTACGCGTAGAACACGCCCAGCGCGAGCAGGACGCCGAAGTCGCGGAGCAGGGGGATCACCGCGAGCCACAGGACGCCGAGGCCGGAGACCGTGGTGAGCATGCTGCCGGTGAGCGCGCCGCCCGTCCCGGCGATGGTGACGTCGAGCGCCTCGTCGATCGGGAGCCCCGCCTGGTACTCGTCGACGAACCGGTGGACGAAGTGGACGGTGTAGTCGACCCCGAGCCCGATCGAGACGGAGAGGATCGGCGCGTTGATCGGGGTCAACGGAATTTCGAACAGTCGCATCGACCCGACGAGCAGCCCGACCGTGACGAGGACGGGGACGAGGTTGAGGAGGCCGTAGACGGCCTTCCCTTCGAGGTACGCGTACGACAGCGCCAGGAACAGCGCCGTGAGCCCGAAGGCGGCGAACAGGCTGCGGATCGCCGACTCGGTCAGTAAGTCGATCACCGCCTCGTTGACGACGAGGGACCCGGTCGGCACCGCTTCGAGGGGGGTACGCTCTGCGAGCGCGCGCACGTCCGCGACCGCCTCGGAGTTGTCGACGCCCGGGCGGATCGTGTAGTCGATCCGCGCGCTGCCGCGGTCGGCGGCCACGTAGCCGCGCGCGCGACCCTCCGCGGAGGAGTCGAGAAGTGCGTCGTACACCTCGTCGACGTTCCGGTCGGGCACGCCGTTGCCGAGGCGGTCGTTGCGCTCGACGAGCGCCGCGAACTCGGGGTCCCGCTCCGCCCGGTCCTCGATGACGGTGACGATACTCGTCGCCTGCGCGCGGCGGTCGTCGGTCGTCGCGAAGGTGTCCGGCGGGTTCCGCGTCGTCCGGTCGATCAGCTCCAGGGCGTCGTCGTCTCTGACCGACTGGTCGACGTACAGGGTCACCGACCCCACGAAGTCCTGTTCGAACTCCTCCTCGAAGAGCGTCAACACGTCGAGGAACGTGTACTCAGTCGGCGCGAACGGCTCCGGGAGGTCGGCGTACGTCTCCAGCCGGTCCTGGTCCGGGAAGAACGCCTCCTCCGAGAACTCCGTGTTCACACCGGTGCCGTAGGCGCCGCCGACCGCGCCGCCGACGAGGAGGAGGGCGACGACCGCGACGGGGGCGATCCGCGAGAGGTCCACCCCGACGTGGAGCACCCGGGCGAGCCGCGACCCGCCCGATCCGAGCGCGGTCGTGCCGAACTCCGGGATCGGGAGCCGCTCGCGCCAGCGGTCGGCGAGCACCTTCGCGGCCGGGAGGAAGACGCCGAATATCACCAGCGTGAACGTGATCCCGGCGGCCGCGACGATCCCGAAGTCGCGGTTCGGGTCGAACGGGCTCACCACGTTGGAGACGAGCCCGAACACCGTGGTGATCGTCACGAGCAGGAAGGCGATGAGCAGCTGGTCGGTCGTGGTCCGCATCGACGCCTCGATCCCGGTCCCCGTCGCCCGCTCCTCGCGGTAGCGGTTGACGATGTGGATCCCGAAGTCGATCCCGACCGCGAGCAACAGCGGGAAGACGGTTATCAGCGAGTCGGAGAAGGGGATCCCGGCGTACCCCATGAACCCGAAGGTCCAGAGCAGCGAGATCAGCAGCGCGGAGATCCCGATCGCCATGTCGATCGGGTCGCGGTACGCGAAGATCAGGAACCCGACGATCAGGATGAGCGCCGCCGGGAAGACGATGATCGCGGTGTCGGTGAGCAGGGCGGTGATCTCCGACTGGAGGACGCCGTCGCCGAAGAGGATCGCGTTCTCGCCCGCCTCGTTGCCCGGGACGGAGTCGACGACCTCGACGCTGCGGGTCTGCAGCTCCGTCACCCGCGCCGTCGTCGCCGCGTCCGGCAGGTCGTAGGTGATCCCCACGATCGCGGTGTCGGCCGCCTGCGCGGTGGGGTTGTAGTCGACGGACACCTGCGCCGCGATCGCCCCCGCCGCGTCGGCGTCGGCGATGGCCGTCCGCAGTTCGGCGGGCGTCGCCTCGGCCACGGCGTCGCGCCGCTCGGCCGCGTTCGCCGCGTCCGGGTCCAGCTGTCGCGCGATCGCGTCGGCGTGGCTCGACGTCGACGCGACCCGGAGGGTGGAGCGGGACTCCAACCGGTGTTGGGTCTCCAGCGTCCGGACCAAGGCGTCGCGGGAGAGGACGTTGTCGTCGGAGACGATAACCTGTGCCGAGGTGGCGGAGCCGCCGATCGACGTCTCGAACTCCTCGTCGATGTCGTCGAGCGCCCGCTGGGCGGGGATGTCCTGCGTGAACTGGTCCGCGCCGGCGCTCGTCTCGATCCCGGTCAGTCCGCCGGCGAAGCCCGCGGTAACGAGGAGGAACACCGCGACGACCGCCAGCGGCCGCTCCGTGACGACGCGGTCGATCTCCTCGATCAGGCGGTCGGCCGCGGTCACCGGCGCCCCGCTGTCCGACACCCTCCCGTCGGGTGAGCCCCTGTCGGTCGACCCGGGGCGGTACTGTGTCCCTTCATCCGATCACCGCCGTCGGTACCAGACCGCGCCGCCGACCGCGGCGACGGCTAGGAGGACGCCGACGGCGATCAGGCCCACGGGCGTCCCGCCGTCGTCGGCGGCGGCGGTCACGGTGACCGGGACCTGCGTGACGTCCGAGATGCGGTCGTTGCCCCGCTCGTCCTCGTACCGGAAGTCGAGCTCGATCGGGTGCTCCTCGACGCTCGCGCTCCCCGCGGCCGACACCTCGAACCAGATCCTCGCGGACTCGCCGGGTTCGAGCTCGTCGACGAACGCCTCGTCGTTGACCGCCGTCAGCGGGCTGTCGGCGTAGAGCCCGGCGTTGATCGACGAGAGGGTCTCGGGGCGACGGTTCGTGATCGTGGCGTTGATCCGCCGGGTCTCGCCGGCCGGAATCGTGGCGTTGTCGACCGCGAGGTCGAACTCGGGCTGGCGGGGCGCCACCTCGACGCGGCGGGTCTCCTCGGCCGCGAGCGTCGCGTCGCCGCTCTCGTACTCGGTGGTGAACCGGAACTGCCGCGGGCCGGGGTCGGCGCTCCCGCTCACGTCGGCGTCAAAGGTGAAGTTCGTCGACTCGCCGGCCGGGATCGTCGGGAGCGCGTACCGGCTCTCGCCGAGGCTCACGCGGTTGCTCCCGGAGTCGGCGATAAGGACCGCGTCCTCGACGTCGAGCGGCCCCTCGTTCGTGATCGTGCCGGAGACCGTCCCCGAGTACCCGACCTCGAGCGTGCCGGAGACGTCCTCCAGCGAGAACGACTGCTCGCGGATCGGGACGACGCCGGCGCGCGCGGGCGCCGCGGTCTCGTCGATCCCGTTCGGGTCACGGTAGTCGACGGTCGAGGAGAGCGCGTACGCCCCGCCGCCGAACGCCTCGCCGACCGACGAGTCGAACGTCACCGTCCGGTTCTCGCCGGGCGCCCAGTCGCCGACGAACGACTGGCCGCCGCCCTCCCCGGCCCCGAGCCGGACCCCCGGGCTGGTCGTCGTTCCGGAGACGACCGCGTCGCGCGCGGTCTCGTCGCCGACGTTCGCCATCGTGACGGTCACGTCGCCGCTCCCACCGACCTGCGCGTCGGTGTCGGTCTCCAGCACCGCGAACCGCGCGCCGTCGTCGACCACGATGGTCAGGTCGAAGTCGTCGATGCCGCGCCGGTCCTTGTGGTCGTTGAACTCGGGGATGATCTCGAAGGTGTAGCGGTAACGGGCGGTCGCCTCCACCTCGTACCTGCCGTCGGGCACGTCGTCGGGCACGGTCACGTCCAGCTCGACGGGGACCGGGCTCGCGGCGGTCGAAACGTCGCCGACCGGGATCTCGCCGTCCTCGACGTCGATCGGCACGTCACCGTCGTCGATCTCGAGGGTGAGCCCGCGCGCGGTGGTGACCCGCGAGTTCAGCTGGTTGCCGATCTCCATCTCGCCGGTGTTGACGATGTCGATCCTGACCGTGGACTCCGCGCCCGCCGGCACCGTCCGCTGGGTGGCGAACAGTTCCAGCACCGGCGACCCGCGGACTTGTCTGTCAGTCGGGTCCGATTCGGTACCTGCCTGCGCGACGGCGCCGTCCGCGACCGGGCCGCCGATTCCGGAGAGCGCCGCGGCGCCGCCGTCCGCCGTCCCCGCGCTCGTGGCCGCGGCGCCGGCGAGCGAGAGGCCGACGAGCAACGCTCCCACCGCGACGACGGCGAGCGCGGCGGTCGCGAGCCGCGTCGACCGACTCATCGGTCGCCTCCGCCGGATCGGTGGGAGGGTCTGGTCGCGCGGAGCGACCGGTCGTACCGTGGCGCGTCGGGTCGAGTCATACGTTGCTGTCAGGGGCCCGCGGCATAAGCGTGTTGAATGAACGTTCAATCAGGAGCGATATATACCGCACCCGTCTACGCGGCGTATGAACGACCCGTTCGCGGAGCCGTCGGACACCCGACAGGCGATCCTCGGCGCGGCGTTCCGCGCGCTCTGTGAACACGGGTACGCGAACGTCACAATCCAGCGGATCGGCGACGAGTTCGACAAGAGCCCGTCGCTCGTGTACCACCACTACGACGGGAAAGACGACCTGCTGATCGACCTCCTCGGCTTCCTGCTCGACGAGTTCGAGGCGTCCGTCGCCGACGGCCCCGTCACGGAGCCGCCGGGCGAGGATGCGGCTGCCGCGGGGGAGGACGCGCCGGAGGTGGCTCCCGAGGAGGCCTTCGACCGCTCGGCGCGGGAGCAGCTCGACGGCTACCTCACGGCCGCGGTCGACCCCGCGTCGCTCGACGACGCGTACGCGCCCGACGAGCGGTTCGTCACCGTGATGACCGAGCTCCGTTCCCAGGCCGCGAGCGACGAGGCGTACCGCGACCACTTCGACCGCAGCGACCGCGTCTTCGGCGAGTACCTCGAACGGCTGGTGCGCGAGGCGGCGACCGAAGTGTCGGGCGGCGGGGACGACGTGTCGGGCGACGAGCGGACCGTCGCCGCGTCGGAGGTGGCCGCGACGCTCCAGACGTTCGCTACCGGCGGGATGTTCCGCTGGGCGACGACGAACGACGGGGCGTGGGTCGAGGATTCTCGGAGAGGAATCGACCGCTACCTGGAGGCGATGCTACCGCTCGTCGAGACGACCGATCCGGACGAGTAGGGAGCGGTGATGCCGTCCCCGTTCGGTGACGATCTCAGCGGTCGGTGACGCCTTCGGCGTCCATCCGGGAGACCTCCTCTTCGAGCCACTCGCGGAGCCACTTCACGCGCTTGATGCGCTGGTGCGCGATGCTCTCGGCCGTGTCGGAGACGACGCGCTCGGTGTGGTCGTGGGCGCGCTGGAGCACGCGGTCGACCATCTTCGCGGCGTCCATGTGCGTGCGCGACTCGTACCCCATCCGCAACAGCATGAGGACGGCGCCGTTGGCGCCGACCTTGTCGAGCACGTCGGCCTCGATCAGACACCGGCTCTCCAGGGGTACGTCGTCGAGGTCGCCCGTGTACGAGTGGTCGACCACGGCACCGCACACCTCCTCGATGAACGACTCGGGGTAGTTGCCGCGGCTCTGGAGGTACTCGCGGGTGACGCGCGCGCCGGCCTCCGCGTGGACGTCCTGTTCGGCCTCCAGCTTGGCGACGTCGTGGAAGACGGCCGCGACCCGCACGACGTCCACGTCGGCGCCCTCGGCCTCGGCGATCTCGGTCGCGAGGTCGACGACGTTGAGGATGTGGTTGAACCGGTACGACGCCGAGTGCCACGGGTACCAGCGCATCCGTCCGCCGTCGTCCTCGCCCTCGACGCTGGCCGCGAGGTAGTCGCGGACGAACCCCTTCATCTCCTCGAAATCCTCGTCGCTCACCTCCGTTTCCTTAATTTCGACGCCCACCGGGACCACCTCGGGCGAAAAGATCGTGATTCATTACCGTAGCCGAGGAGCGTTTCGGTCTTAGGCGTTACGACGGAGTCTCCCGCCGATCCGGCGGCGGGCAGTCGGCGAGGGAAGCGGCCGTCGGCCGATCGGAGCGCGCCGACGCGACGCGAGACGCTTAACAGGGTCGCGGGCGCATCGGCTTCTATGTCGAGCCCCTTCGGGAGCGGCGACCGCGCTCGGTTCCAGCGGGCGGCGGCGGTGAACGTCGCCGGCAACGCGGTGAAGATCGTCGTCGAAGGGGCGGTGGGACTCGCGTTCGGCAGCGTCGCGCTGGTGGCGGACGCCGCCCACTCCGTCGCCGACCTCGTCGCGAGCGCGGTCGTGTTCGTCTGGGGGGGCTCGCGGTACGAGAGCGCCGACGAGACGCACCCGCACGGCCACCAGCGGATCGAGCCGCTGACGGCGCTGCTCGTCGGCGCGACCATCGTCGTCCTCGGGCTCCTCCTGTTGCGCGAGTCGGTCCTCGGGCTGCTCGGGACGCACAGCCCGCCCCGGAAGAGCCTCCTCCTCGTCGCCGCGCTGCTGTTCGCGATGGCGGACATGTACCTGCTGTACTGGTACACGGAGCTGGTGAACGCCGACCTCGGCTCGACGGCGCTCACCGCGCTCGCGGTCGACTGCCTCAACGACATCTACACCACGATCGCGGCGCTCGTCGGCGTGTTCGGCGTGTTCCTCGACGTCCCGATCCTCGACCCGATCGCCGGCGCGCTCGTCAGCGTCCTCGTCGTCTATCAGGGGATCGAGATCGGCCGCGAGAACGTCACCTACCTCGTGGGCGCCGCCCCGCCGCCGGGCGACCGCGAGCGCGTCGTCGCCGCGCTCCGCGAGAACCCCGCCGTCGAGGGCGTCCACGACCTCACCGTGTTCTACGACGGGACCGACCTGGAGGTCGAGGTCCACGTCGAGGTCGACGGCGAGATGACGCTCCGGGAGGCCCACGACGTGGAGACGGACCTCGTCACGAACCTGCGCGCGCTGGAGGACGTCGGCGACGTCCACGTCCACCTCGACCCGTCCGGGCTCGGCGAGTGGAAGGACGCCGAAGACGGGGGCAGCGGGTAGAACGGAGAAACCAGCGTGAGCGAAGACGGAGCCGAACGAGGAGAGTCGCCCGGCGTGCGGGTTAACTCGCTGGCGCTCCTACCGATCGTATGTTCAAGCGGCGCTGGCTGACGATGACGTGGCGCGACGCGCTGTTCTGTCACTGGCCCGTCGATCCCGCCGTCGTCTCCGCGACGCTCCCCGACCGGCTCTCGGTCGCCACCCATCGAGACGACGCGTACCTGAGCGTCGTCGCCTTCGTGATGGACGACATCCGTCCGCGCGGGGCACCAGTCGGGCTCTCGTTCCCGGAGCTCAACCTCCGGACCTACGTCGAGGGCCCCGACGGTCCGGGCGTCTACTTCTACAACCTCGACGCGGACGACCGGATCGGCGTCGCGGCCGCGCGGCGGCTGTTCGCGCTCCCGTACTACCGCGCGGCGATGGACGTGTCCCGCCCCGATACCGCCGATCGCTCGGAGCGAACGAGCGGCCCCGTTCGGTTCACCAGCCGCCGGACCCACCCCGGCGTTCCTCACGTGCGGTTCGACGCGACCTACGAGCCGACGGGTGAGGCGTTCGCGGCCGAACCGGGGTCGCTCGACGCGTTTCTCGCCGAGAACTACCAGTTCTACGCCGCGGGGAACCGGCTGTACTGCGGGGGGATCGCTCACGACCCGTGGCGGCTCCGGGAGGCGACCGTCGACCTCCGGGCGAACACCCTGTTCGAGGCGAACGGGTTCGACCGGCCCGACGGCGACCCGATCGTCCGCTACGCGGAGCCGATCGAGGTCGGCGCGGACCGGATTCGCTCGGTCTGACGAACGGTATTTAAATAACCACGAGCAAGTGCGACGATAGCTTATAAAAGCGGTGCGGCGGCGCGCCCCGGTGAGCGGCCCAGAGGGCCGCGAACCGACGGTGCGAGGGAGTCAGTCGCCGGAGCGAAGCGGAGGCGACTGACGAGGCTGGGGAGGCGTGAGGCTGCGGTGCCGTGCGATGGGGGGCGGGACTCAAAGGGGCAGCCGCGAGGGCGGCGCAGGCGACGTAAGGACCGCAGGAGCGAACGAAGTGAGCGACGAGGACCGCAGCGAGCGTGCGCCGCCCTCGCGGCTGGGGCTTTGGCGGTGTTCGCCGTCGATCCGGAATCAACGATTTATAACCGAGCGGCTGGGGCTTTGGCGGTGTTCGCCGTCGATCCGGAATCAACGATTTATAACCGAGCGGCTGGGACTTTGGCGGTGTTCGCCACCGATTCAGCTGTCACTTATAAAAATCTGGCAACGACACCGAAGATCTACTTATAAATAACCGCGCAGCCGTCCCGCTATCGACCGCCGTCTACGGGAAGAGCCCGCGGTACTCGTGGGCCGTCGCCGTGCGCTCTAAGGCGAGCGTGTACGCGGCGGTCCGGAGGTCGGGAAGGCCCTTCGTGTCGTACTGTTCGATGGTCTCGTCGAACGCGGTGCCGATGCGGCGCTCCAGTTCGGCGTTGACCGTCTCCAGCGGCCACGAGAACTCCTGTGCGTTCTGCACCCACTCGAGGTACGAGACGATGACGCCGCCCGCGTTCGCGAGGATGTCCGGCACGACCTGGATGTCCCGCTCGGTGAGCGCCTTGTCGGCGGCGACCGTCGTGGGTCCGTTCGCGGCCTCGACGATGGCCGACGCCCGGAGGTCGTCGACGTTGTCGGCGGTGATCACGCCCTCGACGGCGGCGGGGATGAGCACGTCGACGTCGAGGGTCAGAAGCTCCGCGTTGGTGATCGCGTCCGGGTCGTCCCAGCTGGAGCCGTCCGCGTTCCCCCGGTACTCGCCCGCGACGTACTCCTCGATCAGCCCGCCGGCGTCGACGTGCGCGCCGAGCGCCGCCACGTCGAGGCCGTCCGGGTCGTACGCCGCGCCCGACACGTCGGAGGTGGCGACCACGCTGGCGCCGGACTCGTCGAGGAGCCGGGCCGCGTTCGAGCCGACGTTCCCGAACCCCTGGATCGCGACGGACGCGTCGGAGAGGTCGCGGTCGAGGTACTCGAAGAGGCGCTCGGTGACGAGCGAGACGCCGCGGCCCGTGGCTTCCACGCGGCCGGGCGTCCCGCCGATCTCCAGCGGTTTGCCCGTGACGACCTGCGGGATGGAGTGGCCTTCGTACATCGAGTAGGTGTCCATCATCCACGCCATCGTCTGCGGGTTCGTGTTCATGTCGGGCGCCGGCACGTCGGTCTCGGGACCGATCATCCGACGGATCCCCTCGGTGTACCGCCGCGTGAGCCGTTCGAGGTCCTGGTCGGTGAGCTCCTTCGGCTCGCAGATCACGCCGCCCTTCGCGCCGCCGTAGGGGAGGTCGACCAGGGCCGTCTTCCAGGTCATCCACCCGGCGAGCGCCTCGACCTCGCGCTGAGTGACCGAGGGGTGGAATCGGACGCCGCCCTTGAACGGGCCGCGGGCGCTGTCGAACTGACAGCGGTACCCCTCGAACACCTCGACCTCGCCGGACTCCAGCCTGACCGGGAGCGTCACCTTCAGCGTGCGCTCCGGGTGTTTGAGCCGCTCGAACACCCCGTGGTCCACGTCTGCGTACTCCTCGGCGCGGTCCATCTGGGCGAGCATGTTCTCGAACGGATCGTCGGCCATGGCCGGAACGACTCCGTCGCGCGGCATATCGGTTTCGGCAAGTATCGCCTCCGGAAGAGAATATCTCACACGATCTTTCGGCCGTTTTCTCCGGCCGTTTCCGGCCGGACTTATACGTCGGGGCCGTCAATCGCCGGCCATGACACACGGACATGCGACGGGGGACCGCCGATGACGACACAGACGCTTCACCCCCGAGTCCAGGTCGTGTGGGTCCTCCGCGCGGTGCTGCTCTCGGCGCTCGTCACCGCGCCGTTCGTCGGCGGCGCGTACCTCGAATACCTCCCGCGGTGGGCGCCGGTCGCCGCCGGGGCCGTCGTCCTGACGCTCACCGTCGCGCACGCGCTGCTCCGCTACCGCCGCTGGAGCTACGAGATCCGCGAGGACGCGATCTACCTCGACCGCGGCGTGATCACGCAGGTCCGGACGACGGTACCGCTGGTGCGGATCCAGCACGTCGACTCCCGCCGCGGCCCGATCGAGCGGACCGTCGGCCTCGCCTCCTGCGTGGTGTACACCGCCGGGTCGCGCGGCGCGGACGTGCGGATCCCCGGGCTGACACCGGACGGCGCGAGCGACCTCCGCGAGGAGTTGAAGCGGCTGGCGATCCGCGCCGACGGGGAGGACGCGGTGTGAAGTTAGCGCCGCAGTCGGTCCCGTACCGCGCGCTCCAGAAGGCGGCCGGGACCGCCGTCGCGCTGTTCGTGATCGTGAACAGCGGCGGGTTCGGCCTCCCGCTCGCGGTCGGCGGCGGGGCCGCGATCCTCCTCGTGATGCTCGCCTACGAGGTCGCGTACTACCGCCGGTTCGAGTACGTCCTCACGGAGGACACGCTCGACATCTCCTCCGGCGTCATCTCCCGGCGCGAGCGCGAGATCCCGTACCGGCGGATCCAGAACGTCGACGTGAGCCGCGGCGTGCTCCAGCGCGCGATCGGCGTCGCCGCGGTCGATCTGGAGACCGCCGGCGGCTCCAGCACGGAGGGGTCGATCCGCTTCGTCACGCCCGCGGAGGCGACGCGGCTCCAGCGCGAGGTCCAGCGACGGAAGTCGGCGAGCTCGCGGGGCGAGGACGCCGGCGACGGGACGGCGACGGACGCGGTCGGGGGCGGCCGCGACGACGCGTTCGCGCCCGACGAGGAGGAGCTGTTCGCCATCTCGCCCGGCGAGCTGGCGCTGGTCGGGGCACTGTCGTTCGACGGGCGCCTGATCGGCCTCCTCGCCTTCCTGAGTTCCGGGTCGTTCCCGGTGCTGTCGAGCTTCCTGCCGGAGACGTCGGCCGCCGCGCTCACCGCGACGGCGTTCGTCGGCGTCGCGGCGCTGTTCATCGCGTCGTGGCTCATCGGCGCGGGCGTCGCCTTCTCGAACTACTACGGGTTCCGGCTCTCGCGGGCCGGCGACGAACTGCGCTACGAGCGCGGGCTGTTCCGCCGGTACAGCGGGTCGATCCCGACCGAGAAGGTCCAGGCGCTTCGGATCACCGACAACCCCGCTAAGCGAGCGCTCGGCTACGCGAGCCTCTCGATCGAGACCGCGGGGTACGCCCCCGGTCAGGGCTCGGAGTCCGGCAACCAGTCCGCCGTGCCGATCGCCGCGACCGACCGCGTCTACCGGCTCGCACACGAGATCGAGTCGTTCGGGTCGCCGGATTTCAACCGGCCGCCCAAGCGGATCCGGTGGCGGTACGTCATCCGGTACGCGATGATCGTCGGGGTGCTCACGGCCGTCGCGTACGGCGTGGACTGGTACGTCTCGCCGTCGCTCCCGTGGTACGGCGTCGCCGCGCTCCTCCTCGCCGTGCCGCCCGCGGCGCACCTGAAGTGGAAGCACCGCGGCTACTGGGTCGGCGAGGACCACCTGCTCACGCGGAACGGGTTCTGGAGCCGGACGGTCGCCGTCGTCCCGTACTACCGGATCCAGAACGTGATCGACAGCCGCACCGTGTTCCAGCGCCGGTGGGGCGTCGCGACGATCGTCGCCGACACGGCGGGGACCAGTTCGCTGACCGGCAGCGACGCCGCGGCCGTCGACTTCGAGGTCGACGAGGCCGAGGAGCTAAAGGAGACGCTCACGGAGCGCCTCGCGACCGCCGTCGCGGAGCGGCGGAGCGAAGGGACAGACTCCTTCGAGTGGATCGACGACGACGCGGAGGGAGACGGGAGCGTCGGAGCCGCCGAGGGCGTCGAAGGCGACGAGCGGACCGGAGCGAAAGGGAGCGTCGAAGGCGACGAACGGACCGGAGCGAAAGAGAGCGTCGAAGGCGACGAACGGACCGGAGGCGACCAGACCGGCAGCGACGGTCCCGTCGAGGACGCGGTCGTCGACGCGGAAGCCGACGGCGCGACGACGGAGGAACCCCCAGACGAAGAGCCAGAGATACCCGACGACGGCGTCGTCCGTCCGGACTTCTCGCCGAGCGACCGCGACTACTCGGAGCCCGCGGAGCGGATCGACACGGGCGGGTACGCGGTCGACCAGAACCCGTCGGATGCCGACGTGGCGCACGGACCCCGGGCCGACGAAGCAGGCGACGCAGACGAGACAGAAGACGACGGCGACGGAAACGGAACCAACGGCGACCGCAACGAGGACGAACGGGCGGACGCTGACGACGCCGGCGGTGGCCCCGAGAACGGCGACCCCAGTTCGCGACCCTGACCGTCGCGGCGGGCGGCGCTACTCGTCGAGCAGCTGCTGAGCGATCGTGTTGCGCAGGACCTCGCTCGTGCCTTCGTAGATCTCCGAGAGCTTCGCGTCGCGGTAGAAGCGCTCGGCGGGGAAGTCCTTGGTGTAGCCGTAGCCGCCGTGGATCTGGATCCCCTCGTTGGCGACCTCGCGGGCGATCTCGGAGGCGTACAGCTTCGCCTGCGCGGCCTCCTTGATGTAGTCCTCGTCGCGCATCTTCAGGTCGGCGGCCTCGTGCATCAGCAGCTCCGCGGCGCGCGCCTTCGTGTCCATGTCCGCGAGCTTGTGCTGGATGGCCTGGAAGTCCGAGATCGGGCGGTCGAACTGCTCGCGCTGCTGGGCGTAGTCCTTCGCCTCGTCGAGCGCGGCGCGCGCGATCCCGACCGACCGGGCCGCGATGGTGATCCGGCCGCCGTTGAGCGTCTTCAGCGCGTGGACGAACCCCTCGCCCTCCTCGCCGAGCCGACGCTCCTCCGGGATCCACATGTCGTCGAACCGGAGCTCGGCGGTCGGACACCCCTTGTCGCCGAGCTTGTCCTCCGTCCCCTCGACGATGAACCCGTCGTCCTCCTCCGGGCGCACGACGAACGACGAGATGCCCTTCCGTCCGGCGTCGGGGTCGGTCTTCGCGAACAACGTGACCGTGTCCGCGACGGAGCCGTTCGAGATCCAGAGCTTCCCGCCGTTGACGAGGTACCCGTCGCCGTCGCGCTCGGCCGTGGTCGACATGGCGGGCACGTCGGAGCCCGCCTCGGCCTCCGAGAGCGCGAACGCGCCGATGTCCTCGGCGGTGTTCAGGGCGGTGAGGTACTCCTCCTTCTGGGCCTCGTCCCCGAACTCGTACAGCATGTTACCGGCCAAGGAGGTGTGGGCCGCGACGACGGTGCCGAGCCCGCCCGAGCCGCGGGAGATCTCCTCGAGTCCGATCGCGTAGCTGTGGTAGTCGAGCCCGGCGCCCTCGTACTCGACCGGGAACGGCATGCCCATGAGGCCGAGGTCGGCCATCTCCTCGACGAGGTCCGCGGGGAACTCGTCGGTCTCGTCTATCTCGGCCGCGCGGGGGACGACCTCTTCGTCGACGAACTCCGCGACCGTGTCGCGGATCTGACGCTGCTCTTCGGTGAGCGTGAACTCCATGCCGTGGCGTTCGGCCGGGCGGACTTAGCCGTTTTCACACGGTTGTACACGGGCCGACGGTTCGTCGGAGGGGACGGGCGCTTCGTCGTGCGATTTCGGCGGCTCGGCCGAGGAACGACGCCCGACCGCCGTTCCACGAGGCTTTTTATGCGTTGTGCCGTAAACACTGGCAACTGAATGAGCGGACGAGAACACGCCCCCGGCGAGGCCGACCTCGCGTGGTGTCACGAGGCGGTCCAGGGGGTCTCGCGGACCTTCGCGCTGACGGTCGACGTGTTAGAGGAACCGATGGCCTCGCAGATCTGCGTCGGCTACCTCCTCTGCCGCGTCGCCGACACGGTCGAGGACGCCGGGCACATCCCGCCGGACGCCCAGAGCGACGTGTTGCGGACCTACCGGCGGGCGATCGACCCGGACGACGAGACCGACATCGGCCAGTTCCGCGAGGCGGTCGACGAGTGGCTGCCCGCCGAGCGCGACGACGACTGGACCGTCGTCGCCGAGGCGCCGACCATCGCCGCGACGTTCGAGGAGCTCGACCCGGAGGCCCAGGCGGCCATCGTCCCGCCGGTGCTGGAGATGGTCGACGGGATGGCGATGTTCGTCGACCGCCACGCCACCGAGGGCGGGCTCCGCATCGACGACCGCGAGGAGTTAGAGCAGTACTGCTACTACGCGGCCGGCACCGTCGGCAACCTCATCACGAACCTGCTCACCCGCGAGGACATCGGCGAGGAGCGCGCGGAGCGCCTGCGGGAGACCGCCGAGGAGTTCGGACTCCTCCTCCAGCTCGTGAACGTCTCGAAGGACGTCTACGACGACTACACCGAGGAGAACAATGTCTACCTCCCCGCCGAGTGGCTGGAGGCCGAGGGGGTCGACCAGGAGCGCGTCGTCCACCCCGAGAACCGCGAGTCGTCCGCGCGCGTCGTCGACCGCACCGCCGACTACGCCCGCTCGTTCCTCGACGACGCGCAGGCGTACCTCGAGACGATGCCGCTCTCGAACGGCAACACGATGGAGGCGTGGACCGTCCCGTACCTGCTCGCGGTCGGCACCCTCCGCGAGCTCGGGAGCCGCCCGGAGGACGCGCTCACCGAGACGGGCGTGAAGGTGTCCAGACAGGAGGTGTTCGCGGTGATGTCCGCCGCGAGCGACGTGGGGCGCGACTCGCTCGCGGAGCTCCGGCAGACCATCGCCCGGACCCCGTTCCACCGCGCTGTCGGATCGGCCGACTGAAGCGCCGCCGGTCGTCGCCGGTTCCGCACCGCCCGTTTCTCATCGCCCGTTTCTCACAGCCGCGACCGCGCCCGCGACACCGCCGGGACGCGTACGCCGATCGTCTCCCCGAGCGCCTCGGCCGCGCTCAACAGCCACTCGGCGCGCTCCACGCGCGAGTCGAGATCGCCGGGACCGATCCGATACCGCTCGACGAGCTCCTCGACGGTCGCGCCGCCGATCCACTCGTCGAGGATTCGCGCGGTCTTCACCGACTCCAGCCACCCCTCGAAGTCGTCCGGCTCCGTCATGTCCGTGGTGAGGTGGGCGGCGTTCGTCCGAGCGAACTGGTAGACGTCGGCGCGCTCGGCGTTCCCGAGGTAGGTGTCTTGCATGTCCGGCGTGTCGCAGATCACCTCGAAGGCCGTGAGCGTCGTCGCGTCCGATACGTCGGCCGCCGCCCGGAGGCCGGCGACGATCCGCTCGCCGGTCTCGGGGCGGACGTACTGCTTCGAGGTCGTCTCGCCGACGGCCGTCGCGACGAGCCGGTAGTCCTCGACGCCGCCCGTCTCCCGGGCGACCATCCCGGCCGCGACGAGGTCGTCGACCGCGACGGCGACCGCGTCCGCGAGGCCACCGGCGCCCGTCTCCCGCGCGTAGAACGTCCCCTCGAACACGTCGAGGATCTCCGTCTCGGTCGCCGCGAACCCCGTCGCGACCGCCGCGAGGACGTGCGTCCGCAGCGCGGCCGGGTCGGCGAGCTGCGACTCGACGGCCTCGGGCTCGCCCTCGACGTACCGCTCGTGAACCTCGTCGCGCGTGTCCGCGTCGGCGACGAGGACCGCCTCGCCGTGCGGGTCGAGCCCCGGACGCCCGGCGCGGCCGCACATCTGGTGGACCTCCAGCGTCGGGATCCACGACATGCCGCCCTCGCCGTACCGGCGCTGGTCGCGGACGACGACCCGCCGGGCGGGCACGTTGATGCCGGCCGCCAGCGTGGGGGTGGCACAGATACAGGCCACGTCGCGCTCGCGGAACGCCGACTCGACGACCCCGCGGTGGCCCGAGCGGAGCCCCGCGTGGTGGAACGCGACGCCCGCGCGCAGGCAGTCCGCGAGCTGTCGGCCGGTGAGCGTGCCGTCCACGTCGGTGGCCTCCTCGGCCGCCGCGGCGGCCGCGTCCTCGACCCCGAGCTCCGCGGCGAGGCCGTCGTCCGCGAGCCGCTCCGCGAGGTCGACCGCCTCGCGCCGGGACCGGACGAACGCGAGGCACTGCCCGCCGTCGGCGACCGCGTCGGCGACCAGCGCGGCCGTGACCTCGGTGGGGTCGTTCGCGTCGCCTGCGTCGCCCACCTCGCCTGCGTCGCCCCCGTCGTCTCCCTCGCCGTCGGCTCCGTCAGCGATGGAGCCGACGTCGACGGAGAGGCTCGTTCCGTCGTCGAACGCGACTTCGCCGCCGACCGCGACGCCGGTCCGGAGGTCGACCGGTCGCCACTCCGACTCGACGAGTTCGGCGTCGAGCCAGTCCGCGATCGCGTCGGGGTTGTCGACGGTCGCCGACAGCGCCACCGTCTGAAGCTCTGGGTTCCGGCGGCGGAGCGTCGCGAGCGTCACTTCGAGGGTCGGCCCGCGCCGCTTCGCGCCGAGCAGGTGGACCTCGTCGACGACGACGCAGGCGAGCTCGTCGACCCACGAGGCGCCGTTCCGGATCGCCGAGTCGACCTTCTCGCTCGTGGCGACCACCACGTCGTTGCCCGCGAGCGCCTCGCCCGTCGCGTCGAAGTCGCCGGTGGAGATGCCCACGTCGACGCCGGGGAGCGCCGCGAACGTCTCGTACTTCTCGCGGGCGAGCGCGCGGAGCGGGCAGACGTACAGCCCGGGGCCGTCCGCGGTCAGCAACGCTAGCTGGGCGATGAACGTCTTGCCCGACGCGGTCGGCACCGCAGCGACGACGTCGGCGCCCTCGCAGACGCCCGCCTCGACCGCCGCGCGCTGCGGCGGGTACAGCTCGCGCACGCCGCGCTCGGCGAAGTGGTCGACGACGGGCTGAGACAGCGGCAGGTCCCGGACGCGCATGTAAACACGGCTTCGGCTCGATCGGTGATAAAGAGTCGGCGGCGTTCCCCTCGCCCGGTTCGGTCGCGGGCTACCCGTCGGTGTCGAAGTCCTGGAAGAGCTTCTCGTAGTCCTCGTCGTCGGTCGCAACCGCGTCGCGCGACTCGTCGGCCCGCTCGCGGAGCTCCGCGATCCGCTCCGTGAGCCGCTGGTACTCCTCGTTGTCCGCGAGGTCGCTGGCGCTCTTCTCGGACTCAAGCATCGCCTTCTTCGAGGTCAGCGAGAACAGCTCCTGGACCTCCGTATCGTACTCGCCGCGGCGCAACAGTCCCTCCACCGTCTCACGAAGCGTGTCGCTCGTGACGGGCTTGACGAGGTAGTCGTCGAACCCCATCTCCAGGATGTCGAAGTCGGGCTCGACGGCGGTGACCATCGCGACCCGACAGTCGATACCGCGGTCGCGGACGGCGGTGAGGACCTCGTCGCCGGAGAGGCCGGGCATCCGACGGTCGAGGAGTATCGCGTCGACCTCGTCGTCGGCCTCGTCGAGCTGGTCGAGCGCCTCGCGGCCGCCGTACGCGGTTCGGACGCGGTACTCGTCGCCGAGCCAAGCGGCGTACAGGTCGGCCAAGTCGGGTTCGTCCTCGACCACGAGGACCAGCGGCGGTTGCTCACTCATGGATGACGGGAGCGAGGGGGTGTTCGCTCACACGTTTCGTCTCGCCGCTGGCTATATTAAAATACCTCTTCGACGCGCAGCGGGATCGGTCGCGCCGTGGGGGTCGGGTCCGATCGCGGCCGCCCGAACCGGCCGTTCGAGTTACTCGTCCGGGTTACTCGTCTGGGGTATCCGTCCGTGCTACTCGTCCGGGCTGTAGTTGGGCGCCTCGTCCGTGATCATCACGTCGTGCGGGTGGCTCTCGCTTTGGCCCGCAGAGGAGACGCGGACGAACTCCGCGCGCTCGTGGAGGTCGGGGACGGTCTCGGCGCCGACGTATCCCATCCCGGAGCGAATCCCGCCCGTCAGCTGGTGGAGCTCGGAGGCGAGGCTCCCCTTGTACGGGGTCGCCGCCTCGACGCCCTCGGGAACGAACTCCTCGTCTTCGTCCTCTTCCTTGAGGTAGCGGTCGCCGCCGCCGGACTTCATCGCGCCGACCGAGCCCATTCCGCGGTACTGTTTGTACTTCTTGCCCTGCATCGTGATGACGCGGCCGGGCGCCTCGTCGGTGCCGGCGAAGTAGGAGCCGAGCATCACCGCGTCCGCGCCCGCCGCGAGCGCCTTGATCGCGTCGCCGGAGTAGCGGATCCCCCCGTCGGCGATGACGGGCACGCCGTGGTCGCTCGCGACGTCCGCGACCTCGGCGACCGCGGTCATCTGGGGCATGCCCGCGCCGCTGACCACGCGCGTGGTACAGATCGACCCCGGGCCGATGCCGACCTTCAGGCCATCGGCGAAGTCCACCGCGGCCTCGGCGGCCTCGCGCGTCCCGACGTTGCCGACGACGACGTCGGCGTCGACGGTCTCTTTGATCGCCTCGGCGGAGTCCAAGACGTTGAGGTTGTGCGCGTGCGCGCAGTCGATGAAGATGATATCGACGCCGGCCTCGTCGGCCGCGACGGCGCGCTCCTCCTCGAAGGGACCGACGGCGACGCCGGCCAGCAGGCGGCCGCGCTCGTCGCGGGCGGCCTCCTCGTGCTCGCGGCGCTGGAGGATGCCCTGCATCGTGACGAGGCCGACGAGTCGGTCGTCGCCGTCGACGACCGGGACGCGCTCGATCTTGTGCTCGTACATCAGTTCGAGCGCCTCGCGCGCCCCGACGTCCTCCGGCGCGGTGATGACCTCGTCGGTCATCGCCTCGCGGACGGCGTCTTCCTCGCCGACCTCGAGGTACGGGCGGATGTCGGTACCGGAGATGATACCGAGGACGGCGTCGCCCTCGTCGACGACGGGGGCGCCGGAGACGCCCTGTCGCTCCATCACGGCGTCCGCCTCGCTGACGGTGTCGTCCGGCGAGACGGTGACGACGTTCTCGCGGCGGATGACGAGCTCGTGGGCGCGCTTGACGCGCTCGACCTCGGCGGCCGTCTCCTCGACGGTCATGTTGCGGTGGAGGACGCCGAGGCCGCCTTCGCGGGCCATCGCGATCGCGAGGTCGCTCTCGGTGACGGTGTCCATCGCCGCCGACAGCACGGGGACGGTGAGCTCGACGTTCCTCGACACCCGCGTGCTCAGGTCGGCGTCGTCGGGCTCGACCCGGCTCTCCTTGGGGCGGAGCAGCACGTCGTCGAACGTCAGCGCTTCCGGAACCTCGAGCTTCGCCGAGAATCGGCCAGAATCTGTCGCCATATAATCCGTCATGAACGGCCGATGAAAAGCGTTGCGAGACGGCACGGACGTGGTGGTTGATCACATCCGAACTCGTATTGTATACACAATCGTGGATTTTTATCTGCTCAAGCCCGCTCGCGCGAGCGTCCTCGGTCGGAGCCCTCCATCCGACCCCGGTAGCCGAGAGAGTGAACTCGAAAGCCGAGAGATGATCGGAGAAGATCGGAAAGCGTCGACGTATCGTCGTCGAAGTCCGGAGTTCGTCGTCGATCCTTCGTGTCGTGCGGACACGTCTCACACAACCTTTAACGCGACCGAAACACGTATATCTGGTATGGACTCCGACAGTCCCGTGAACGCGCGCATCGCCGGCCAGCCGAACGCCGACCTCGGCGTCCGCTTTACAGCCGGCAATCCGCGCAAACCCTTTACATGGGCTCGTCGGACCCCCCGCGGCGTGGACTCCGCGTGCCGGTCCCCGGACCACCGCGAGTCGCACGCGTCCCACCGCCACCCCGCCGGTCAGGGCTATCGTCCCTAAATGAGCACGTCACGTCACCCGGTCGCCCTGCGGCTCGAACAGCAGGTCGGGAGCGCGACGAAGCTGCTCGCGACCGTCATGGCCCTGCCGCTCGTCGACGGCATCTTCCCCGCACTCGTTGTCGCCGGCGTCCTCGGCTCGGCCACCGGCGTCGTCGAGACCGGCATCCTCATCTTCGGCGGCTCCGCGACCGCCGCGGTGATCCTCGCGGAGATGGACGGCTCCCGCCGGGAGATGGCGGCCTCGATCCTGCTGATCGGCGCAGTGATCATCCCGATCGCCGCCGTCGAGGCCGCACTCGCGCCGACGCTCCAAGGACTCCTCGATCTCCCCGTCTTCGAGCGGTTCGCCGGGCTCGTCATCCTGACCGTCGCCGCCAAGACCGCCAGCTCGGAGGTCGGCGAGTACCTGCCGAGCCCGGGCGTGATCATCGGGCTCGGACTCGTCGCGAGCTTCGATCCGTCGGGGTTCGCGCTGCGGACCTCGACCGAGTACGTGGTCAACGGGACCGCGGCCGCCGCCGTGGGCGTCGGGTTCGCGCTGTCGATCGCGCTGCTGTCGCCGCACCTCCGCGGTCGCGTCGACATCGACCGGTTCCGGTTCGGCTCCGCGGTCGCGCTGGGCGTGCTCGCGCTGCCGATCCTGCTCGGCCCGTTCGACTTGATGCAGACGGACGCGCCCATCGCGCTCGCGGTGCTCGCCGTGACGACCCTGTTCGCGTACGACCCGAACTCGGACGGCGTGGCGGGCGCCGCCGACGGTGACGCGCCCGGTGACGACGCGCCGGACGACGGCGAGTCGGTCGACGGGGCGGACGCGTCGGACGCGGACCCGACCGACGGCGGCGAAGAGCCCGCGGAGTCGCCGAGCGATCCCCCGCTCGACGCGCCGCCAGAGGGGCCCTCCCCCATCGTCGACGACGACGTCGCAGTCCTCGCGAACGGCGGCGAGGGGCGCGAGACCGACGACGACCCGGACCCGTTCACGGACGACGACTCCCGCGCGCCGTGGCTGTAGTTCCGGGATAATCGACCGCGGGCCCCGGCGCGTTCGACGCGCGTCGGTCGGCGGTCCGCGTCCCGCGCGTGTCGCCGGGGTTTAGGTACTCGACCCCGAACGGCAGGTATGTCGAACCGCGTCGTTCAGGGGCGGATGGTGACGCCCGAGAAGCTCGCAGAGCTGGTCGAAGGTGAGTCGGTGCTGGAGGCCGAGTCGATCACGGACGCCGACCGCGACTGCCCGGAGTGCGGCGGCGACGTCATCTCGGTCGGGTACATGCCGAGCGTGACCGAGTTCGTCACCGGCTACAAATGCCAAGACTGCGACTGGAGCGCCGACGACCGGGAGTAGCGCCGGTCTCCGTCCGTTCCGCACGCCGCCGGAGCGGACCGATATTCGCGGGACCGGGAGCACGTCGCCGTCCCCCGAACGCCCTCGATCGAAACCCCTTTATCCGCGTTTCGGCAACGGTCTGATGCGAGATCACGCGGGGCTGTGGCCAAGCCAGGCATGGCGACTGACTCCAGAGGCTTGCGCCCGGGACGACACTCCAGACTGATATACCGAGCGGCCGACTGATCATCGGTCGTGTTGACGACCCTCTGGAGTTCCGAGGCGCACCGGAGATATCAGTCGATCGGGGGTTCAAATCCCTCCGGCCCCACTCCAGAATTAAACCTTTGTGAACCTGAGGTAAACTCCGAGCCGAAGATCTGCGAATTCTGCGGTTGCTACATCACCNCCCTCCGGCCCCACTCCAGAATTAAACCTTTGTGAACCTGAGGTAAACTCCGAGCCGAAGATCTGCGAATTCTGCGGTTGCTACATCACCGAGTACAAGCAGCGGTGCGCCGCGCTCGACGACGGGGTGTGCCGGCCATGAGGTTCTGCCCCGAGTGCGGAACGAAGCTCACGCGGACCTCGAAGCCCGGCAGCGCGATCCCGTACGACACCTGTCCGAACTGCTCGTTCGGGGGTGACGCCGATGTCTGATCGCGTCGACGAACTCCGCGAGCAGATCGCGAACCGTCTCGGAGAGCCGGATCGGCTCCAGTTCCCGAGCGGATGGACCACGTCGACGAGCTGGCGGCGCGCACAGGTCGCTCCGTCGCAGGTCGGCGCGGTGAACCCGGCGGAGTTCGACGTCCTTCTCGGCCGCGAAGACGACGAGACTGCGCTCTCGAAGCACCGCGTGCTGTTCGCGGTCTACGAGGGGGATCTCGTTGCCGAGTGCGACTGTGACGGCCACCACTTCCGCGGATGGTGCGCTCACGTCGCGCTGCTCTGGCGGCGGTGGACGCTCGACGACCTCGGTGTCACCGACCTCGACACGGGTCGGACGCACCTCTCGCCGCCGTGGTGGCTCTCGATCGACGACGCAGAGGCCGAGCGGGCCGAAGCCGACGCGAGCCAGCCGGTCGCGGCCGACGGAGGTGTTGAACGGTGACCTCCGTTTCGAGTGGATCAACTGGAGTGTTCAAACCGTACGGTCGGACTTCCCACCCGTACGGGTGCTTTTCCGCCACCATCGATGCTTCTGAATCCTCTACCTCCGAATCAGCCGAACCGTACGGAGGTACGGGGGGGTCCGAGAATCGGCGCCCTCGTAGCGTGGGTGCGAGTGGGTGCGCGAACTTAGCGCGGCGCGCGCGGCGGCGCGCATTATGCGGCCTCGCGGCTGCTCGCAGGCGTAGCGGGGTGGCGGCATGACGCTCGACTGGCCCGCCGGATTCGAGCGAACGGCCGCCGGAGACCGCGAGCGGAACCGGAGCTTCGAGGCGACGCTCGGTTTGACGACGAAGGAACTCACGACCGAGATGGGCCGGATGGACGTCGACGAGTGGCGCGGAGAGATCGCGAACGCTCACACGAAGTCGAACGGCCTGCCGCTCCACAACGCCAACCCGGACGATCCGGGATTCGTGCTGCGGTGGGTCGACGACGGCGAGCAGTTCGCAGTCGCGTGCGACGCCTCGCCGCGACTCCGCGACAACGTCCGGTACGTCCTGAAGTGGGTCAACGAGACGCGGATGCGGAGCCAGCGGCCGGTTCAGACCGGCGACTCCGAGTTCGCGGCTGCCCGGCTCCCGCCCGCCGACGACGACGCGGTCGCAGGAACTGCCACGAGCCAACCAGCGCACGAGGTCCTCGGCGTCGCGCCGGACGCACCGGAGAACGTGGTCGAGTCCGCAGCTCGGGCTCGGAAGGCGGAGACGCACCCGGACAACGGAGGCGACTCCGACGAGTTCCAGCGAGTCGTCGAGGCCGAGGAGGTGATGCTCGATGGTTGAGGCAGCGACGAAGACAGCCGCCTGTCCCGATTGGCGGTGCCCGAACGACGATCTCGAAGAGGTCGGCGACAGCGAGCCGGATGGTGACTACTACTGCTGGATGTGCCGAGTCCTGTACTCGGCCGAGGAGGTGATGATCGATGAGTGACGAGGAACGCGTCGCGAAGGCGCCGATCCGCGACGAGAAGCGGCTCGAAGCGCTGGAGGCCGCAGAGCAGGAGCACGGCTCGATGGCGGCCGCGCTCCGGCACGCGCTCGACCGGCTCGCAGACGCGAGCGAGACCGAGGCGGAGACGGACCCGACCGAGGTCGACGTCCCGGCGAAGGCCCTGGAAGGCTACTGGGAGCTCGTCGACTGGGCGGACGTCGGCGGCCGGATCGAGATCGGGACCGCGGAGTCGGTGCTGGCGAACGCGCTGAACATCCCGAAGCCCGCGGTTCGGTCCCGGGTGATCAAGCCGCTCGTGAACGAGAGCCTGCTCTGGAAGGATTGGGGACACGACGGCGTCTGGCTCGTGGTCGGGCGGCGAGACGGCGAGCCGCTGAACGCACCCGAGCAGGCGCCGACGCCCGAAGCGTCGCCGACGTCGTCGGAGGCGGCGACGGACGGTGGCGACCCGAGCGACCGGCTCGACGAGTTGGCGGCGGCAGGCGCGGAGGTAGGCGAATGAGCGCCACCAACGACGCCCGTAGCGGGCCGCACGAATGTCCGTTCGACGAGGACTACTACGCGTGGGTCGCCGGCGAGCGGGCCTACCTCCGCGGATACCGCGTCGACGCGACGTGCGGGGACTGCGGCTCGCAGCTCGACGTCCGGTTCGGAGAGCACACGTTCCTGTTCACCTGTCCCGAGTGCGTCGTTGAGAGCGACGATCCGGTCACGGAGTCGTCGCGGGCGACGGCGCTCGGCTGGAGAGTCTCGATGACGAACTCGACCGACCTCACTCAGTGGTCGGTCTACCTCGCTGGCGAGCAGGTCGACATCGAGCAGGTGCCGCACGGGGTCGAGGTGCGAGGCTCGCTGACCGAAGACGGCGAAGAGTACGTGATGAACGTCGCGCTCCCCGAGAAGGGACAAGAGTACGACGTCGAGGCCAACGGAGGTGAGTCCGATGGCGCGTAGCGAGCACGTGGTCGGCGCGGCCGAGAACGTCGACATGCGCGGGCCCTCCGAGTCCGAGCCCTACGAGGTCGACGTCGACGAACGGCGAGTTGTCTCGGCGTACTGCTGTACCTGCGAGAAGACGACGACGATGCTGCTGGAGGTCGGCGACGACTCTCCCTGGGAGCACGACGAGAAGCACGCGAGCCACGTGGTCGACTACTGGAGGGAAGCATGACGCTGTCGAACAACGAACTCGCGGCGATGGGAGTCGGCTTCTCATCCGGTGCTGGTGCTGGAGTCGTCGACCCTGCTGCTGGGCTCGGAATCGGCGCCTTCGGGATCGGAATGATTCTGATCGCGATCAAGCGACAGCGCGAGCAACGGCAGGAAGAGGAGAGATACGAACCGGAACTGGAGACCGACGGCGGAGCAATTCCGGACGAGACGCCGCAGGAGGCGGCGCCGGAGCAGCCGACCGTGCTCAACGTCGAGATCTCGGGCGACCGGATGCTGGCGAGCGCGGAGCGGGGCGACATCAGTCTCGTCGTTGAGGCGCCCGCCGGAACCTCCGAGGACGAGCTCGCCGAGGCGCTCGAGGACGTCCCGGGGAAGATCGAGCGGACGGCGGACCTGTTCACTGGGGGTGACCGGTGATGCCGGACGCGCGATTCGAGACGAAGCCCGGCAGCGGCTCGGGCGCGGGATACGAGCGCTGGCGGTCGTACGAGAACCGGCCGTCGACCGACGTCGAGGGGAAGGAGGACGTCTACGTGGCGCACCACCGGCTGCTGGCCGTCGTGGAGTGCTACGCGGCGTCGACACCGCTCTGGGCGATCTTCGCAGACCTCGACGGCTCGGACGTTCACCACGAGAACGGACTGAAGTGGGACAACCGGGCGGAAAACATCGAAGTCGTCGACCACGGCGAACACGCTCGGCGGCACGCGTCGACGGCGTCGGACACGCCGACCCCGGATGCGGGTGGGGATCTGGAGGTACCGGCCGATGACTGATCGTTACTACGTGGTGACCTCGTGGGAGGACATCGCGGCGGCAGCGGCCCCGAACGACCGTGACAAGCAGCGAGTGGCGACGATCTTCAGCGAGAAGGCGTTCAACTGCGTGGTGTGGTTGCCGGAATGGCTGCTCGACGCGGACGACAAGGACATCGAGACGGTCGAAGCGTCTGACCACCTGGCGGTCGGAGGCGCGACCGACTACTCGGAGAAAGCGTGGGAGTTCGCGCAGCCACACCGTGACGGCGCGGGTGGCTATCTGCCGAAATCGAGCGTGACGCTGTTCGAACGGGGCGATGGTGTCGAGTCGATTGAGACGCCGCAGCGAGGGCTGACGAGCTTCGAGGGGGCACAGAGCGATGACTGACGAGACTACCACCAAGACCATGAGTGAAACCGAGAATCCGGAAGACTGCGCGGCTATCGATCGGACACCAGACGCGGGCGTTCGGGTTTACGCCACCGACGAGAGCGTCGACATATCAGAGAGCAGCGGTCCGGCGGACCTCCACTACCTCGTGGTGCGGACGGAAACGGGAGCAAAGCAACTCGCACGGTTCGCCGCGGCGGCGCTGAAGGGAGACAGCCTCAGTGTGAACGACATCGACATCGATGAGCTGGAGCTGGAAGATCTTGCGCCAGCGTTCGAGGATGGAGACGACAATGTCTGAATCGTTAGAAGCTGACAATCATCAGCTCGGAGAAGGCCGGGAACCAGTGACCAACAAAGAACCAAAGCAGGAGAGCGAGAACGGCCAAAGTTACGAGTCCGGCGAGGATACCGCCCAGCAGTTGGAACGGATTCATAATCGGATGAACTACTCGTCCGATGATAATTCTTTGGCGGAACCCACAGTTCGAGCCGTCGACCTGTTCTGCGGCGCCGGCGGGACCCTCGAAGGCCTCTCGCAGGCGTGCGACGACCTCGGCCTCGATCTCCAAGTCACCGCAGTTAACCACTGGGAAACCGCGATCGAGACCCACAAGCGGAACCACCCGAGCGGCGATCATCACGTCTCGAAGGTGGAGGAACTCCACCCGCCCGACGTCGTCGAGGAAGGCGGCGTCGACGTGCTCATCGCGTCGCCGGAGTGTACACACTTCTCGGTAGCTCGCGGCGGGAAGCCGGTGAACGACCAGAAGCGCGCGTCACCGTGGCACGTTCTCGACTGGGTCGAGAAGCTCCGCCCGAAGAACGTGCTGCTGGAGAACGTTCGCGAGCTCGAGTCGTGGGGACCGATCGACGACGAGGGACAGCCGACGCGGAACGGCGAGATCTTCGAGACGTGGATCAACGCGTTCCACGCGCTAGGCTACTCGGTCGACTGGCAGGTACTGAACGCCGCAAACTACGGCGACCCGACTACGCGGAAGCGGCTGTTCGTTGTCGGCCGTCGAGGCCGGCGGGCGTCGTTCCCCGAGCCGACCCACAGCGACGCCGACGACGAGCTCCCTGACTGGCGGCCGGCCGCGGAGGTCATCGACTGGTCCGACGCCGGCGAGAGCCTGTGGAAGCGCGACCGGCCACTCGTGAACAACACGATGCGCCGGATCGCGGAGGGGATCCGGCAGCACTGCGACGAGCGGCTCGAACCGTTCGCCGACGCCGTCGCCGAGCTCGGGAAGGAAGATGTCGCCGCACTCCAAGAGGACGTCGTCGATGTCGACGAGGTCAACGAGGTCGCCGAAGAGCGCTGCGAGCCGTTCCTCGTGAAGTACTACGGCACGTCGACGGCGAAGCCGGTAGACGAGCCGATGGACACGGTGACGGCGCAGGGCGGGAAGTACGCACTCTGTACGCCGTACCTGCTTGGACAGCAGTCCGGAGCGACGGCCCGGAGCGTCCTCGACGAGACGGTTCCGACCGTCGCGACACGTGGCGCTATCGGCCTCTACAACCCGACAGCGTTCATCCTTCCGCGGAACGGCTCCCGGGGCGGGCTTCACTCGAACGCGACGTACAAGCCCTACGAGCGGCCGCTCCACACGGTCACGGCACGGAACCAAGACGGCCATGTCGTGACGCCGTTCCTCGTCGAGTACTACGGGAACGGCTCCTCAAACAGAATCGACGAACCGCTGCCGACGGTGACTACGCGCGACCGCTTCGCGCTGGTCTTGCCGGAGGCGTTCCCGTACGGGCTCGACATCCGGTACCGGATGCTCCAGCCGCGTGAACTGGCGGCTGCGATGGGGTTCCCGTCGGACTACGAGTTCGCCGGCAACAAGACCGAGACGACGAAGCAGATCGGGAACGCAGTGCCGGTGAACCTCGCGAAGGCACTGACGAAGCAGCTGCTCGTCGGCAATGAGCCGTCACTCCAGACGTTCGCCGAGCAGGAAGTAGTTGGAGATGACTGAGTAGGTCATTGGCAGGCCCTCCATCGACCAAATTATTAATCTGGTAGAATATTTGTTTACAGATGAATCTTCCTCCGATTCCCGCAGAATACTTCGTCCTCGCATCGGCTATTCTGAGCGCCTTCATCGCCTATCAGTCAAGAATCAACGGTATCGAATCTCAAAGAGAACGTGAGTCCTACCTGAAGTCGAGGCTCGAAGGGGGAACGCACATTGGGGACAGATGGGGAATCAAGATAGACACGGTGAGATTCCATGAGGATTCAGGATTTTGGTATCGAAAAGAAAAATTTCTAACAGGTAGAATATCAGGCGAGACAACCGTCGTAGTTCAGTACAAGATACAGCCATTACCGGGAAATTATTGGGATCACGAAGGTCCACAGGCAGTTTTAGACGGCTACGAAGTCCCTGTGAAACATTTGAGAACGACGACAGATACAGACCCGACAATTGCCAATTTTAGTGTGGAAAGTCCCGATCCACAAGTGGTTGAGAACTTCTTTGTAGAACTACTTATGATGGACGCTGAATTGAAAAAACAGCAGGAAAAGACAGACGACAAACGGCACTAATGATGACTGATCTATCTACGAATGGTATCGGGCGTGTCTAGCTGGATAGCAATNGGGTGTTGGCGGGCTCGTCGGCCGCGTCCCGCGTATCGGTGACACGCTCGGGTCCGTCGTCGAAAGCGGCCTTTCGTCGGCCGGGAGCGGACTCGTGACGGTCGGGGAGAACCGACTTCTCACGGGCGCTATCGGTGCCGCTGTCGCCGTGGCGGCCGCCGAAGCGGGCCTGTTCAGTATCGGCTCCGAAGCCGGTGCGATCATCGCCGTCGCCGGCATCGCAGTCGGCTCGCTGTTCCTGCTCCGGCAGGCCGACGAGTTCACTGCGGCCCGGTGGATCGCGATTGTCGGCATCGCCGGCGTCGTCGCGCTCCAGGGACTCGGCGAGGGAGATCTCCTCACCGAGTTCGTGAACTCGGACGCGTTCCTGATCGCGGTCCTCATCGGCGGCTACGCGCTCATTCAGCTCGTCCGCGAGTACCGCGCGAACAACGCTCCAGACGATGACCAGCCGCAGATCGTCATCGGCGGCCGGTTCTCGAATGACGACGAGGGGTCCGACTGATGAGCTGGCTCCTCGACGCGCTGTCCGCCCTCGGCGCCGGCCAACAGCTACTGATGGGCGCGATGCTGTTCGTAGGAGCCTTCTACATCCTGAAGGTCGTCAAAATCGGGAAGATAATTGGTGACACGGTCTCGTCGGGGGCAGCCTACGGGATTGCGATTCTCGTCGTTGGCGGGCTCGCTATCGCGCTCGGCTGGGTCGACCCGAACGTGAGCGCCATGACCTCGCAGCTCGGCAGGTTCGCCGACACCATCTGGTCGGCGGTCGGCGACTGGGTCATCGAGCAGACGCTCGGCAGGCTCAAAGAGTCAGCGGGCGTGTAGCATCGCTCGCAGAATAGCACCCATTTCTCGGCGCGTGCTACGCCGCTCTGAGCGTTCGGAGCAAAACGAGGCCCCAAGCCACTCGTCTCAAAATCGATAGCTGAGTCGGACTATTTTTATTCACCCGATTAAGTGTAGGATTCGTGAATAGAAGGAATCTCCTACAGGTTCTCGGTGTATCTGGAGCTGCGGGACTCGCAGGATGTAATCAGGTTCGCGGTGTGGTCAGGTCCGGTCCGCCCTATTTTGAAGAAATCGAGATAACCGGACCAGATGAGGTAGAGACATGCGAGGGGATCAATCTCGAAGTGAGCGTGACGAATACCGGTGGAGAAACCGGAGAGTTCACTGCCCGGTTGGATATCGGGGAGGGACTGTTCCAGAGTTCGGAATCGATAGCAGTCGAAGACGTTCAGATCACACAGACAAAAACAGCGACTATCGGCCCGTATTGGTCGGATAAGACCGCTGAAATTCCTTTCCGGCTAACGGAACACGACGCCTCACACACAGTGGTGGTGACGACGCGCGAGCTTCAGATGGGAGAGGAGCTCAACTGTGATGGGGGATACCGAATTTCTCTCTCCTCACCGCGGTTCGTCAGTACCCTCACGGAGGGCTCAGGGGAGGATATCAGACTGGTTACGCCCGAAGAAGACGGTAGGATCTACGCGTTAGTTGAAGCCGAGATTGAACTATACAACGAAGATCGGAGACCGTACGGAACTCTGTCGACGGAGTCGTCGAATGGATTTGCGCTGTCAACACAGACTGATCTCTCAGAGATAAACGAGCTCGACAATCCGTTCAACCGTGATCGGTTAGACTCGACCGGATCAGAGAGTGGGACTGTCGTATTTGCCGTTGAGACAACGGAAGGCGACGGTATCAATGACAATATAATCAAGAACTGGAATTCAGATACGCCGCCCGACGTCATCTGGTCGCTCGAAGACGTTCCGGGGGCGGCGTTCGATACAACCGTCGAATCTCCTGAGAGCATTGAGATAGGGCAAGAAGGGACGGTCTCAGTCGTAGTTGAGAATACGGGTGACGGGGCAGGGACGTACCGAGCAGCGCTACTCAAGAGCCTGAACAGCTTCGGACCACAGGAGACGAAAGTGGACAGCATCGAAGTGGCGGCAGGCGAAGAGGAACGAATTCAGTTCGGGATCACTCCGGAGGGGCTCAACAAGCCAGACTACGAAATCGCTCCTGAGGGCACGGCGATCAACTACGTTGTCGAGCCTGTAAGTCTCGAATTCGGTGAAGAGTTCACGACATACGACGGCGGGACTTATGTCGTGAATACGCCACTAAATAGGTCCATCTACGCAGATGAGGTGAGTTACACCGAGTTTGGGAGTGAGCAAACGGCAACGGCAGGCAGTGGTGAGACGTTCGTGATTGTAGAGATAGACGTCGACCCAGAGTCGGAGATCCTCAACACCGTGGACTATTCGCTGCTCGTTGATGGTAGGACCGTTGAACCGTTCAGTTCTGGATTCCAGCGAAACTACACCTCACCAGTTTCAGGTGCCGAATATCCGGGAAGCGACACTGGCGGATTGTTGGTATTCCGAGCACCCGAATCAGCCCGTGAAAGCAGTGTAGAGGTACAAGCGATGTTCTACGGAGAGGAGGGTGATTATCCGGTTCAGTGGACAGAGTAGTATGTGCCGCCATTTTTGAGAGTAGAGAATGGTAACGGTAGTTCAGCGCCCTATGATTTATTATATTCTGAATTTGATTTGATATCGCTAATGGCATCCGTTCAGATTTTACTTTCACTACTTATTCTAGGGATAAGCGGTGTCGGTGCCGTATTTAGCTTCCTCATCTGGAGAAGCAATACTACAAGAAGCTTGTATGATCAAGAGGATCAAATTCGTGAAGAGCTACTGGATAAAGAAATTACAATTTCGTTCCATTCTGATGGCGAATTCTTTCAGCTCATAATGAGAATACACGAGATAAATTGCTATGAGCCAAACAGTAACTGGCGGTACAAAATTAGACGCGCTGTTTGGGGGAGCAATGGGACAACAGAGATCCAATTAGAAGTCGTCTGGAGTGATTGGATCAAAGATATGATGGAGCTACATGCGATGTCATTGCCGAACGAATTGGAAGATACCGGGAAGATGGAAGAGCTCAATATTGAACTACTACCTGGCGGGTATAGCTCACAGAGAATGAAAATATACACTACGCATCCAAAAGATGTGAACAGAGAGATTTCAAAATTCAAACGCACAGTGACAAGAGCGGTCCATTCCAAGATTGACGAGCTTGAATCATAAAATCCGAATCTGGTACACCCATCCAGATGCGTCAGTCGCAGTTCCGATGCCGGTAGTTGAACAGATGCCAACACCGTGGTTAGCCTCTCAAACCCCATTTAATACGGGGGGAATATCTACCACGTAACTTTAACACGTAGCCAACATAGACCCAGATACGATGAGCTACCAGCGTCAGCAGTCCCCCAAACAGCAACTGTCCGACTTCAGGGAAGTCTTCCCCCAAGTCGCAGTTGTTGCTGGCATGGCTGCCGCAATCATGGCGTTGGTGTACAAACCCGTCCTGAGTGCGATCGGGGTGACTGGATGGATCTCTGAAGTCACGGGTACCCAAGCTCTCATGCCGTTTTTCGTTATGTCTTGGGTTTCCTTATCCCTCTACATCACGGCATACAATATGGAATCTGCTGATGAAGAGCTGGAAGAAGAGGCTGAAGAAGTGGCTGAAGAGACGGTCGAAGGCGAAGACTCTGACCAGCCAATTAGAGAGTCAGTTCTAAAGCTACACAAGGGATTCACTCAGCTTGCCAGTCTGGCACTAATGATTGCCGTCGGTGGCATTACTGCTGCTTACTTGACGGCGACCATCGCGCCAGCGGCAGGTATCGTGCTCGCAGCTATAATGCCGCTAATCGAAATGAAACTCAGCGGTAGCGACGTGTGGTTCCTCAGCCCTTCAGAATTGCTGATAATCCCCACGTTCATCGCTTTAGTTCCACTAACTCTAGCCGTAATGGTAGGCATATTCCTCATGAGTGTGGTGGTAGCGCTATCTCAGGCCCTAAAGGATCTGATTGAAGCGGTCACGGCGAGTATGGTAAAAACGCTATATATCGCTAATGTGGAGACCCCTGCCCTCGATCCGGTCTTTGATCGGTTCAATCGGCGCGAGCGCCGCTAAGCGTGGAACACCACCACTTTTGAAAGAAAGCGACATACGACGGACCGAAGACACCCATTCCTCCGAGGATTATTCTCAATTCAGATGAGTTGTAGATCCAAAGTACAGAGCAGACGACCAACGCGGCGAGGAATCCCGGAAGCGCAATATGCCACTCGTGAACTGCTTTGACAAGCTGTACTTCTTTTGAAGCGGTGTTTTGCTCGTAGTCCCAGTTCTGCCGTATCCACTCTTTCGAGAAACGTTTGGGATCGTCCTGGCTCATTTTTTTTTAGAATCCGGCCCATTGACCAGGACGTGTAGCGTGTGGAGGCCGAAGAGCAGGAAGCGGTCGAACGAGATCGGCATCTAGGTGGCCTTTCAGATAGGCGAGCCCCCACGTCGTGATCGACCAGTGGTCGTCAAGCTCGTCGCGATTGTAGTGAGCGACCCAGCCGGCGCGGGCGAGGACCGTCAGACGCGTGCGGACGAGCCCGCCGAGCAGCTCGCAGTCGTGCGCGATTTCCCACCACGAGGAAGCACCCTCGCGGTCGAGGTACTCAAGAATCCGATCGTCCTCGTTGACCATCCAGTTAGCCGATTTCTTGACCATAATCAGGTTCCAACATGCGCACCTTCGTCACTACTCTCCGTCTCCTCGTTTAGTTCTTCGGCGTCAAGCTCACCATTTAGGTATCTCTCACCTTTGTCGGTGAGGCTGTAGACTCCATTGGGGAGCCGATGGAGAAGACCGTGATCCGCGAGCTTGTTTAGCCGACGGGAGATATTGGGCCGGCTGGTGCGGATGTAGTCCTCCTTGTCCAACTCGCTCGCAGAGGTGGGGCCACCATCTTGGATGATCTCCATTATCCGGTCATCCCAGATGGTCATCCAGTCTGTACTCTTTCTCATTATGCTCACAATCTCACTACCGCATCTTTGTTTCCGGGTATTGATACTGAAATATGAGTCTGATTAAGAAGCATCCATAGCATATTATCTTATCGAGCAGTACATTTATGAACAGTCAGTGTAATGCTGTGGGTACGGAGCCCGAGTGAGAGACTCTCGGCAGTGCGAGACTATGTTGGTTCCCGGCCGCGGCGTCACCAGCGCCCGGCCGGGTCGGGTTCTGTGCTGAAACCACAGAACCATGCCATCGAAGGCAACGGGGGGTCAATTCCCCCCAACGACGGCAGACGAACCGTGCGGACATAACAGCGACGGCTGCGCGTTCTGCCCCGCGGACGCCGACGGCTACGACGCGACCGCGGAGGCACCGCTCTGTCGCGACTGCTCGGACCGCTTCAGCGACTTTCTGGCAGGTGGTGCGCGATGAGTACCGGGATCCAGAAGACGAAGAGCGACTTCTTCGATCTGACCGGGTTTCAGCGCGACCTCTTATGGGCGATCGCCCACGAGGGCGGCGCCGAATACGGGCTCGGAATCAGGGAGTCGCTCGAAGAGTCCGGCTACGACGAGATTAATCACGGCCGACTCTACCCGAATCTCGACACGCTCGTTCGAAGCGGATTCGTCGAGAAGAACGAACTCGACAGGAGGACGAACGAGTACGCGCTGACCGACGAGGGGAACGAACTGCTCGCCGACCGGCAGTCGTGGGAGCGTGGTGAGGCGTGAACTTCGAGCGCATCACCGACGGCGAGGCGACCGCCTACACGGCGGGCGTCGAGCGTCTCCACCCGGACGTCGACAAGTGCCTGAAGCGGGAGGGCTACCACAGCGAGGGGACGCTCTACGTGGTCATGGCGGGCGGCGAGACCTACGCGTCTCACGACCGCTTCGCGATCGCTCGGGAGCTGCCCGGCGACGCCTCGTGGGTGACGGACGCGCTCCGCGAGCTCGAACGCGACTACATCGGGGTGCCGCAGTGACGCGGCGCGTGACAGTCGAACTCCGGACGGCTCGCGGGAAGCTCGTCGAGGATGTCGAGGCGAGTATCGTCGCGACCGACGACGCGATCGTCGAGCAGGCTCGCCGAGATCTCGGCGTCGCCCCGGAGGACTTCAACCGCGGCGAGGTGGTCGCGCCGTGACGCTCTGGGACTGCCCGGAGTGCGGTTCCACCGTGAACGCGTTCGTGAACGGCCAGACGTGCCCGCACTGCGGCTACTACCGTGGTCGGTCACTCGTGACGCTGAACACGGGACCATGAGCCGGGACCTATCACCGCGGGAGGCTGCGGACAGGTTCCTGAGCCGGCGCGCGCAGCGACAGGCCGACGAGACGGTCCGGAGCTACTCGCATCGGCTGAGTCACTTCGTCGAGTGGTGCGAGGCGAACGACATCGAGACGATGCGCGAGATCGGCGGCTGGGAGATCGACGAGTACCGACATCACCGGGAGTCTGGCGATGTCTCCCCGTCGACGGTGAAGAGCGCGATGGTCTCGGTGAAGCAGCTGCTGGAGTTCTGCGAGCGAATCGAGGTGATCGAAGAGGACACCGCGAAGAAGGTCGAGATCCCGAAGCTGACGAAGAGCGAAGAGACGAGCGACGAGCAGCTGCCCGCGGACCGAGCGCGAGCGCACCTCGCGTATTTCCGCGACTCCGACCAGTGGTTTGGAACCGCGTGGCACGCGTCGCTCGAAGTCCTCTGGCACACGGCGTGCCGGCTCGGTGGACTCCGCGGCCTCGATCTCGGTGACTACGATCCCGACGAGGGGACGCTGTGGTTCAACCACAGGCCGGAGACCGAGACGCCGCTGAAGAACGACACCGAGGGCGAGCGCATCGTGAGCGTGAACGACGACGTCGTCGAGGCGCTCGACATGTACGTGGCCCGGGAGCGGCCGGACAAGCGCGACATGTATGGCCGTGACCCGCTGTTCGCGACCCGACAGGGGAGGCCGAGTCGAACGACGGTACGGTCGTGGTGCTATCAGTCGACGCAGCCGTGTCTCTACACGGGCTGCCCTCACTCTCGCGAGCGTCACAGCTGCGAGTGGACGAAACGCGGGTCGGCGGGGAAGTGTCCGTCGTCGAGATCGCCGCACGCGGTCCGAACCGGCGCGATCACGTGGATGCTGAACGAGACGGAGGGTGACATCGAGTACGTCGCTCGGCGGGTGAACGCGAAGCCGGCGACGATCAGGCGGTACTACGACAAGGCGACGGTGGTCGAAGAGTTCGAAGAGCGGCAGCAGCGGCACGCGGACCTGGATATCAACAATGAGCCAGCCTAACGAAACGCGATCGGTAGAATCGGCGGGGAAGAAGCCCGGAGACGCGGACTCAGCGAGTTTCGCATCCCCCTCCGGCCCCATAGCAGTCTTCACTCTAACGTATCACTTCTTAGTAATAGGTATTCGAGGAAAAACAGGTCCGTAGCCGGAGGTGTCGGCGCGTGAGCCTCGGCTACTCCGGGAGCTTCACCGCCGAGAAGGACCGCGAGTTCTTCTGTGACACCTGCGGTGCGCGCTGTACCCGCAGCATCAACGGCGACCTCGAGTACGGCCATCTGGTCGGCTGTCCCGAGCGTCCCGATGAGTTCAAAATTGGCACCTCTGAGGGCCGGCGCTACCGTCCCGACGAGGGCTCAGACGGGGGTGCGTCAGCGTGAGCGACGACGACTCCGGTCACGCGAGGTCGCTCGCGGAACAGCTCCGGCTCGCGGAGGAGAACGGAAACCTCCCCGACGAGCTGGCAGAGGACCCCGAGGACGACGAGACCGAGGAGGTGGACGATGTCGAGTGAACGGGCCACCACGCCCGGCGTGGGCCACGTCGGTCCGCTCCTCTCGGCGCGCTGTACGGGCTGCGGGAAGACTTCAGAGAAGCGGACGGCCGAGATCGTCGGTGACCGCTCCAGCGGTTCGTTCCAACACGTGTGTCACTCGTGCCAGGGTGTCACTTGGTGGAACGTCCTCGAGCTCGTCGAGGATGACGCGGGTGGTCACCGATGACGGGGTGCCCACACCCCACGCAGCGCCGGAGCGGCGTCTGTCAGATGTGCGCGGTCGAGCAAAAGTTCGACGGCGTCGATTTCGATAAGGGCGGCTACGAGTGTCCGGAGTGCGGCGGGAAGACATCCGGCCGCGACGTCGTCTGCTACGAGTGCCGGGGTGGTTCGGAGTGAGCATCGACATGCCCTCGACGCCGGACGCCGGACTCGGGACGCTCCCGGACCCGCGCATCGAGGACCGCGTCGCGCCCCAGCCCGCGGCGCACGGAGCCGCCGTTCAGGCCGTCTTCAACGACGCGAGTCGCGATCTCGCGCTCTACTCGGCAGTCCACCAGTTGTGGTACGACATTGTCGGCGATCGCGACGAGGAGCCGGGGATCGCCGCCGAGGTCGATCACCGGGAGCTCCCGTGGCTCGACGCGCCGACTCCCGGGCGAGAGTGGGTCGTGAAGCTCACCTCGTCGCGCTGGAAGGCCGGCACGGGAACGGGAGACGACTACTCGGCGTACTACAAGTACGACCTCACGCTCCGCGAGCGCGACGAGGACGGCGACCTCTACAAGACCGGGAAGGCGTGCTCGCTCCGAGTGATCCCGCAGTTCGAGGATCTCAACTACAAGGACGGCGAGCCGCTCACGCTCCAGTACGACGAGGGATCGCTCGTGCGGTGTTCGACGACGTGGGCCGACACAGCCGCCGAGGTCGAGGGGCGGATGCTCGACCTCCTCGAGATCGTCCTGGACGTCGACCGCGGTCGCCTCCTCGCGGACCGGAACGCCGAATCGCGCCGGCTCACAAAAGCCGAGGCGCACCACCGGTTCGACATCGGGTGGAAGCGGCAGGTCGTCGAGGTCCTTGACCAGACTCGGGAGCTGATCGCGTACGGCGGTCAGTCCGAGATCGAGGCGCACCAGCGCCGCCAGCGCGAGGGATACCTGGAGGCGCTCCTCGACGCGGACCGCTGGCATCTCCTCGGGTTCGAGCGGACAACCTACGACATCGAACTCAAATGCTATCAGGCCGCGGGGTGGGCGGAGTTCCCACGCGAGGACCCGGCGCACCACCCGAAGCTGGAGGCGTCGTTTGCGGGCGTCGACGGCGACGGAGCGCTTCCACACGTTGACGAATGGGACGAGGTCATGTCCGTACTGCGGTCGGTCGTCTCGGCGCACCTGGAGTGGGCCGGCGTCGGTCGCGAGGAGCTGATCGCCGACGACTATCAGGCGGGACCGGCGAGCCCGGAGTACCGGTACAAGCATCCGGGCGGCCGTCGTGAACAGCTTCGCGAGCGCTACGAGGCCGTCGGGACGGAGATCCACCGCGAGGCGCTGAAAGCGAACACGCAGGCCGTGTACGACATCCTCCGCGTGGTCGCGACCGAGTCCGGTGCGTCCTACGACACGCTCGAGGAACGGACCGGTCTCGCTCGCTCGACGATACGATACCACGTCTCCCGGCTCGTCGAGGTCGGGATCGCGGAGAAGGTCGGGAACCCCGTGCTGGTCGTGTTCCCGAGCCTCGCCGTCCTCGATGAGGCCGAGGAGATCCTCCGGCGGATCTACCCGGACGACCAGGTCGACGATATGATGGAACGCGCAGAGGCTCGTCGCGAGCGCCGCGAGGAGCGCGAGGACCCGTCCGCGGTCGGTGACGGCGACCAGGAGGCCAGCGACGACCAGGACGACGCCGGCGACGGAGATCGTGGACGTCGTTCGGAGTGGGCGTACTTCCAGGACCTCGCGCTCGAGCCGCACCAGCTGGCGACGGCGCTCGAGAAGGAGTACCTGGAAGGCGACGAGGTCCGCGTACGGACCGATCGCCGAGACTGGGTCGGATAACGGCGCTCGACGCGCCTCGGTTCGCCGCGGTCGGTAGCTTCGCCTCTGTTCTTTCGAACCCTCTGACGCCTCGATCCGCGCCTCTTGTCCCTCGACGTCGACGAGCCATCGGCTCGACCGGCGTCGATCGCTCCGCTTTCGCAGTTACGGTGCCTTCCGAGGTGGATTTTAAAACATAATGGTTCCTAACACCAGTCCGCGGATCGCCCCTCTTGTGCTGTCGAGCGTCGCGAGAACGGCCGCGAGAGCGTTTGCGGTGCGTGGGTAGGTTAGCAGGGGACCCTACGGGTGTAGCCCCTAAGGGGGAGAACAATAACGGCCGGCGACAGAACGTCGCCGGCCTGCCGCACCGCACCGCTCCGCACGTTGAACCTACAGGACGGTCGTAGAACGCCCTCTCGCCGGTGAGAACGCGGTATAGTGGGGGACGGGACCGTGAGAAAGTACCTTGTCAGATAGCCTTAGGTGGGGCTACCCGAGCCGTCCGATCGTCTGGTCGATCACCCACTCGCCGACGGCGCCCCAGACCGCGTCGACGGCCGTCGACAGCTGCGAGGTCATGGCCGACACGTTCGGGTCTATCCATCCGAGCGCGATCGCGACCCCGGCGCCGACCAGGACCACGATACCGTACGCGGCCCCCGACGACAGGACGCTCCCGACGAGACGGCCGATTTTCACCACCTTGAACAGGTAGAGCGCTCCCGCGAGGAGCATGGCACCCATCATGAGACGTTGCCCCGCTCCGAGCGCCGACAGCGCCTCGAGGAGCCAGCTCATTAGTCCGAGCCCTCCTGGTCGTCGCCCGAGTTGAACCGCCCGCCGATCACTATCTGCGGCCGGTCGTCGTTCGGGTCGTTATTCTGCCGGTACTCCCGCACGAGTTGGATCGCCGCGTAGCCCGCTATCAGGACCGCTATCAGGAACGCATCGGAGTTGACAAACTGAGCGAGGAGGTCTCCCTCTCCGAGCCCTTGAATCGCGACGACGCCCGCGACCGCGACGATCGCGATCCATCGGGCCGTAGTAAACTCGCCGGCCTCTCGGAGGACGTAGAGCGAGCCGACCGCGATCCCTCCGACAGCGAGGATCGCGCCGGCCTCCGAGCCGACCTGATAGAGTCCAGCCTGTCCCGCCGCGACCGCGACCGCCGCCGCGATCGCACCCGATAGGAGCCTGTTCTCGCCGACGCTTACGAGCGCGCTACCGACGCTCGAGACCGCGGACTCCAGCGCGCTCCCGAGCGCCGGTCCGACGCGCGGGACCTGCCCGACGACGCCGCCGAGACTCGCTCCGAGTCCGTCGATCGCGTCCCTCGAGGCCGCCGGTCGCGTCCCGGCGACGAACAGCATAGCAACCCCGCCGAACAGGACTGTCAGGCTCGGGAGGTTCCCGGTTGTGAGCGTCGCGAACACCCCACCGCCGACCGTATCGGTTCCCGGAGTCGGCGGCTCCGCCGCGACGATCTCCACGAGACCCACGTCGTCGCGGGAGACCTCAATCGCCGAGGGCTTCTCCGCCCCACCGAGTCGGTCCCCGTTCTTGTCGACGGCCGCGTAGTATTCGCCGTCAGTTCCGGCGACGTACTCGACGCTCCAGGAATCACCGACCACCGACGCCGGCTCGACGACGAACCGCGGTCTCGTCGCGTTGACGCCGTCCGGAACGCGCACCCGCATGGAGTTGTGGTCCGGCGAAACGCGCGCCGAGAGCGTTTGGAGCGTTAGCGTCGAGCCGCTCGTCGCGTTCGGCGCGTAGAACCGCTGTTCTCCGTCTGAGTAGAGCTCGACGTAGTCGCTTTCCGTGGGATAGCTCTCGTTTGTCGCGTAGTGCGTGAGCTCGCCCTGAGCCGTCTCACCGACCTCGAGGTAGCTTCCCGAGCTCCAAGAGTCGAGTTGAATCCGCGAGTTGAGATCGAACCCGACGGGCGTCGCTCGCTGGACCGATATCTCTCCGTCGCGAACGTCGACGCGCGAGCCTGCCGACCGAATCTCGACAGTCGTTCCCGCCGGGACCGGGTTGCCCGCGACCTCCGACACGTCGACCGACAGCGTTGTTCCCGAGAGGTTCGTCGCGTACTGAGGCACGCTCGACCAGCTCCCGCTCTCGTTAAGTCGGTACTCCACGGACCGCATGCTGAATACGTCTCGAGCGTGCGGAATCCGGAGCGTTGCGTCCGCTATCTGGTTCGTGTACGTCTTTGTGACGTTGTAGCGCTCCGTGAGCGCCTCAGACTCATAGAGAACAGTCCGCGGCGACTCGAGGTCGTGTCGGTACTCGAGCTCGACCTTCGGCTCCGGTCCGGCGCCCGAGTAAGAACCGTCTCCGACACTCACCGTGATATTATTCGTTCCCTCCTGGACCCACGACGCGTTAGCGTCCAGCGAGACGGTTTCGCCGTCGTTGAGGGTGCCGGAGTGAGAGACGGTGTTGCCGTTCAATTCCACGACGGGATCGCGCGTCTGAGTGACCTCCATCCACTCGGCGGAGACGTCGACCTCACCGTCCGTCGATATATCCGCCGACTGCGACCCCGTCGTTAGGCTAACCGACTCCGTGACCGTCTCACCGGGAGCGAGGACGCCGGAGTGAGAGACGGTCGACCCACCGATCGACACGGACGGATCCTCCGTCGCCGTGATCTCCGTCCATGACACGTCGACGCCGACGCCCCGCGCGTTTGTCGACGCTGTGAGACTATTGGACCCGGGTGAGAGCGTTATCGGCTTTGTGACTGTCTCACCGGGAGCGAGGTACCCGGAGTGAGAGACGGTCGACCCACCGATCGACACGGACGGATCCTCCGTCGCGATTATCTCGTCCCACGACGCCGAGGCTTCGATCGTCCCGTCGCCGTCCGCCGTGAGCGTGATCGCGGTCGTGTCCGACGTGATCGAGAGCGAGCCCGATCCCCCGCTCCCGAGAGAGACGCTCCCGCCGCCTCCGTTCGCCGTCGCCACGATATTGTGCGGCGCGTCCGACGCGATAGTAAGACCTGTCGAGTCGCCATCAGGTGCTTGATAGTTTGCGCTCCCTCCCGTGTCGGAAAATGTGATCGTGGTTGTGTCGTCTACGGAGACACTCCCTTCGTCCCACGTGTGCGTCTCCGTGCCTGTACCAGACGAAGTGCCCCGCGTTCCGAAGGACGTACCATCAATTAGTACCTCCGTGTTTGTATTGTAGCTGTTCGGCTGATCGATCGTCGCGGTGATACTGCCTATTTGGTCAATATCTGACGTGTCGATCGTGAACGAGTTGCTCGACCCTCCTGTAACCCAGCCAGCACTCCCGCTTTTCGTTCGCTCGACGTTTGAGGTGCCTGTTATGCTCACCTCAGCGTTCCGATTGTCAAACGCCGAACTGTCGAGCGTGGCGAGCGTCTCGCCCGGTGAGATAGTGCCAGAGCCGGACCGCGGGTTACTCGTGGTTGAGTCGCCTGTTAGCGTTACTTGAGCATTTTCCGGGTTTTGATTCCCCCCAACGTCGATCCCGAGCGTGTCGCCATTTGAGAGCGTCCCGAGTGAGGCGCTTCCGGGGGCCGTCGTTTCGACTCCGGTCAGCGTGACCGTCTCGTCTCGCGGCGCGGTGGTTCCGCCGACGTCGATCTCGAGCGTGTCGCCGGCCGACGCTGTCCGCGACGCCGAATCGGTCGCGGTGTTCTCCACGCCCGTCAAATTGATCGAGACATTGTCGACGGATTCCCTCGAGTCCAGTTGGTACGTGTGTCGCGTCCCGTCGGTCGCTGGTCGGTCCTGTATTACGAGTTCGCCGCCGAAAGTGACCGTGTTCGTCGAGAACCCTCGGACGTAGAACGCGGCGGAGTCGCCGCGGACCTGGAGAGGTTCCGTGTAGGTCCCGCTCTCCTCGTGAGCGATACGCGCGACGCTCGGGATCTCTCCGTACGCGCCCTTGAACCACTCAGTCGGAACAGCGACCCATCGGCCGTCGTGCGTGCGATCGTCCGACAGGTTAAGCGCCGGCTCGCCGTCGACGGTCGTCGTCTCGACGCGCATTGTCTGAGCGCCCGTCGACGCGTGAACAGTCGGGCTATCGTCCATCAAGTGCGACCCCGGCAGGACGTTGAGCCCGTCGATCGGTCCGCGATTGACCTCCTCGAGCTCGGTTCCGTCCGGAGTGACGATCGTCCCGTTGTTCGCGTCCGGTTCCTCCGGACCCGTTCCGGGAGCGAACGTCGGGAGCGTCAGCGCCGCCAGGAGGAGCGCGCCGACGACCACGAGCGTCCCGACCGGCAGGTCCTCGAGAGCGCTGTCGTCAGTCATCGGCAGACGCACCCCCCTCCCCCCCGGTGGCCTCTACTCCGCTACGCGCACGTGCGCAGCCCTCGCTGAGCGAGATTTTGAGCCAGCGACGCTCATCCTCCGGGAATTTGGCTATATCGTCCCAAACAACCTTGTTGAAGCTTGTTTCGTTCCAGAAAATCAAATTCCCGACAGGACGACGGGAGAGCTGGTCTCGGATCATTGGTATCGAACTGAACCCGACGGGAGCCCGGTCGTTGTTCTCTTGTGCGGGGTTCGCGGTCCCGTCCGGCATGGAAATACGCCATTGGATCGTCCGACGGATCTTCGAATGGAGGTTCTCCTCGTGGTGTGCCAGGTAGAACAGGCTGAAATGGAACTTTCGAGAGTCTGCCATCACTCTCCGGAGTGCTTTCACCTTCTCGTAGGTCTCGTGAACGTCCGCTTTGGCACTCTCCGGTGCGAGGTCCGCGGTCTCGTCGAACACCAGCGATGTCCAGAGGTAAGGGCCGTGTTCGATACGTGCGATAGCCCACGCGAACCACCAATGAACGAGCGGAGTGGGCTCTTTTTCCTCACTCGCGTTCCAGCGTGCGACCCACTCGACTTTTCCATCAAAGTAGTCCGATTCATTGACGATCTCCTCACAGCCGCTAAAGCTCGGGTCCGGGTAGACGACGTTGAAAGTCCCCGGTTTGAGCTTCTGATTCAGGTCGATCGGGTCGTCGTAGTAGACGACTTCACGGACCTCCTCCTCGAGGTCCGCGTTGCTATCTTCTACTGTTCCGGATACCTCGATGGGCTTCCAGGAGGCCTCGTGTTTCGCCGAACTGGGAAGGAACAGCCTCGTCCAGGGCTTCAGCGGGAGCCACTCAGACCGAGTAGGGCTCCCGCGCCAAACGACCGCCTCGCTGTTCACTTCCATCAGACGAGTCGTCCAATAAAGTCCCCAAGTGGACTTTCCTGAGCCTTTCTCGCCGGTCGCGAGGAAGTTTGTTCCACCGACTTGAGTGGTTCCACGGTCCTCCGTAGCCGACTCGTGGATTAGACAGTCCGGGTATGCTCGGAAATCATATGTGTCGCTGAACGGTTCAATACCGAATCGTCGGCGAATGTCCTTCGCGTCTGTCGCTTTGTTGTTCCAACCCGGCGGTTTATCCTCGACGTTTGGATACTCCGGATGTGATTGCTTAGTGTTCTCTCCCCAGGACTGCCCTTCCGGCGGCTTACCGGCTCTACCTCCGTCTTGATGTGCTTTTGCCATTGTTATCCTCGTTCCCATTTCCCCATGTCGCTGTCGACGTTCGCGGACTCGGACCCGCGGAGCGTCCGAGCCGCCGCATTACACGCGGGGAGCAGCGTGCTAACTGCGAATCTGTACCTCGTCAGCGTCGCTCCGTCGCTCTCGCTGTCGAGAAGCGCCTCCATGAGCGGACTCGACCGCTCCAGGTCGTTGACCGCTCCCTGAGGCTTCTCGCCGTTCGTGACCGCCGTCACGCTCCGAAGCCAGCGCGTGACCTCGCGCCGCGAGTCGAATCCCGTCCAGAGCTCTCGGAGCGCCTTCGATTGGCCCGTGTCGAGCCGCTCGAACGCCGGTCGCATGAGCGGGTTCCGCTCGTTCTCCGGGTCGATCGTCACGCTCTCGTCGTCGTCCTCGAGGCGCTCTTTGGCCCGGTCGCGGAATTGTCGAAACGCGAGGTCGCACGCGTCGTCCATCGACTCAACGAGCCGCTGTCGAACGTACGACCCCGTCTCACTCCGTCGGAGGAGATCGTCGAATACCGGCGACTCCGGCATTATCTGACGCGGCTCGAGAACGGACTCCACGTGTCCGAGCGTCCGGACCGACGCCGCTTGATACCACGAGAGCGCCATCCAAAGCGACGTAAACCCGTCCGCGAGCGGTTGAATCGGCGGGTCGCGCCGAACGTCGCCGTCGTAGAGTAGCCGGTCGTGGTCCCGGTCCAGGACCTCGAGCGCCGGTCGCGTCGACCGACGCGACCTCGTCGAGCTACTCATTATCGCCCCCGTCCGCGCGAACGTCGCTCGTGTCCGACTCGTTCGTGTCCGGCTCAGGACCGCCGAGTGTCGGCTCCGACTCCGAGTCCGGCCGCGCTTCCACGTCGAGACCCATACCGAGAGCCTCCTCGTTGAGCCGCCGCGTCACGGTCTTGTCCTGCCGGCCTTGGACCTCCCGCGCCTCGAGCGCTGTCGTCGTGCGCTCGCTCCAGGCGATCTCCTCGTACTCCTCGAGCGTTTTCGCGTCTGCGTGCTCCTGCTGGAGGATCGTGAGACTCGCGTCGGCCGTCACGTCGTGACGCGGCGCCGGAGTGAAGTCGACGGAGCCCGGTTGAGCCTCGAGCGACTCCACCGCGAGAGCGACCGCGCCGAGAGCGGCGCCGACTGTCGGGACGTTCGCGACCACTCCGCCGACCTTCCACCCGATGATAGGGAGCGCGAGTGCTCCGAGCGTCAGCGCTCCATAGAGGAGCTTCTCGCCGCGCTCAGTCGTCTCCGGGTCGATCCTCCACCACACAGGCATACGACGCGCTAAGTGCGCCGCTGTGTGTTTGACGCCCTCCGAGTCCGGATGGACATACACCTTCTCGGAGATACACCCCGCGTTCACGCGAACCCGCGTCGTCAGCGACGACAGGTCGAGCCGCGCCGCGTCTGAGAAGAATCGAGCGAGGAACGGCCCGATTCCCTTTTTCGGGATATATCGACCCTCCTCACCGCGGACCATCGGGAGCCGCGGGAGGTCCTCATACAGCTCGTCGTGATAGTTCGACTCCGGGATCTCTATCGAGTCCGTTACCTCCGACGCGCCGCCGTCCGGAACCGCCTCCGGGTCCGACTCGCCGTCGCGTCCCTGTCGGAGCGCGATCGCGGACGTGAGCTCTTTCCGCTCAAATCCGACATACTCAACGTCGGAGTGTATCTGGAGTCCGCCGCCGTACGCGATCACTCCGAGCGACAGGCCCATCAGGATATCCAGGTTCGCGATCACAACCGCGACCTCGTAGTACGCGGCAGAGAGCGCGAGCCCGCCACCGAGGAGACCGAGGAACACCCACGCGCCCTTTCCGTACCGCGGGCCCGTCCCGGTCCGCTTGAGCGTGACTTTCGCCAGCGACAGCCCGAGAACGACCGCCGCGACTCCGGGGAGTATCGCTACCCGGAACACGTACGTCCAGGCCTCCGAGAGCGTGTCGATCTGGACCTGTTGAGAGGCCGGCGCCGACGCGTGTTCAAACCGCCACGTCGCTCCGGTTACTCGCTCCCCGTCCCGCTCGAGCCATGCTGTCGCCTCTACCTGTTTATCGTAGTGCGACTGAAGCTCGACGTCGCTCGTTGAGTACCCCTGAGCAAAGTTGACGCCGATCCGCTGGACCGTCTGATTCGCGGCGTACTCTCGCGTCGAGCCGCCGACCTCAGTCGACTCCGGTTGCCAATAGACGACGACAAACTCGTACTCTCCGGCCGCCTCTCCGTACGCGTTACTGTAGAGCGTGAGAATGTCGCCGTTCAATGTCTCTCCCGGCGAGACTCTCTTTACCCCGTTACTGAGCGGGTTGATCGGAGTGTATTGGAGTATTACTCCACCCATGCCGATGTTCCGAGCCGACTCGGGAGCCGCGGAGCTCTTAACGCCGCCCCGTCGGAGCTCCTCGAGGTCGAACGGTCCCGGCTCGGACCACGTTGTGTTAGCCTCCGTCTGAGCGTGTCCGTGGGCTTCCACGGCCGCCGTTGCGTCCGTCTGAGGGCCCGCGGCGGCCGCCGCCGGAACGAGAGCGCTCGCGACGAGAAACGCGGCGGTCGCGACGACCCACGCGCGTTTCATCGGCCCTCCTCGCTCTCGTCGGCCCTCCATCGGTTCGTTTCTTTCCGACAGCGACGACACTCGTGGTTCTCTCGGAGCTGACAGTCCAGTTCGTCGAGAGCTACAAGCCCAATCCAACCGAACCCTCCAGCGCCTATGAGGGAGACCGCACCTCCCGCCAAGTCGCCACTGCCGGCCATGTCGACGCCAAGCGAGAGGGCGATACCGGCCACTGCGAACGCTATCACAGCGACGCCCGTCATGGCTCGATGCTTCTCTTTGAGAGCGTCTCTAAGCCGCAGACGCCCCGATTTCGACTCCCAAGCATCTGCGATCCATTTAGCCTCGGAGTCCGTTTCGATCACCGCCATTAGTCGTCTCCCTCCGCGACCTCCGAGCTCGCGTAGATCCACGCCAGGACCGCGACGAGGCCGACCGCCGCGATCTCCCCGTTCGTGAGTTCGAGCCCGAGTCCGTCGAGCGCGATCACTCCGGCGCCGCCGCCGACGAGACCGCCGAGAGCCGTCGCACCGATATCCCATACCTCAGGTCCGAAGTACATCCCTCCGGCGAGACCGCCGGCTCCCGCGGCTCGCTCTCCGGTCAGCGACGACCGCACCGCGCGGAACGCCTTTTTCGGGTAGAGTAGCGCGTAGGCGAATACGTCCGTGTACTCGCCGAGGACGTACGCGAACCCGCCGAGAACGATCCACCCGAGGATCGCCTCCGTAGTCATGGCTGGCATCTATGCTCCCTCCGTTGACCGCCCTGTACCGCCTCGTTTCGTCGTGTTGAGTTTCATGAGTCGTCGATTGAATCCTCAATTTCGTTGCTCGCGTCCCACAGGAGCTTTATCAGGAGAATCGAGCCGGTGACAACCACCAACTGAGTCCCCCACCCCTCCGGGAGCGGACTTGATTCGCCGAGCGTCGAGACCAGCGAGGAAATGTAAAATAACTGGTTGATGTTCGTCCACGCGTAGAGCGCTATCTGGTCGACGAACGGTATATTGAATACCGCCGCGACAGCGCCGAACAGTCCAGTTATCACCGCTGGCGGACTTTTGAGTGCGTCCGGTGCCATTGTTAGGTTCCCAGGATTCCCGCCGCCCCCGGTATCGCGTCAGCGATAACGAGGATCGTTCTCCGTCCGATCACAACGAACAGGTAGACCACCGCGACGACCTCCGCCGCGAGGATAATCGGCGCCGCCGGCCCGCCGATCGACGCGAATCCGACCAGCGCCTCCACGATCCGATCGACGACGCCGAGAATCCCGGTCCCGTCGACTGCCGACCCGCCGACTGTCGACCCGACGCCCACCAGCGTCTCTCCGACGAACAGCGGGATATCAGCGAGTCCGAGCGTTCCGACCAGCCCTGGACCGTCGCCCTGAAAGACGAACACAATCAGGTCCAGAATCCCGACGACGACGCTCTCTAAGCCGCTAATGAGCGGCGACAGGATCGCTCCGAGAATGAATCCCTGAGGAGCGCTCGCGAACCGGAGGAGCACCGCCGGAATGCTACTGTCGTCGCCGCCGTTCGGAGCCGCCGCCATGACTATCCACCTCCAGCGAACCTCGAGGCGGCCGACCTGAGCCCGACGCTCAGGACGTAGACCGACGCGAGGACGATCGCGACGTTGATCGGCAGGGAGAGTATCCCGAAATTGGCGGTACTGAATTGGAACGCGCTTGAATAGGCAGATCCGACGGCACCGAGTGTAACCTCAATGACGCCGGGGGAGTCGACCGTCGGGCGGCCGCCCGCTCCGAGCGGCTCCTCCCACCCTTCGATAAACCCGGCAAAGCCGCCAAATATCGATACGAACGCGTCCGCTCCCGCCGATATGAAATCAGTTACCCCCGCGACGACGGTCGCGATAACGCTCGTTCCGATCGCCTTTCCGAGACGCCCCCATTGGACCGGGTTCGCCGCGTTCAGTATCGGATTCTCGCCGCTCGTGTCGCCGTTCAGGAACGTCAGAAGGCTACTGTCGCCGCTACTCGACACGACGACTCACCTCCTGAGTCCGCGGCGACGGGTTGCTCATTGGTCGTCGACCGCCTCCTCGTCGGCGCCTATGATCGGTACGTCGAACGGGAGGCCGGGGAACAGGTTGCCCGTCTCCTCCTCGTCGAGGAACGTCGCCAAGAGGTAGAGGCTCGCGAGAGAGAGCGCGACTGTCAGCGGGAGCGCGAGGATACCTCCGAGTTCCGCGCCGAAAACCGACGTTATCGCGTTCTCGGAGATACGCGCACCCGCTTCGATAAGCGCCGCTGGACCTGTGAGGAGCCCGTCGAACAGCGTCGAGATTGACTCGCCGGCCCCCTCAAAGGGAGCTGTCGCGAACGTCGCGATCGCGTCGATCACGTCGACGACCGCGACGACCGGCGAGATAAGCACCCCGAGAATCGAACTCGTGAGAACACGCGCCGCCGACCCGCCCTCAGAGAGATACGTCGTGATACCGCTCAGGGTATCGACGCCGCCGCCGCTCCCGAGGTCTAACGATGCCATGTCACCCCTCCAGCCCGTCTTTCAGCGGGTCGAACAGCCCGAGCGCGTACGCTCCGACCACGACGACGCCGCCGATTAGGATGTTCTGCGTGCTAAACAGCCCGCCTCCACCGCCGAATCCGAAGACTCCGCCGCCGTCGGTCGCTTGGTTCACGGTCGTCCCGATCTCGATGTTCTCCGCGGACTCGCTGTCGGAGTCGCTCGCGTCCTCAGTCACGACGACACGGTACGAGTCGTATTCGGTCGCGTTGACCGCGAACGTCTGCCGGACCGTGTCGTTTGAGTCTACAGAGGATACCGTCCCGGAGTCGACCTCCGTCGAAAGACCGTCCGAGATACCGTACACCGTGTAGTTGAGGGCGTCGCCGCTCGTGTTGGTGACCTCGAGATACACGCTCTGCGTGTCGTCGTTAACGGTCACCTCTTTGTCCGCGAGCTCCGCCCCGGACTGTGCCGCCGCCGGTACCGCCATTGAGGTAAGCACCGCCAGCGCAAGGAGCGCCGCGAGTGCCGTCTTTTTGATGTTCATGCCACTCCTCCGAACGAGCCGCTATCTGTCTGATTCATTTTGTCAGAATGGACTTTATCGCCGTCCGAGGCGCTCTCTCGTAACTTTTCGACGTACTCGCGGAAGGCGTCGCTGACTACGATCCCCGTCGGGTCCCAGCTCACGCGCCGATCCCCCGCAGCTCCGTTTTCTCGGAGAGAAGGACGACCAGCGCGCCGAGGAGAACGAGGGAGATCCCGACCTCCAACTTGTCGACGAGCATCGCGAGGCCGCCGACAAGCGTCACGAACCCCGCCTCGAGGTCCTCGTCGAGACCGAGACGACGAGCGACTGCCGTCACGCGTCTCCCCGGTGATTCCGCCAGTCAGTCCACCGCTTCACCTCGCCGTCGTCGGGCGCTTTCCGCGAGCCCCTGTCGTCGTCGTTCATGCCTTTCACCGGCTCGCCTCACGAGCCGACATAAAAGACGAGCCGTCAGCGAGCGGATAAAACGGCAGAACCCAACGGGTGGGAGAACGTCGTTAGCCGACTATCGTCCGGAGGATGAAGAAGACAGCTCCACAGTGATAATTCAGATGTGAAAATGTGGTTTTGGAGGTTTGTCCACTTCTAAAGAGGTGCCGATAGGGCGACGGTTGAGTTTCCAAAATCGGCTCGCTTTCGCCAGTTTGGGAAATCCAAGAATATAGCCCCCCTAACAACGTTTAATCCCCAAACGACCATCTCGTATCTCGCATGAGCTCGAAAGCATCCGAGTTTCCCGTCCACGAAGAATTGGACGTTCGAAAATCAAACACGATCTACAAGAATGCCAATTGGTGGAAGGCGGTAATACTCTCTGAGTCATTCGGGAGCACTGAAGTCGCTGTTTATCTGTGGCAACGCGACGACGGTGATTGGAAAAGGAGGCAAAAACTCAAAATCGCCAGTACCGAGGAGTGGGAGTCTATCCGCGAGGTGACTGACACGTTTGTCAAAGATCTATAACACATACATCAGCAGTCCTACGCGAATCCCGCTTCTTCGAACGCCTCGTTCACGACCTCAGGAGTCGGCGCGTTTAGGTACGGCTCGATCGCCTGGAAGGAGTCCCACCCGCCGACGGTCATGACGACGCGCGGGTTCATCTGCCGATCGACGAGGAGACGCTGTGCGAACCGGCGCCGGAGATCGTGGCTCGACACGTGGCGGAAGTCCTCGTCGCCGCTCGCGTCGGCCGCGCGCTCGGCCGTGCGTTTGACCACCGCCCGGACGCCGCTCTCGGAGAGGTCGACGATCGGCTCGTGGCGGCCGACGTCCTCCGAGCGGACGTACCGGTGGATGTCGCCCTCGACCTCCCGCGGGAGGTAGGCGTCGCGAGGCTTCCCGCCACTCCCGGTCGTGTCCTTCCCCTCCGGGATGCGGAGCCGGAAGTGGTCGCCGTCGGGGGTCCGCTTCACGTGTTTCGGCGCGACCTGCGGGATCTCGAAGGCGCGGAGCCCGACGAACCCGCCGAGCTGTATCACGAGGTCGTCGCGGTGACCCCCGGCGGCGCGGCGGAGCTCCTCGAGGTCGTCGTCTGTGAGCCAGCACTTGTACTGGTCCTCCTTGCTGGTCGCCTCTAATCGCATACGAACTTCCAAAAGAAGATAGCACTTAGTACGGCAGAACCGACGAGGTCCTCGGCGTGATCGGGGCGGAATCAGGGGGTTCGTTGACGACTTCTTTCACAAGTCGGCAACTGTGTATCTACCGGCTCTTGGCGATGTGGCCGAAGCTGTGTGCGGATGAATTATCGGACTACCCAGCTGATTACGGCTCCCTTCTGATGGTGAGGATGACGGAGTCGCTCAAACGGTTCCACTGCAACCGTTTCGATTTCGAGATCATACCAGTATTCGACGTCTATCTCAAACTTTTCGGCAATACGGTCAGCTCGCAGCTGCTGGTACTCCTCGTTTTCTTTCTCATAGTAGAGACCAAGTAGTCCACAAGGCAGGCCAAAGTCTGATTCTGCGAGCTTTTGAGCGTCTGTAAGTAGCGAAGAAGAACTCCGTTCGGGGAACGGGCTAAAGACGCTCTTGTACATGTTCGGATCGATATTCCCATTGTCGAGACGGAATCGGAGAAGCTTCGCTTCGATCGGTATTTCGAGAGTTCTGTCACGAATCACGAGGTCACATCTGCGCCCGCTCTCAGGATACCTCACCTCTCGCTCAATGTTGGCTGGGACCTCGCCTTTGCTTGCGAGAGCATCGAGGACCATTTCGAGTTGCCGCTCTTCTTCGAACGGACCGATTCCGGGATCCCACCGTTCGTGGGTCGCTTCTTTGTCGACGGCGGGGATCACACTCGCGAAGTCACACGCGATCTCTTGGAGTACATCCGTTGTCTGTGTCATGATTCGTTACGCCTCTAATCCCACGGTTAGTTCATGTGCCAATCGCTCGCTATCCTGCTCCTTCAGACCAACGTGATCAAAGTGTTCTTCGAGTGCATGCCTACTCGCACTTCGCTGATCGTCATTCTTCGAGATGATCTGGCCAGCTTGCCAGACGATACTGTCAATTCTGAGCATTGAGACGGGTTTCTCAAGCTCCTCGTTCACCGACTGCATCACGTGAGCCCACGCCTCCATCACGGAACTCTTGTCCTCGATATTGGTCAGCCCTGATGCCACCGCGACTCGCTCTACCTGTAAGTCACAGGGGATGGGGACATCAGCCGGTAGTTCGAGATACCTCCCGTTCACGACGAGATTGAATATATCGTAGATTTTCACCCCGATAACGACTGTTTTCCTATCCATCTCTGTTTCTAACGCGTCGGCGATTTTCTCCCAAACCTGGATCGGATCCATATCTGGATAATTCTCGAGGAACCACTCGCCAAACCCGTTTTCAGCCATTCTGATCAGCCGATTTTGCTTCTGTTCTCGGAGCCGAGCGTTGACTGGTTTCTGTAGGAAGTCGTTGAGGACTCTGTTTACATCTGACTCGCTCTCAAGCTCGCCGTATTCGAGGAGTGTCTCTTCTAGCGTTTGCCAGAATTTTTGTGCGTCTCCGGCGAGTTGGTAATCCTGTGTGGCAGCGAGGATGCTGAGGAGAGCAAGATGGCGGTCACTCTCGAACTCGTCGACGACTGACGTAAGAAACTCGTACTCTGGCTCAGTTTCGTCGAACTTTACAATACCGCTGTAACCGAGTTCAGTGATAGCCCCTGAAACCTGTTCGACTCGGTTGGGTGATAGCGTATTTTCATCCATTTGTGGTTGTAGCTGAGATTTTAATGCATGTCCCCGCTCGGTAATGCGCTAGACTGTAGTCGACTGCTATCAACCAATTTTGATATAATCACCGACTTGTTCTAGAAGTCGGGAAGAGTTGTTACCATAGATTCTGGGCAAGACAATTATTCCCTATCATGTTAATGAGTTAATATGGCTAGTTCAAACTATGAGATCCCTAACGCTCCGGATATCAATTCAGAGGATATTGAGCCGAGCGCCGACCTATCAAAGGTTGATCTCTCTGACGCAGACCTCTCTGGGGCTGACCTCACCAACGCGTACCTCGGGGGTGCTAACCTCTCCAACGCGACCCTCGTAGAGGCCGACCTCACAGGTGCGAACCTCAGAGACGCCGACCTCACCGACGCGGACCTCTATCGTACAGACCTCACCGACGCGTACCTTGAGGGTGTCAACCTCTCTGGCGCAACCCCCGTAGAGGCCGACCTCACCGACGCGAGCCTCAAGAGAGCTAACCTTTCTAGTACAATCCTCATGGAGGCCGACCTCACCGACGCGGACCTCTATCGCACAGATTTCACCGACGCATACCTCGAGGGTGCCAACCTCACCAACGCGTATCTCTCAGGGTCTGACCTCACCAACGCGTACCTCGAGGGTGCCAACCTCACCGACGCATCCCCCATAGGTGCTGAACTCCCCAGAGCAGTCCTAACTGATGCGTCTCTCTTGGGTGCCGACCTCCCTGGCGCGGTCCTAACCGACACCGACCTCTCAGGGGCCGACCTCATTAAGACGGGCCTTATTGAGGCTGACCTCTCAGGAGCCGATCTCACCGGCGCAAATCTCAGACATGGTCGCCTCAAAGAGGCCGATCTTACTAACGCCGATTTGTCCAACGCAGACCTCTATCGTGTCGATCTCACTGACGCAGACCTCGAAGGTGCCGTCCTCACCGACGCAGACATCACGGACGCAGACCTCGAAGGTGCCGTCCTCACCGACGCAGACCTCGAAGGGACTGACCTCACCGGGGCGAATCTCAAAGTGGCCGACCTCACCGGGGCGAATCTCAAAGTGGCCGACCTCACCGGGGCGGACCTCGAAGATGCTGTCCTCACCGACGCAGACCTCGAACGGACCGACCTCATCGAAGCGTCTCTCCTAAGTGCTGATCTCACCGGGGCGAGTCTCAAAGAGGCCGACCTCACCGAGGTGGACCTCGGAGGTGCCGTCCTCACCGACGCAGACCTCGAAGGGACCGCCCTCACCGAAGCGTATCTCCCAAGTCCTGACCTCACCGGGGCGAGTCTCAAAGAGGCCGACCTCACCGAGGTGGACCTCGAAGGTACCGTCCTCACCGACGCGAACCTCAGATTTAGTGAATTCCGAGGGAGCGATATCACCGACGCAAGCCTTAGAGGGTCCGACCTTTCTAACACTGACCTCACCGGCGCTCACCTAGAGGGGATCGATCTCACCGACGCGAGCCTCAGAGAAGCTGACCTCACCGATGTTAACCTAGAGGAGATTGATCTCACCAACGCGAACCTCAGAGAAGCTGACCTCACCGGCGCACACCTGAAGGGGACCGATCTCACCGACGCAAGCCTCAGAGAAGCTGACCTCACCGATGTTAACCTAGAGGAGATTGATCTCACCAACGCCAGCCTCAGAGAAGCTGACCTCACCGGCGCACACCTGGAGGGGGTCGATCTCACCGGCGCACACCTGGAGGGGATCGATCTCACCAGCGCGAACCTCAATCAGGCCGACCTCACCAGCGCGAACCTCAATCAGGCCGACCTCAGAGGGGCCAATCTCACCGACGCGAGTCTCAGAGAGGCCAACCTTTCTGGCGCTGATCTCACCGACACCGAACTCTCTGGCGCTGACCTCTCTAGAACCGATTTAGAAAAAAGTGATCTTCACAAATCAAAGTCACTACCGACCAATCTTAGCGGAGCCAATTTACGGGGACTCAATCTTTCGGAACAGAACCTGTCCAGCGTCAATCTATCACGGGCAGACTTACGGGATGTTAACCTGATCGGCATGAGTGCGAATCAGGGGACTACGGTCGGTAGAATGTGTACTGGGTTGTCGAGCCCGGACGAATATGATGAGTTGGCTCAGGGATATCACGAACTCAAAGAGGCGCTTAGTCAGGAGGGACTTAGCCAGCGGGCACGGGAGGCGCGGGCGCTTGAACAGCAAGCGCGGACCGCCGAAGCATGGGAACGATTCAAACAACAATCCTTCAGTCAAGTCCGTCAGCTACAGACTCTTAACGGTTGGCGACAGGGATTAATCCCACTGTGGCCTGCTCCCGAAGCCCGTACACAATTTCTCACAGCAGTTGGTGGCACCCTCTCTCGGTACCTCACAGGCTACGGCACTCGACCGCTCTACGTCCTCTTGTGGACCGCAGCGATTGTCCTCGGAACGACTGGTCTCTTCGCACTCGGTCCATCCCCAGCTGACGGTTGGGAAGGGGGGCCACTCTACTATTCGGTTGTTACGTTCGTGACGGCGCCGCCCCACCCACCGAGAGATTTGGGGGCTATTACACAGGCAGCCGTGTTAATTGAAACATACCTTGGGACGGCTCTGATCGTGTTGTTAGGTTATGTCCTTGGAACGCGTGACCGTGTGTGAGAATTATCGAGTTGTTCTAGAAGTCGGGAAGCAGACTTCTATTCCATTTTCGAGGCCTTGTGAAATATTTTATAAGTTATCCTTGAGTGACTGTTGCTGTGTTAGACAGTTTCGACGTCCGATATGAGGATATAGTAGTAGCCCTCAAACGTCTTTACTTTTCGTTGCTACCTTTGTTAATATACACTACAATTGGGGTGATCTTGGAGATTGTAGACATCGTGGTTTTTCCAGACGGTGCCAGCGTTGCTAACTTGATGCTGTACTATTTTATGGCAGTCCCTCACAGAATCCTTTTTATTTCGCTTATATCTGTAGTCCTGATTAAATCAATATCCATCAGTAAAGCAGGTCTACTCCATATTTGGAGGAGATACACGCCTCCGTTTGACCCTACAGTGAAAATCTTACAAGAACCGCGGTCTACAGCAGATCTTATTCAAACAGCCCGAAAACGAGGTTTTTGGGCCCTGGGCATCGGATTTGCTATCGGTGTGTCTATTCCATTAACAGGAGAGATCCCACTACAGTATGGAAGTATTTCGTTTGGTGAATTGCCGGATCTACCTTATGCTGAAACGCTTAGTGAACTCGTATCCGGGTTTCCGATTGTCGGTGATTTGCTTGTACTATCACTCATTTCAGTCCGATCCACAATATTATATATACCCATCTCGATATCGGCTTTTATTATGATTATTGGGATATGGAATTTATCATACTATTCAAGAAACTACCTGTATGTAAGCAGAGAATCAGATGAAACGAAATGCGGCCTCATATTTAAATTGTTAGCAACAGCCAACGCAGTAGTTGCCACTGTGTACCTGTATCTGGTTTTATTAGTTGGCTAACAGGTCGTCTGTATCCACTACGGGCGATTGAAGCCGTTAAGATCCTAGCTCTCCTCGTTTCCAAACGAGAGCGTATCACCGATACCGCGGGTGGACCCACACCAGCCCACCACCGTACGCCTCGACCCATGCCGTTGGATCGTCGAGCTCACGCTGGAGTAGTTCCTGCTCACCGGCGTACACTCCGTGTTTGTCGAATTGAACCGCGACAAGCGATCGCGAAGCGGTCTCGTAGTAGATCGCTCGCTCGGCCTCGTGCCCGATCCCGACGAGGTCTCGCCCCTCCTCGAATCTGAATAGATTCTCAGCCATTTTCGCGCTGTGGACCCCCGACCGTCGAAGTTGGAGCTCTTCAGCGAGGTTCACGAAGACGTCGCGGCGCCGAATCCCCTCTCCCGAGTTCGTCGTTGCCATATCAGTAGCACGGGTAGAGAGGGTAAAGGACGTGAGCCATGGCCACAGAGTGAAACTGGAAGTATGAGAACCTTATAGGTGTTTGTCGAAGCAACCAAGTTGAATGTCTTTTCCGTCCTACTTAGAGACTGAGTTCACACCTTGTCAAGACAACGAGGCACGCAAGCGGTGCTAACGCATTTATGTACATATGGACTGCCGATTCGCGCCCTGTGAGTGAGGATGTGTGCTTGTAAGAGGCTCCTTCTAACACAATTACAGCGTTGGATATTAGCATATGAAACATGATTCAATGGTATGGAAGTTGAAGATTATCTCCATGAAGCCGGAGAAGTAGCGAGCAAGGCGGATACTGAAACCAAGCAAAGTTATCGAGAGAATGTGAGCAGGTACAGTGATAAAGACTACACTTACATACCGATACCCGACTCAGACCAGTACTATAATGTTGAAAGCGGAGTATTAGGAACCCTCAGGCCTGAACAAATTATCAGTGGTCGAACTCACCTGATTGAAGTACTGAGACGAATGGAGGATCTCCCATTCCTTCTTATAGATCGGTGTATCTCGACCTATTATATTCGGGGAGTTGAATCCGGCCACATTCTACGGTATGGGGGGAAAGGTGGACCGAACGAAGAAACGGACAGACAAGACGCGCGTGCTGTTGCTGAAGAGCACTTTGATGAAGATGTCGATATATTCGCTCCAGAGGAATTCAAAGAGCAGTACCCGGATGAGTTTGAGGAGCGTATTTCTGATCCAAGATATCGTATAATAACCCTAGCAGATCTGAACAAGCGGCCAATGAAAGAGATGCTTTATCGGCTCTTCGCTGAATTATCGTCATCTGTTTCAGAAAGGATTTCCAACCAGTACCCGAATTCAGAGGAGCTCTTTGACCAAGTGCGTCCAGTAGTGATCGGTCGCTGGAAAAAGGCGAAGATGAAGGATATTAACTTACACATCTCTGAACATATGAATATGACTGACATGAAAAATGTGCTATTGTCGTCAGATATTCATCTTGTGGAGGCGTGCGGGTTTGAGTCGAAGGAAGATATTCAAACGCTGGATTCGCTTTCTGATATTCGAAATTCTGTAATGCACGCCAACCGCTCTTTGGTACACGATCGGTCTGACATAGATGACGTGTTAGACGCTATTAATGAAGCAGAGCGAATTCTATCTAACATGCCTTAGGTTTAGTATTGTTCAACTACCAAAGGTAGGGAGTGGTTCTTCCCACATACGCTCCAGATATTGGGGTCGTTTGAACAGTGTTTTGGCGTATCTATGACCTCCATGGCCCAGACTATGCCCAGAGATGCCCAATTAGTTAATCAGGTAGTTCGGAGGTAGTCCTTTTTTGGCGAATACACCTCGCCCTTGTTACGGAGTTTCTCGATCTCCGCCTCCGCTCTCTCAGAACTCATTCCAATCTCATCAGCGCGGTTGAGCACCTCCGTGACAGGCGCCCCCTCCTGATGTTTTTCATCGATGTCCGCGATGAGCTCTTTGATATTCTTGATACGGTCTCGCTGGCTCTTTGAGGTGTCTGTTTCCACCACATCGGCATCGAATTGCTTCGTCTCACCGTCGGATTGTTCCGTGTCAGCGTCGAATTGTCCTGTCCCCGGGTCGACACCGATATCTTTGAGACAGGACTCGACAAGTTCGATTACTCGATCCGCATCCTCAACTTCAATAGTATCAGAGAGGCGAACCCGAGCGCTAGCCTCTGAGAGACGTACTAAAGTCTCCAGCTTCCGGGCAGTGACTGGTACTGGCCCGTCATCGTCGGCGCCTTTGGATCGGAGATCGACATAGAACTCTGTAATCCGATCTTCGGCTTCAGACGACAGTACCGGAGAAATCTGCCGGGAAATTGCAATATGCTTCTGAATGAGAGGAGCGTCTAACGGCGTTTCGATCGATTCTGGAGGCTCAGGATCTGCNAGTACCGGAGAAATCTGCCGGGAAATTGCAATATGCTTCTGAATGAGAGGAGCGTCTAACGGCGTTTCGATCGATTCTGGAGGCTCAGGATCTGCACCCGCCTCTTGTAACTCACCCGTTCGATTTATTTCCAGTACGTGATTTGCCGTCTCTTCATCTTTATCGGGATCAGGTGAATCAGTGACAGTGAACACAAGATCGAATAGAGTGAACGACTGTGCGTCGACCCCCAGTTGCTCAGCGATAGGCTCGTACTGATCGAACATCCCATATTCCGGAGACCCAGCAGCAAGAACGCCAACTCGAGTGTCTACGGTCTCATGGATAGATGCCTTTGAGATCGTGATCTGCTGTTGCTCCATCGGCTCAGTGAGCGCACCCATCGCATCATCACCGATCTCAGAGAGATTGTCGATCACTGCCAAGCCGCGATCCGCAATCGGCAGCGCTCCTACTTTAAGCTCCCACGGACCATCCTTACCGCCAGTCCGTGCCGCAGCGGCCGTTAATCCCGCCTTCGACGTCTCTGCCCCGTTACTATACGTCGACCGTGGAGCGATTCTTGCTGCTGATCTCAAAATCCGACTGAGCCCGACCGCAGGATCACCTACCAGCAGAACATGTGGCTGTCCTCGGATTAGCTCTCCGTCCTCAGTCCGCTTTTGGACACCGCCGTATAACTGAAGTAGAACAGCTAGCTTCTCCTCTTCTAATCCGTATATCGAGGGCGCAATGGAGTCTCGCAGGGCAGAGAATATTTCCCCGTCATCAATGAGTTCGTGAAGGTGTTGCTCCTCGCTACTAGTCGGAGCAAAATCAAACTCGTCACTGGGCGATATAGACAGACCATCGACGTACAAATCAATCAACGGGCTCGAGTTGTTTCCACCTTCTATCTGTTCTGCGCGGAGGGTCCCGACGACCGTGATATGGTCGCCCGGAGTCGCTTCACCACACAGATCATCGCTCAGTTCGACATCGATCGACTGAGGCGTTTCACCGGTTTCGAGCCCTTCCGGGGATTCCTGAACTCGGATTTCCTGTGAGTCAACGAATTCAGACTGATCCATATTGATCCGGAACGGTCCCTGCCGCTCACAGCCCTGGCACTCTTGCGGTTCTTGGAAATCTCCGTCAGACTGTGGGATGTACGTCATCGTGCCGCAGCGCTGGCACTCGAAGGATGCTTCCGTTACTCGTGGTCGGACATCAGTCGCCTTTCGGACAACCCCACGGAAAGAGACCAAGCTTCCGATGAGGTTGTCGTGGACGCGGATGCCGCGGATATCGACGTTATCAGGGAGATCTTCCATTCGGACGTGTGCGCGACCAAGGCTTACGTCGGCAGGGAGATCGTACAGTCGAAGCGCCTCCTCGGCATACTGGCGTATCTGGTCGGGTTTATTTCGGAAATCCTCGGCGAGGTCGCGGTCGAATTGGAATAGGTCGTCGTACTTGATGTACAACGAACGCTGCTCGTTGGGGTAGCGCTGCGCAAGTGTTCCGACCTCCTCGCGATAGTAATTTCGATAGAACTGGATGAATCGGTCAGTGAGATCCTGATTCGCCATGAGATAATCCAAACAGACTGACGTAATTAAACTGGCGTAGGTGTTAGAATTCAGGCAGGTCCCCTTGCTCTGATTTCTGTCTGTGAGAAATCTATGCGGGCAATAGATCAAAGGTATTGGCTCTTTTGAGGCCGCTAATGTACTATTGAAGCCTGTTCTGGATATGATGAGTATTCGTCAGCGTGACTCAGAATTAAGTTGAGTAGCAGAACATTCAAACACACTTACCAGAAAGAGAGGTGTATGTCCGTACAACCAACTGAGGACTACCCTCGAATCTACACGGCAGGGGCGATGCGCTGGCAGGACAGTGAAGACTCGTGGTGGCGACGTAGTGTCGAAGAATCTCTTGAGGAGATTACCTTCTATCACCCAGAAGACGCATACTTCGACCATGGAGGTGATTTCGTCCAAGGTGCCGTATCGGAAGACATCCAGGCGATCAACGCCGCTGACGGCGTCGTAGCCTATTTTTCGGAGACGCCTCAGATTGGCACACTCGTCGAGACACTACACGCACTACACACAGATACACCGACGCTTGTGCTGTTCGACGACGATCTTATCGAGGCTGGGGTTAAGGACCCTGACTACCCGATTCCTATCGAGAGCGCACTTTACCGAGCAACTGCTGACGACCACTGGTTCCTCATCAATTACATCAACGGGGATGACGACCGGTCGGGACAGCGGAATATCCCCGGTTGGATTTCCGCGTGGGAAGGAACGCCGCGGGGATCGGTTGTCGGTGTTGAAACTACAGCTCATATTCGTCAAGCGGTCACAGAATGGACAGCAGACGAGTTTAGCGTGGAGTTTGAATAATCCGAGGAGTCACTGACACCCCGATCTTAACTAGTGTAACAAATCGCTTCCTACCTTCGGAGCGGATTGCCTTCAGAGTAGCACAGAATAGGTCAGTTGGAGTTTAACAGGTGTCTATTTTTGAAAGCTGAGTATTTGCTGCCTCAATGTGTTGATTAGCCTGTTCTGATTGATTGTTTTCCATCGCCTCTGAGGCCTGTACCATCTCGTCGCAAGCGTTTGAGCTATGTCGATACTCACAGTTCAAACTCTCTGCGTCACTGACTAATTCCTCAATATACGAGGTTATCTCTTGTACTTGGAGATTATCTAAATGGGTCTCAGCAGACACAAAGTGGTTTTCAGAATCCGCATAATGAGAGCGGGCAGTACCATATTCCTCATTGTCAAACGCATTTGTACCTAACTCGAACGCTCGATCTCCCTCAACTTCAGCGATTCGGGCGGGAACTATCTGGTTAAGCCAAGCGAGTTCCTCCTGAACCTCGGCAAACTGGTCTCCTACTACGAGCATTTCTTCTTTAAACTGATCACCCAAATCTGCCACTTCGGCAGCCTCCTGTACCTCATCTAGTTTTTCACCGACCTCTTCTAGTGAGGACCTGGTCGGTGAAATCTGCTCCTGAGCTTCTTGAAGGATATCTATCGCAGACTGATGTTGCCCATCGAAGTATTCATCAACCCCTGTATTGACGAGGCTCGTCAATCTGAGGTATTCCTCATTGTAATCGGCTAAAGAATCTTGGTACGATGCGAGCACACGCATTGCGTCGATATGATCACTCAACGAGCCGTCGTCATCTTGTTCAGCACTGTCAAGTTGACTGCGGGCCTCAGAGGTTCGTGATTTGACTTCTGAGGAACTGAACTCTACATTACTTCCCTCTAACAATAGCTCTTGACGGACTTCATTGAATACCTCGGCGTTCTTTCCCAACAGCTCGATCGCCTTGTCATAATGTTCTACTGCGTCCTCAGGCCCGACAGGTCCTTGCTCACTGTTTACTGACTCCGATTCGTTTTCGCTATCATCTCCAGAAGGCTCAGATTGATTTTGTCCATCTGAGGAACACCCCGCGAGCACTGGTGTAGCAAGCATTACCGAAGTTCCAATCAGCGTTCGTCTGTTCATAATGTTACCAAAAATACATTCCATGAAAAAACTACTGACAAACGACGTTTACTATACCTTACCTTCTGAAATCAGGATTGTATGAAGTCCTGAACGGGTGGCAGTGTCGCCCCGCTTTACTCAGTCGAGACCGCTGTCATTTCGCTCGCGACCGTGTCGCCTTCGAGGAGCAACAGAATCGTGAGGTCGTGCGACCCCGAATCAACTACCGATTAGTTGGCATGTCGAACCCGTCGATAGGGTCACTGAATAGGATTTTATTTCCGACAAAAAGCGAGGGTGCTACTCGTCGCCGACGTCTTCCAAGTCGTCAGCGTCGAGCTCGCCCGCGAGGTAATCGCGACCGCGATCGGTGATCTCAGTATACCCTTGGGGGTCCTCGTAGCGTTTCACTAAGCCAGCCTCCTCGAGCTTTGGAAGCCGGCGGTCGATCGTGGGTCGCGACACGTTCTCGACGTTGAAAGCGATCGCAGTTGGCGGCAGCGCTATGCCGTGGTGAGCGAGAAACTCTAAGATCGCATCATCAGACTTGGTCATCCAACTCACCACGGGTCTCATCAGCCGCCGATTCTGCGAGACGGCTCTTAGTTATAGGGTTATACGAGCAGCCTAATTGTCTCGACATTCTGTATGATAGTCTTGACCATCATAGTTAAGTCCCCAGAATCCGCACGCTACTCTCACGGACCCACTCGCCCGTCTCGGACGTGGCGAGCCTGAAAAGGACGCGGGCCGCGCTGCGCCAACAGCCGGCCCGGGTGGGGTTCCGTGGATACGCACGAAACCCATGTACGGGAACACCACAGGGGGGCTTCAAACTCCCGACCGAGAGCACGAACAGCGCTTCACTACCACTCCCGACGCGCTCGCCGTTATCGTCCGCGCGGACCGCGCCGCGCACGACGTGGCGCAAACCACGTTCGCCGAGTTCGCGGGAGAGATCGACCTGTACCCCGAGAATCATGATTAGGACTCATAGCGACGGAACCGGCAAAACCCGCAGTATCGCCCGACGTGACGACCACGTTCAGTTTCGCCGAGCGCCTTTGGCCGACCGCTTTTATAAGGTAACGTCTCGCCCCGATATGGTCGAGATCGACCTTGATGAGGAGACGGATCGGTGGCAGTGGCGGTGTCCCGCGGGACACCGCTCGTGGGAACCGACGAACTACCACTTCTGGTGCGCGCAGTGCGCCCGGTCGAACGACACGGACGCCGAGCCGGAGTTCGAGGAGCTGCGAAACGTCCGCACCGACGAGACCTTCGAACGCGACGAGGTCGAGCTCGTGCGCGGCTCGGAGTCCTACGAGAGCCTCCGGGGTGGTCGCGCGTGAGCGATTCACCGAGCGAGTTCGCCCCGAAGCAGGTCACCGACGCGGATCTCCACGAGATCACCGTCCTCGACGATCAGAACCTTCTCGGTCGCCTGGAGGCGGCCGGAGAGGAATCCCTGAAGATGGGCGAGATTGTCTCGCCGATTCTGTTGGCTGACCTCACGGAGACGTTCCAGGAGGAGTTCGGAGACACCGACGCGCGGCTGAGTTTCGTCGAGGCGGAGGAGAGCGGGATGGTCCTCGTCTGCCTTCGACCGTGGGACGGAGACGGTAGCGAGGCCGTGGTCATGCCCGCGAAGGTGGACCGATGAGCCCGACCGTCGACGTGGAGATCCGCCGGAACCGCCACGGTTCGGTGCTGGCGTACACCGACCGGAACCGCGCCTCCCGACTTCTCGCGAACCACCGCGCCGTGTTACAGTCGCTGTATGACCTGGTCGACCGCCGACACGGAACGGACGGAGACGTCGTCGCGCGGCTCCACGTTCGCGACGAGGACCACCAGATAAAGGGACTCGACCTGGCGGACCGGTTCCGGCGCGACCTCGACGCCGACCGCGCGATCTCGCTCGTCGAGAACCTCCGCTACCACGCTGGCGAGCGCGAACTCGTAACCGACGGCGGTATCGATCAGCCGGGGAGTACCGGCGACGAACCCGAACGCGGTTTCGGCAGCAGGAAAGGGGGAACACGCAGGTGCGTGCCTCTGACACGGTGCGCCGATCACACCGATAGATCCCAAGGGCTAGATGCGGAAAGGTTTGCTGGAAAGCGTCGGCTGGTTGCCGACGGCGGTCGCGACCGCGATGACGACCTCGCCCGTATCGCAGACGCCCTCGAACTCCAGAACGCGCTCCTCCTCCAACTGGTTCAGGACCGGCGCCGGGACGCCGCGCGAAACGATCCGAACCCGGACCGCAGCGCGCCGTCGGACCGCGCTACCGCGACCGACGTGGTCGACGCGTACGGCGACCTCTACGGAGGATCGGTCGCCGGGTGGGAGTTCGACCCGGTGAGCGACCGTATCGAGAACATGGGGGACGGACGGTGAGCCGGAAGCCGTCTTCGCCGCCCGCGAACCCGTCCGACCTCTCGCCGCGGGAGGCACGCGACCGGTTCCTCGAAAAGCGCTCCATGGAGAACTCCGACAAGACGATCCGGAGCTACGACAACCGCCTCACGCGCTGGGTCCACTGGTGCGAGGAGCGCGGCGTCGAGCGCGTCGGCGACCTCTCCGGCTGGCTGTTCGACGAGTACGAGCGCCACCTCCGCGCCGAGGACAACGCCCCGGCGACGGTGAAGGGAAAGATGACCGCCGTCTCGCAGGTCGTCCAGTACCTCGCGACGATCGAGGCCGTCGACGAGGACCTCCCGGAGAAGGTCCACGTCCCGAAGCTCACGCGGTCGCAGGAGACGAGCGACACGATGCTCGACACCGAGGACGCGAAGCAGCTCCTCGCGTTCTACCGGAACGACCCGGCCCGCTTCGGCACCCCGCCGCACGCGGTCCTCGAAGTGTTCTGGAACACGGGCTGCCGGCTCGGCGCCGTCGTCGGCCTCGATGTCGGCGACTACGACCCGGAGAACGGGTACCTCGAGTTCAACCACCGACCGGAGTCCGGAACGCCCCTGAAGAATAACGACGAGGGCGAGCGCGTCGTGCGCATCTCGGAGCCGGTCGTCGACGCGCTCGACACGTACATCGCCCGGGAGCGCTCGGACAAGCGCGACGAGCACGGCCGCGAACCGCTATTCGCTGGCCGGCAGGGCCGCGTCACGGACACGACGATCCGCTCGTGGACGTATCAGGGGACACAGCCCTGCCTCTACATGGAGTGCCCACACGGGCGTCGTCGCCGCAGCTGTAAGTTCACGGAGCGCTCGCACGCCTCGAAGTGTCCTTCGTCGCGAGCGCCCCACCACATCCGGACGGGGTCGCTCACGTGGCACTGCGACCGCGGGCTCCCGATCGAAGTGATCAGCGAGCGCGTCGACGCGGACCCGGACACGATCAAGCGCTACTACGACAAGGCGGACCGGCACCGGAAAATGGCAGAACGCCGAGAGGAGTACACTGCGGACCTCGATATCGCCGGAATCGGCGAGGAGGACGACGACTCATGACAACGACACCGAAGACGGGTATCTCAGAGTACCGACATAGGGGTAATCGCGAGTTTGGTTCGTCCCTCCGGCCCCATTCCTTCAGTTTCATCCGATATGGTTAGATAGGGTTCTTCTGGTTTGTTGCTGGAGTCTTGAGCTCGCCCTTCGTTCAAGAATTACTGTCCGCCGGCCCAATTGAGATTCATCGCTCAATCGGATGGGCATCGCACAAGGAATCGCGTTCTCCCTGATATTTCCCAGCACACGGTAACACCCCGACAAAAGTAGGGCGTCACAATTCCGGTATGTGGATCCCCTGTACTGACTGCGGTTGAGTGGGAATATATCACTTGCTGAGGATTTCAACAGAGCTTGGTAACTCTACGCCTGTCGGCGTCTGTAATCGCGTCAGATAGCTCTCTCAAGAGAAATCAGAATCGGAATTCAAATGAGCGAACGGTTGTAACACAGGATGTCCCAATGTCAGAAGATAGCAGTTCCACCAACGTACCCAGCCAGCCCGTTGTTGTCCAAGAAGATACCCATCAGAACGAAATTCCGGAGAATATCGACTCTGAGCTGTATTCGGCGGATAGCCCCACCAACTCGTTCCACGAATTCACAATCGAGCGTGGAGACGAACTCGTTGAAGCGCTCCGCAATAACGGCTACACGGTCAAATTCAGGGAGCGGTGACATTCAGCCTGGACTTCGTCGGGTCACTTAGAAACGGATAGGCTCGGGTGCTCAGTCTGTCTGAGGGATGACTCACTCCTCGTCAGTCGGTTCCAACGGAAGACGCTCGGGATCGACATCCTCGTATGGTTTGTCAGAGCTTAAGATGGGATGCCACGAGCTTCGGCAGTAGCGGCATGGGACGAATCGAACGCAGTTGTTCGGTCATCAACATAATTCACAGCCGTGAGCACGATCTGCCGTTCTTCGTCGGTCTCAACGGGAACAACCTCAAGCGGCTCTGTTGAAGCCCTATTCTCCAGATTTAAACTGGGTTGAAACACATGGTCGCTGAAAGGTGCTTCCTGATCGGTAGCGAGAGTAAGTGTAGTACATCGCGAGTGAGGTCGTTTATAAGTAGCATCCCGGTTTTGCCGTTGGCCGTTTATAAATGATTGAGACTGCTGGGATGACGGCCTCCAAAGCCCCAGTCGGGAGGCGGGCGCACGCTCGCTGCCGTTCGAAAGGCGCTTCGCGCCTTTCGTGATGTCGTCAGAACGCTCCGCGTTCTGATTGGCTCACGAGAGCGAAGCTCTCGTGAACGCCTGTGGCCGCCTCGCGACTGCCCCGTTGAGTCCCGCCCCGCACCGCTCAGCACCACCGGAAGACGGTCCTGCTCGCTCACTGCGTTCGCTGCGCGGGCTGCGACTTCCGTGCTCCCGCTCGCTCCCTCCGGTCGCTCGCGGGACCACAGCCTCACGCCTCCCCAACCTCGTCGGGCGCGTCCTGCGGGCTCCCTCCGGTCGCCCTCGCCGCGCCCGACTCCCTCGCGCGTGCGACTCGCGCCCTCCGGGCGCTCGTCGGCACGCGCCACCGCACCCCTTTTTATAAGCACTCGTCGTCGTCGCTCGTGGTTACTTAAATACGACATCGCGGCTGTAGATCTGCGATACCTACTCCCGGAATCGCTCGTCGCTATGTCCATACCGGCCACGCCCCGATCAGACTGAATCACTTCCGAAGAGCTTCAACGGAGCCGTTCAGCCCAAGGTTGGTCTGGATCGTGATCGGGCCCTAACGGAGCAGGGGAATAGAGACGTACTCGACGGACAGGAACGGGCTCGTCGGCCGGTGGGCGGCGTCGAAAATTCGATTCGGCTTCCAACTACCGCCGCGCCACGATCCGCGCGGCCATGACGCCGACGATGGCGATCATGCCCGCCATCGCGAGGTAGATCGCCAGCCCGATCGTCTCGCCGTTCGCCCCGTTCACGCCCGCGAGGCCTACGAACACGACGGCGATAACGGCGTGGAGCGCGAACACGCCGGACGGGACGTTCGCGCCGAGGTCGAATCCGATCTCCATAACCCCGCTTCGGGGGGCGACGGAAAAAGTCGTCCGGTCGGACCGCGCGACGGCTCGATGCTCCACGCCCAGTCCCGTCGCGAGCAGGTCGCCGCGGTCGGCGCGGCGACGACCGCGTGCCCGGCACGGCTGAGAAAGCGTGGGGGGTCCCGGAGGTCAACGTCGGCACGCACAGCGCGGCGGGAGCGAACGCACTACCCGATACCCGCCAGCGGGTGCGATCTCGTCGCCGCGGAACGGAAGTGCCCGCGGTACCCTCGCGACGCTTACGACTGCGGCTCATCGGGCAGATCGAACACGTCCTCAACGTGCGCGTCGAACTCACGCGCGATGCGCCAGGCCAGCTCCAGAGAGGGGTTGTACTCCCCCTTCTCGACGTAGAGGATCGTCTGGCGAGTAACGTCGACGCGGTCGGCGAGCTCGGCCTGCGTCAGCCCCGCCTCCTCGCGGAGTTCGCGGATACGCGTCTCGAACTCCACGCTTACGCCTCCACGCCCCGGCGTCTGACCCAAGCCCGCGTGCCGTGGGCGACGGAGGAGACGCAGATCGCGACGGCCGCCCACACTACTACGACGCGGGCCTGCGCGTAGGCGGTCCGCGCGAGGCCGGTGAGCCCGCCCGCCGCCTCTATGGCGGACCCGAGGAGGAAGACGGTGAGCGCGGCTCCGAACAGCAGCATCGCGGCGCGGCTCGCGGCGGTCCGCGTGATCTCGCGGGTGCGCTCGTCCACCGGGGTGTGACCGACACGGTCGGCGAGCGTCCGACTGACCGGGAAGAACGCGGCGAACAGCACCGCGCCGCTGGCGATGAGCGGGGGGGATTCGCGTGCCAGTCCGAGGTTGAGGGTCAGTACCGTCACGAGCATGTGAACGGCTCGTCCGATGCGGTAACGCGTCCGAGGTCGCATAAGGTGGTCACCTCTGAATGTTACTTCGATCTAACGTTATATATTTCTTACTCGCCCGCCCAGCGCGTGACCCGCCGTTCGCGGGGGTTGAAGGAGGTCTGGGCGGCGGGCGCGACCTCGGAGAGTAGAGCGTCGGGCCGGGGTCTCCGGACGGGCGGCCGACCGGTCAACAGCGAGTTACAACACGTCGCCGATCCGGACCGGCTCGCCGTCCAGATCCGGGTCCTCGGCGACGATTGTCAGCACCTCGTGGTCGGTAACGTCGCGGTACGACTTCCCGGTCGCCTCTTCGATCAGCGTCTTCTCCAGCTCGAACTCCGTGCCTTCGTAGACGACGTCGACGCCGCGGTCGGTGAACGTCAGATCCGTGCTCATGATTCCGAGTACTCCGTTCGAGGTGATAAGGAACACGCACTGCCGGGAGACGACCGTCGCGCGTGCGAACCAGCGGCGCCGGTCGCGCGCGGACCGCGACCGCAGGCGGCCTCAGGTCGCGTCGCAGGCAGCGTCGTAGCCCGACTCGCAGAGCCGTTCGAGCATCTCGCAGGCCTGTCCGTTTCCGCCCGCGCAGAGCCGGCGCGCGAGTGCGACCGTCGCGGCGGAGGCCTCGTCGTCGCGGCCGTCTCCTCCGGCGTCGTCGGTCTCGTCCGATCGACCGATAGAGCGCCCGCGCCCCCGACGACGGGAGCGCGCTCGTCGGCCGAACCGAGGGGTTCGGTTACGTTCCCGTGCCATACGGTACCAATGGGGGCGGTGAAAAATAAATCCAAATCGAGTGTGTGAACGACACGCACACCCACGGTCGGTCCACGCCGTCCGCGTTTCGGGTTACAGAGCGTCTCGGCAGCGGGCGGCGACTCAGTCCTCGGCTTCGTCGTCCCGCATCTCCGAGAGGCGGCCCACGAGGTCGTCGGTGTCGGCGTCGCCCTCGATGGAGACGTCGCCGTCGTGGTCGTTCTCGTGGACGTTCACCGCGTCGTCCTCGTCGGTGTCGACGTCCTGGTCCTTCTGTTCGCTCTCGTCGTACGATCCGAATCCCATGAGCGACACTTCGGCGGCGCACTGAAAAGCACAGCGACCGTCATCCGTCGCGGTAGGGGTTCACGTCCCGGTCCGGGACGGAGTTCTGCGGACCTGACGCGGCGCGCCCGCGTCCGACGCCCGTCCGACGCCCCGCACCGTTTATACGCGCGGGGCGACTGCTCCCGGTGTGTCGCTGCGAGGAGACGGCCCGATAGAGGAGCTCTCGATCCCCTCGGGGACGACCGTCGAAGAGCACGACGTCGTGGTCGACGGCGACGTGCTCGTGGGCGGCCAGTCGACCGTCGAGCTCGGCGTCCGCGGGCGCAACGTCGCGATCGGCGAGCGCGTCAGCGTCGGCGACGACATCGAGGCCGAGGGCGACTGCCGGCTCGACACCTGGTGTTCCGTCGACGGCAACGTGCTGGTCGGCGAGGACGCCTACCTCGGCGAGCGGGTGACCGTCACCGGCCGCCTAATGGTGTCGGGCGACCTCGACATCGGCGACGACGTGACGATCGAGGAGGGGTTCGAGGCCAACGGCTGGATCGTCATCCGGAACCCCGTCCCGACGATCGTCTTCTACTTCATCGTCCTCTCGCAGCTGCTGCGCGTCGGCGAGACCGACGCCGCCGACGAGCTGGCCGAGGCGCTCGCCGACGGCGACGACGTCCGCGACCCCCTGCTGGTCCCGCGGAGCGCCGAGATCTCCGACGACGCGTGGCGCGTGTCGACGCCGGCGACCGTCGGCGACGACTGCCGCCTCCACGGCAACCTCCGCGCGGCGTCGATCCGCGTGGGCGAGCGCAACGAGGTGTTCGGCTCGCTGCGCGCCCGGGAAGACGTCACCGTCGGCGCCGACACGGTCATCCACGGCGACGTGACGACCCGCGGCGGGACCGTGACCGTCGAGCGCGGCGCGCGCGTCCTCGGCGACGTGTCCGCGGGCGACCTGGTGGTGTACGACGGCGCGGAGATCCAGGGCACCCTCCGAGCGCGCGGCGAGATGAAGCTAATTCAGGAGACGGAGGCGGAAGAAGAGCCCGAGGAAGCGGAGGAAGACGAGGCAGCGGAAGAAGTCGAGGAAGTCGAGGCTGACGAGCCGGAGGAGACCGGCTCGGAGGAAGCGGACGGAACCGAGGAAGCGGACGGAACCGACGAAACCGAGGAAGCCGACGAGCGAGAGGTCGATACCGAGGAAACCGAAGCCGAGGAAGCCGGCGAGCACGAGGCGGAGGAAGCGGACGAAGCCGCGGACGGTGACGAACCCGAGGGCGACGACGGCGAACGAGCCGACGATCCGGACTCCGGCGGCGACGCGACCGAGAGCGAGACGGCGGCGGTGACCGCCGACGCCGGGGCGGCGGTGGACGCGGCCGAGTCCGAAGACGAATCCTGATCCGCCGAACCGAACGTGTTCGACTTTCTCTGGGAGATCCATCAAATACTGTATCAGGGGCTAATACCCCGATTTGAGGGCACTGAACGATTCCTTTCACGACATAAACCGCCGCTCCGATCGACGTTTAACGCGGTTTTAGCCGGATTAATTTCACGCCGATTCTAAACTGACACAAGGCACTTACAACGGCCACCGCAACGGGCGAGTGCGTCATGAGCCGATCACTGACGGCGACCCGCCGCGCCACGCTGGCGGGACTGGGTGCGATCGTCGCATCGGGAGGCGTGACAGGTGTCGCCGCGGCCGCGGAGAGCGACTGGACCGTCGAGGAGACCGAGACCGACAGCACGCTCCACGACGTGGTGTCGGCGAACGCCGGCCGCTTCGCGGTCGGCGGCGGCGGCGTCCTCACCGTGCGGACGGCCGAGGGCTGGCGAACGCTTCGCGACGGCGGCCCGACGGGGAACGGAAACAACCTCTACGGGGCGTCCGTCACCGACGACGGCGAGCGCGTCTGGTTCGTCGGCGCGAGCGGCGCCATCGGCGAGTACGTTCCCGCGACCGACACGCTCGTGGACCGCTCCGCGCCGATGGACAACACGAACAACTACAATTCGGTCGCCGTCACGGGCGACGCCGGCGAGGCGAACGTCTACGTCGCCGGCGACTCCGGGAAGATATACTACAGCTTCGAGAACGGCGCGGCGGGGACGTGGGACTACGTCACGCCGGGCAGCGGCTCCGCGCTCCCCGCGATCGACTTCCACGGTCCCCGCAGCGGGCACGCCATCGACACGAACGGCCGCGTGTTCGTCACGGACGACGGCGTCACCTGGAACGCCGTCGGCATCGAGGACGCCAACGTGACGTTCTACGGCCTCGACAGCGACGCGCCGGACGACGTCGACGTCTCCGGCGGCAACGGGACGGTACTGACCTACGACGGGGCGAACTGGACGCCCGATGCGCTCGGCGACGCCGACCTCGTCGACGTCGAGACGGACGGCGACGCCGGCTACGTCGTCGGGAGCGGCGGCGTGGTCCAAGAGCTGACGGCCGACGACCGGTTCGTCCTCGACACGCCCACCGGCGAGAACCTGAACGCGGTCGACGTCGACGGCGACGCCGTCGTCGTCGGCGACAGCGGTATCGTCCTGCGCCGGTAACCGCTCCGGCGAATCCGACCGCGCCGGCGAATCCGATCACTCCGGCGTCGACCGCGCCTGCGGCTCCCATCGCGACGGTCCATACCCGCCGTCCGCGGCCTATCGGGTCCCTCTCAGTCGCCGTCTCCGTCCGGGGCGGCGACGAACACCTCGTCGTCGAGCCGCGCACAGACCTCGTCGGCGAGCGTCCGGAGGTTCACGGTGTCCTCGCGGTTGTACGAGACGAGCGTCTCCAGCGCCGCCTCGTCGCCGCGCTCGTACTCGCGCCAGAGGCGGACCGCGTCGCGCCCGGAGATGTCCGGCCGGTCGCGGTCGATTCCCAGCTGCTTTTCGATCGGCTTCAGCCCGCCCGAGAGGCCGATCCGCTTCGCGGGGTACATTACGTCGAGGTGGGGCGTGTCGATCTCGACGTCGAAGGAGGTCTCGAGGAAGGGGACGTCGAAGCGCGCGCCGTTGAACGTCGCGAGCAGGCTCGCGTCCGCGAACTGCTCGCGGAGGCGCCGCGCGGTGAGGTCCTCGCCCGCGACGAGCGTCGTCGTCTCGCCGCCCTGATGAAAGCTAACCGTCGTCACGCGGTCGCGCCGCTCGTCGAGCCCGGTCGTCTCGATGTCGAAGAAGCAGGTCTCCTCGCGGAAGTTCTCGTAGAGCCGCCAGCGTTCGCCCGAGGGGAACACCCGGTCGAAGTAGGCGGAATCCCCGTCGTCGAGCCGCGCGAGCGCCTCCGCGATGAACGACTCGATCCGGTCGGCGGTCGTCGACCCCACCCCCGCGACGTCGACCGCGGGGTCGAACTCCTCCCACCTCGTGACCCCTCGCTCCCAGAGGCGCCGTTCGGTCGTTTCGCCCACCCCTTCGACGGGGATGAAGCTGTTCTCGATGCGCATGTCCGTCCCGGAGCGACGCGCGAGTAAAAAGCCGACGGGAGCGGGCGCGCGGCCGCGACCGACGAAGAGCTAACACGGTCCGGGCCCGAGGGCCGTGCGTGAGCGAGCGAGCGAACCGACGGGAGGGCGAGGCGCGAGCGCGGCGATGACCCGGACCGATCCCGACGACGTCACGCTGATCGGCCACCGCGGCTGCGCCGGGCAGCACCCGGAGAACACGGTCGCGGCCGTCGAGCGCGCGGCGCCGCGCGTCGACGCCGTCGAGGTGGACGTGCGCCGGTGCGCGAGCGGCGAGCTCGTCGTCTTCCACGACGCCGAGCTCGACCGGCTGACCGGCGCGTCCGGGCGCGTCGCGGACACTGACTGGAGCGACCTCCGCGAGCTGACGGTCCTCGACTCCGGCGAACCGATCCCGCGGCTCGAAGAGCTGTTCGACGCCGCGCCCGACGACCTCCTCGTCAACGTCGAACTCAAGGAGTCGGAGACCGCGAACGACGCGTTCGACGTCGCTCGACGGGCGGACAACGAGGTCCAGTTCTCGTCGTTTCACGCCGAGGCGCTGGCGTCGCTGCGGGACCGCGATCCGGGTACCGCCCGCGCGCTGCTCGTCGCGGACGCGGCTCCCGAGCGCGTCGTCGGGACGGCGACCGACCTCGGCTGCGTCGCGGTCCATCCACCGATCGACGTCGCGACAGAGTCGACGGTCGTCGCAACGGCCCAGGGGGCCGGACTGGCGGTGAACGCGTGGACCGCGACCGACCGCGAGGACGCGGAGCGACTTCTCGCGGCCGGCGTCGACGGGATCATCGCCGACCGCTGGGACCTGCTCTCCGACGCGGAGCGATCGTCGCGAGATTAAGTAGCTCCCGGCCCTATGGCGGAGACATGTGCGGCCGCTACACGCTCTTCACCCCGACCGCGGACCTCGAGGCCCGGTTCGGGGTCGACTTCGGCGACCACGAGCCGAGCTACAACTGCGCGCCCGGGCAGTCACTGCCGGTGATAACCGACGATGCCCCCGAAGAAGCGACCCGGATGGAGTGGGGGCTGACCCCCTCGTGGGCCGACGAGTCGTTCGACCTCATCAACGCCCGAGCGGAGACCGTTCGCGAGAAGCGGAGCTTCGCCGACGCGTTCGAGCGCCGGCGCTGTCTCGTCCCCGCCGACGGCTTCTACGAGTGGGTCGGGGGCCCCGACGGGGGCCGCGGCGGCTCCGATAAGACGCCTTACCGTGTCGCCTTCGCGGACGACCGCCCGTTCGCGATGGCGGGGCTCTACGAGCGGTGGGAGCCGCCGACGCCGGAGACGACCCAGACCGGACTCGGCGCGTTTGGCGGCGGGAACGGGGACGGCGCCGCCGGAGCCGACGACCCGGACGTGATCGAGACGTTCGCGGTGGTGACCACCGAGCCGAACGACCTCGTCGCGGACCTCCACCACCGGATGGCGGTGATCTTAGACCCCGAGGCCGGCGAGGAGGAGACGTGGCTCCGGGGCGGTCCGGACGAGGCGGCCGCGTTGCTCGACCCCTACCCGAGCAGCGAGCTCGCCGCGCACCCGGTGTCGACGCGGGTGAACTCGCCGAGCGTCGACGCGCCGGACCTGATCGAACCCGTCGCCGGGGACTGACTGGGCGGTCCGACGCCGTAACCGGCCCCGTCAGGGCGCGACCAGGTCGACGACCGTCTCGTCGTCGACGACGACGTTGTACGCGCCCTCGTCCTCGTTCCAGAGGACGAGCCCGTTCTCGACGAAGACGACCGACCCGTAGCCGGCCTCCCGGAGGTCGCGGTTCAGCGCCGTCTCGCGGGTACAGACGAGGTAGTGGTCGGTCGCCTGCGAGCCGTCGCCGACGCGGTAGAGCGCGTTGTCGCCCTCGCTCAGGTCGTGGCTGAGCTTCACCGCGAGCAGGTTCACGCGGTCGGTGACGTGGCGTTCCGACTCGGCCATGCGCGCGCACCGCTCCGCGCTCGCCTCGACGTCGACGCGGCGCGTGCCGTCGCGTCGGAGGATCGAGTAGGCGAACTGGACGTCGACGTTGACGAACTCGCCAGGCTCGTCCGTCTCGCCGCGCGCGGTCGCCTCGTCGAGCCGGCGCTGGAACGGCGGGACCGCGAGGTCCGCGGCGACGTCGAACGACCAGCCCGGGTCGCTCGGAATCGCGTCGGGCCAGAGCCGGAGCGCAGGCGAGTAGATCTCGGCGTCGCGGCCCGGGCCGGCGCCGTCCCCGTCGCCCGCGACGAGTGCGCGTTCGACCCGCCGGAGCCCGATCGCGGTGTTCCGGTCGGCCGGGGCGAAGGCGACGAGGCTCCCGTCGGGCGCGAGCGCGTCGAGCGCCGCGTCCGCGACCGCGACCGGGTCGGCGAGCTCGGAGAGGACGTTCCCGAAGAGCACGAGGTCGAACGGGTCGTCCGTCGCGGGGTCGGCCTCCTCGCCCTCGTCGAGCCCGAGGAACGCCTCGGCGGTCGCCTCGTGGACGGTCGTCCGGAAGTTACGGCCGGTCTCCTCTAACATTCGGTCGAGGACCTCGGTGGCCGCGCTCGGCTCGACGGCGTGGTAGTCGACCACGGCGTCGTCGGGGAGGTAGTCGTGGAGGCCGAGCGCGGGCCCCCCGACGCCCGCGCCGACGTCGAGGACGCGGAGCGTCCGGTCGACCAGGCCGTTCTCGGTGAGGTCGTCGAGGACGTAGCCGACCGTCGCGTAGTACGCCGGCAAGTGGTAGATCGCGTAGCCGAGCGCCGCGACGCGGTCGTACTCGACCTCGTTCTCGTAGAGGTAGTCGGTCTTCAGTCGGCGGACCCGCTCGCGGAGCTCGTCGCCGGACTCGCCGCGGTGCCAGTTCGCGCCGTACTCGCGGACCAGCAGGTCCTCGACCGCGAAGGCGTACGCCTCCGGGAGCGCCTCGGGCGCCCAGCCCGGCGGATCGACGGGCGACTCCTCGACGGGGACGAAGGCGCCGTCCTCGCGCTCGCGGAGCCGGAGGTCGAACGCCTCTTCGCGGAGCGTCTCGCGGACGACCGCCGGGTGCGGGGCCCCCTCGATATACTCGGCGATCTCCTCGGGGTCGATCGGTCTGACGTTGCGCAGGTAGTTCGCGTTGTTCCGGACCGCGGTTCTGTCGATCATTGGGTTCTCGTCTGTCTCGCGTGTTGGTGTGTCCCGTCTGCCTCGCGTCGTCTCACTCCAGCCGGTCCCGCCCCTCGCGGTCGCCGCGGGCGCGCTCGTAGAGGGCGGCGAACGCCTCGTCGTCGGCGTCCGCGATCGCCGCCGCGGCGTCGGCCACGTCCTCGGCGCCGTCGAAGGCGCGCTGGATCTCGGCGTACACCGCGGGCGACCCCTCCGTGACGGTGTCGGCGACCTCGTCGAGCGCGGCCGACACGGGGGTGTGGAACTCCTCGCGGACCGGGTCCGCGGCGAGCCGCCAGGCGAGCACCGCGGCGTGCGCTCCAGCCTGAACGGTCTCCATCGCATCGTCGTGCTCGTCCGCCGTGGTCTCGAACACGTCGTTGCCGCCGGCCTCGATCGACGCGGTGAGCCCCTCGATCGCGGGACCGCCCTCGTCGACGACGACCGCGACGTTCCCCGGGACGCGCGGCGGGGCGAACAGCGGGTGGTAGCTCGCGCGTTCGAGGGCCGGGGCGTGCTCGCGCATCGCCGCGAGCGCGTCGGTCATCTCGCCCGAGACGTCGACGATCGCCCGCTCCGCGCGGGGCGCGTACGCCTCGACCGCCGCGGGCACCGCCGACATCGGCACCGCGAGGCAGACGGCGTCGTGGACTGAGTCCCCGTCTGCGTCGACCGTCCGGGCGTCGCGACCCGCCGCGGCGTCGGCCGCCACGGACGGGTCGCGGTCGGCGAACGCGACGCTCGCGTCGACGGGCGCGGCGTCGGCCGAAACGGTGTCGGCGACCCAGCGTCCGATCTCACCGGCGCCGACGACGAGGAGGTCCATCGGTTACGGGAACGGAGGTGACGCGCCGGTTAAAAGGCCTCGCCTCGGGGCGGAGCGGGCGCTCGGCGCTGCGTCCCGCCGAGCGGATCGCGGGAGCGCCCGTTCTGCCGCGACCCCCGGACTTTCACGCGCGACCCGCAAGGGTCGGGACGTGACCGCGAACCCCACGCTCAACTTCGACCTGCTCGCGCGACTGGCGGACGCCCCCGGGCCGGTCGGTCGCGAGGACGGCGTCCGGGACGTCGTGCGAGACGAACTTCCCCCCGTCGACGCCGTGCGGACGGACGCGATGGGCAACGTCGTCGCGACCGTCGAGGGCGACGCGACTCCCGGCTACGAGGTGCTCGTCGCCGCGCACATGGACGAGATCGGGCTCGTCGTGAGCGACGTCGACGACGACGGCTTCCTCTCCGTAGAGCCGCTCGGCGGCTGGAACCCGGACGCGCTCCGCGGCCACCCGGTCACCGTCCACGCCGAGGACGGGGAGTACGGCGCGGTGGTCGGCGTCACGGCAGCGCACACGGCCGCCGAGGCGGCGCCGGACGAGTGGACGCTCGACGACGCGCACGTGTTCACCGGGCTCGACCCCGCGGCGGCCGCCGAGACGTTCCGCGTCGGCGACGTCGTCACGTTCGACGGCGACCTCCGAGAGATCGGGCGGTGCGTCGCCGGCTCCTCGCTCGACGACCGCGCGGGCGTGTACGTGCTGCTGGAGGCCGCGCGGCGCGCGGATCCCGACGTGACGGTTCACTACGCTGCGACCGTTCAGGAGGAGGTCGGCCTGCGGGGCGCGGCCGCCCTGGGTGTAGACGTCGACCCGGACCTCGCCGTCGCGATCGACGGGACGCTCGAGCAGTCGTACCCCGGCGTCGACCCCGCGGACGCGATATCGAAGCTCGGCGACGGCGTGGGCGTGAAGCGGAAGGACGCGAGCGTCGTCCCGACGCCCGGGGTCGTCGAACGACTCGAGTCCCTCGCGGAGGAGCGCGGAATCGCCTTCCAGCGCGAGGTCGCCCGGAACATCGGGACCGACGCCGGCGCGCTCCAGCACGCCGGAGGCGCACGACCGGTCGGCGCCCTCTCCGTCCCCGTCCGGTACCACCACTCCGCCGTCGAGACGGCCGACGCGCGCGACGTCGAGGCCGCGGTCGACCTCCTCACCGCCTTCCTCGACACCGAGGACGGCGAGGGGTACGCGCCGAGCTGATCCCGGCCCGCGAGGAGGCACGTGACGGCGACGGCGCGTCGACCCCTTTCTCGGTCCCGTCGAAGCGACCTCACCCCTCGGCGCCGAGCCGCCCGATCACGCCCGCGCCGGGCGAGATGGAGCGGACCGCGGGCAGCAGCGCGATCGCGATGGCCAGCTCCAGCCCACCGACCGCGAGGAAGGCAGGCGTGTAGCCGAACGCGTCGGTGGCGCTCCCGCCGATGAGGAAGCCGGTGAGGAAGCCCAGCGATCCGAACACGTTGAACAGTCCCATCGCGGCGCCGCGGACCTCCGGCTCGACGAGATCGGTGACGAGCGCCATCGTCGCCGGCGCCATCAGCGCGCCGCAGACGCCGACGAGCACCATCAGCGAGGCCGCGATCGGGTACGCCGGCGCGACGCCGACGCCGATGGTGACGACGCCGTACGCGAGCGAGCCGGCGACGACGGGGAGGAAGCGACCGATCCGGTCCGAGAGGGCCCCGAACGGCGACTGGAGCAGCGCGAACGGGACGAAGAAGAGCGCGAGCGTCGCGCCCGCGCCGGCCGCCGACAGCCCGAACGTCGACGGGTCCTGGAAGTAGTAGACGCCGACCAAGGCGAAGAAGCCCGCGGTGAGGCGGTCGACGAACCCGAACGCCAGGGGGACGAGGAGGCCGGGCGTCGTCCGGGCGCGGGCGATCACCGCGCCGAAGCCGACGTCGCCGCTCTCGACCGCCTCGGAGTCGACTCCCGGTTCCGCGGAGCCGGTCCCCGCCCGGTCGTCGACCGTCGCCGCGAGCAGCCCCGCCGCGGCCAGCACCACGGCGCCGGCGTACACCGGGTACAGCGCGCCGAGGTCGGCGAGCGCCCCGCCGACGACCGAGCCGACCGCTGCCCCGAGCCCGATCGCGAGCCCCGCGGTCCCCATGTTGCGCCCGTTTCCGCCGCGCAGATCCATCAGGAGCGTGATCGAGAGCGAGAACGCGCCGATGGTGAGCGCGCCGCCGACCGCCCTGACGAGGAGCGCGGCCTCGAAGCCGGGTCCGAGCCCCGGCAGCGACGCGAGCGCGACGTACGAGGCCGCGCCGCCGAGCGCGCCGGCGACGATCAGCGGGACCCGCGTCCCGAGCACGTCCGAGAGCGCGCCCCAGACGACCGCGAACGTCACGAACGCGCCGAACTCGGCGACGAGGAACCACATGCCGGCGTCGATGCCGGCGGGGGCGCCGAGCGCGACGACGAGGTCCGGGACCCCCGGGTAGAGGAGGACCTGCGAGATCAGCACAGCGAGGACGACCGCGCCGAGGCGGCGGCGGCGTTCGCCGGCGTCGCCGTCGACCGCGGCAGACTGGTCGCTGTCGACCGAGGCGTCGACGCGGCTGGACCCGTCGGCTTCGACGGCGGGATCGGCGTCCGGGTCGGCGTCGCTCATCTACTTATAAAACGGGGCGAACGGGCAAAAGATCGACGCTCCGAGGAAGCGCCTTCCCGACTTTCCCTCAGCCGCGACGAGACGCCGCCGGTCTCAGAGCTCGGCGTCGATCGCCGCCGCGATCGAATGCGCGCCGTATCCGTCCTCGACCGGGCTCCCGTTCACGAATATGGTCGGCGTCCCCTCGACGCCCATCGACGTCCCCTCGGATTTGTCGTCCGCCGACGCCTCTCCGAACGCCGCGAACCGGGCGTCGGACAGCACCGCGCAGGGGTCCGCGCCGGCGGCCTCCGCGGCGGCGCCGAGCGTCTCCCCGCTGTAGCTCCCCTGCGACTCGTAGGCCGCCGAGGCGAACTCGAAGAACGCCTCGTCGCCGTTGCGCGCGCCGACCCCGCGGGCCGCGCTCGCGACGGGGACCGCCCACGTCCCGTCGACCGGGATCGGCCAGTCCCAGTGCTCGTACCGGATCTCGCCGGGTTCGATGTACTCCTCGCGGATCGTGGGGAAGTGGTCGAGCTTGTAGCTCGCGCAGTGTCCGCAGGTGAAGTCCTCGAACGCCTGAACGACCACGTCGGCGTCGGGGTCGCCGAGGGTCGGCCGGTAGTCGAGGTTCGGGTCGGACGGCTCCGTCAGGTCGCAGTCGTACTCGCCCGTGTCGAGTTCGACGCCGCTGAGGTCGAGGTTGGTCCCGCCGCCACCGCCGAGACACCCCGCCGCGCCGACGACGCCCACCGACGCCGCACTCGCGAGCAGGGACCGTCGCGTGCGTTCCATGTCGGCCGCTGGGGTCGGCGCGTACTTAACGACTCCGCGACCGGGCGGCCTCCGGATGGCAGCCCGGCTCCCGAACGCTTTTGCCGCCGCCTGTCGACCCCCACGTATGAGCGACTGGGACCTCGACCTGCGGGACGCCGAGGAGAAGATGGACGAGGCGTTCGCGGCGGCCGGCGACGTCGTCCTCGGCGTTTTGGACGGCACGAACGACCCGGAGGAGTGGGTCCGCAGCGTCGACTACGGGAACACGCTGGTGCTGTCGATCGAGGGCGACCTCAACGAGCTCGCAGCCCCGTTCGCGCGCGACGTGAAAGACATGGACGGCGAGCTGATGCACTTCCGCGGCTTCCTCGTCGTCACCCCGCCCGGCGTGAGCATCGACACCGACCGGCTGAGTGATTCGGACGACGACGAGGAGACCGTCGGTTCGAACCGATCCGAGGAGAGCGGTAGCGGAGAGGCCTGAGACGTTTTTACCCCTCGCCGACCATTCGGTCTTCCTCGTCCCACTCGCGCTCGCGCAGCTCGTACTTCTGGATCTTCCCGGTGGCGGTGGTGGGAAGCTCCGCGACGAACTCCACCTCGCCGGGCGTCTTGTAGTCGGCGACGCGCTCGCGGACGAACGCCTTGAGTTGCTCGGGCGTCGCGCCCGCGTCGTCGGGGTCGCCGCTCTCCGGGAC
>NZ_AOJF01000026.1:0-9499 GCF_000337395.1 Halorubrum distributum JCM 13561
AGAGATGTGTATAAGAGACAGATGATGTCCTTCTTGCGGTCCTGGATCGAGACGAACCCGTCCTCGTCGACGACCGCAAGGTCGCCCATGTGGTAGTACCCCTCCAGTCGCTCGGAGAACGCCTCCTCGGTGGCCTCGGGCTTGTTCCAGTAGCGGTCCATCACTTGGTTGCCCCGCACGACGATCTCACCGATCGTTTCGCCGTCGGCGGCCACGTCCTCGCCGTTCTCGTCGACGACGCGCACGTCCGTGCCGAGATAGCCGATCCCCTGCGTCTTCTTGACCGCGAAGCGGTCGTCGGCGCCCTCGTCGAAGTGGCGCTTCGCGTCTGAGGTGGTGATAAGCGGGCCCGTCTCGGTCGCGCCGTACACGTGTTTGAGATCCCAGCCGAACTCTTCCTCGACGGTGCGGATCGTCGCCTCCGGCGGCGCCGCGCCCGCCGTGGCGACCCGCACGTCGTTGTCGCCCGTCGTCGCGCCCCCGTGTTCGGCGTGGTGGTCGCCGAGCATGTTGAGGACGGTCGGCGCCGCACAGAAGTACGAGACGTCCTCGCCGCGGATCCGGTCGAACGTCTCCGCGACGTCGACCCCGCGGGTACAGACGTGCCGGGCGCCCGCCCCGGTGATCGCGTAGATGTGTCCCCAGCCGTTGACGTGGAACATCGGCAGCGTCCAGAGGTACACGTCGTCGTCGGTGATCTCCTGGTGGATCGAGATGAGGTACGCGTGGAGCGTCTCGGCGCGGTGGGTTCGGCAGACCCCCTTCGGGTCGCCGGTGGTCCCCGAGGTGTAGTTGATCGTTATCACCTCGTCCTCGTCCATCTCCGGGCGCTCGTAGGCGTCGGGGTCCGCGTCGTCGAGCGCGGCGTCGAACGACTCCCAGTCGCCCTCGACCGCGTCCGCGTCGTTCGTGAGGAACGTCTCCGTGGGCACCTCGTCGCGGATCGCCTCGACGTTCGCGGCGTACTCGGCGTCGGCGTAGATGGCGTCGACGCCGGCGTCCGAGAGCATGTACGAGAAGTCGTCGGGCGTGAGCCGGTAGTTCAGCGGCGTGTGAACCGCGCCGACTTGCATCGCGCCGTAGGCGGCCTCCAGGTGGTAGTGCGTGTTCGGGTCCAACACCGCCACCCGGTCGCCCTTCTCGATCCCGCGCGCCTGAAGCGCGGCGGAGAAGCGGTCGGCGCGCTCGCCGAGCTCCGCGTACGTGTATCGCGTCCCGTCGACCGCGAGGACCGCCTCCTCGTCGGCGTAGTGGCGCCGCGCCCGGTCCAGAAAGTCCGTCGTCAACAGCGGCTTGTGCATCGTCTGTCACTATCGATGATGTGTGAAATTGTTTGCGGCCGACGCAAGGGACGGACGGTCGCGGGAGCCTTTTCACGGTCGGCGGCGGAGGGGTGAGAAATGAGCGACGAGTCCGAGGGGTCGGCGTTCGGCGAGGGGTACGTGATTCCGATCGCAGGACTGCTGTCGTTCATGTTCGCGCTGATGGCGGGGCTCACCGCGCAGCGGGCGCTTTCCGGCGACCCGACCGACGTCGCGGTGACCGTCGGATTCGCCGTCGTGGCGGTCCTCGCGCTCCGGATCCGCATGAAGGCTGTCGCGGCGCGGACGAGCGACGACGGGGGCGCGGGCGAGGAGTGACGACGGAAAGCCGGTCCGCGAAGCGGCCGCTCGGTGCGATCTACGGCTCCGATGCGGGCGCCCGCGCGAGGGTTCGCGACCGCCGCTGACGCGTGGACGAATCGCATACCGGCGCCGGGATCAGAACCCTTAACAGTCGCACCCGATTGTGCTACGATAGCGGGATGGGATAGCCAGGAGATTCCGCCGGGCTCATAACCCGGAGATCGGTAGTTCAAATCTACCTCCCGCTATTTTCTTTCGAAGCCGACTGACTCCTGACCGGTCGTTACACACCGAACGTCGTTTCCACCTTTCGGAGCCGCCGCCGCCGAACCCGGAAGCGATTTCCGTCGCGCTGTCGTTTCCACGCGTATGGACTACGAATCGAGCCTCGACCGCGCGATGGATGAGGTACCGGATCTGGGCGGCTCCGACGAGCGGCTGTCGGTTCCGGACCCGGAATGGCAGAAGGACGGCGCGTTCACCCGCCTGACGAACCTCTCCGGAATCGCCGACGCCCTGAGCCGCGACCCCGAACACGTCCACTCGAAGATCCAGCAGGAGCTGGGGACCGCGGGCCAGTACGAGGACGGCCGCGCGCGTTACAGCGGGAACTTCCGCGAGCGCGACTTCCAGGCCGCGATCGACTCGTACATCGAGTCGTTCGTCACCTGCTCGGAGTGCGGCCTCCCCGACACCCGGCTGGAGACCGAGAACCGGACGCCGATGCTCCGCTGTGAGGCCTGCGGGGCGTTCCGGCCGGTGGCGAAACAGAACACCTCCAACACCCAGCGGCAGGAGGACGCCGTGGAGTCGGGCAACACCTACGAGCTCGAGATCGTCGGCACGGGCCGCAAGGGCGACGGCGTCGCCGAGCGCGGCGAGTACACCATCTTCGTCCCCGGCGCGCAGGAGGGCGAGACCGTGACCGCCTACATCAAGAACGTCTCCGGCAACCTCGCGTTCGCCCGCCGCGAGGACTGAGCGGAGGCGGAAGAGCCCGTCCCCGCCGTTCCGCTACCCGACCGTTTATCCGCGCGTTCTCGTATCCTGAGCCATGGCCACGCGACTCCCCGAGTCGGCCTTCGCGGACCGGCTCGCAGCCGTGCGGGACCGACTCGCCGACACCGACGCCGACGCCGCCACGTGGGTCGGCGCGACAGCGATAGAGTACCTCACCGGCTTCCATCACATCCAGACGGAGCGGCCGGTCGTCCTCGCGGTCACCGACGACCGCGTCGAGATCACGGTTCCGAGACTGGAGGTCGAGCGCGTCGAACCCAATCCGCGGATCGACGCCGTCAATCACTACTTCGACTACCCCGGCGGCGAGCCCGTCTCTGTCGCCGTCGAGATGCTGAACGGGCTCGGCGCCGACGCGATCGCCGCCGACGCCGACGGCCCGCCGGGCGTGATGGGGTACGAAGGGCCCGCCTTCTCCGAGTTCGTCGACGTCGAGACGCAGTCGTGGGTCGGCCGGATGCGCTGGGCGAAGTCCGACGCCGAGGTCGAGCTGATCCGCGAGTCGGCGAAGTGGGCGAACCTCGGCCACCGCTACCTCGCCGACTACTCCGAACCGGGCGCGCACCCCGCCACCGTCTCGCAGCGTGCGTCCACCGACGCCTCCCGCGCCATGCTCGACGCGCTCGGTGACGCGTACAGCGTCCGCGTCCGCGGCGACGGCCCGGTACACGCCGGCTACATCTCCGGCGAGGAGACCGCGCTCCCGCACGGCCACACCCCGAACGAGCGGCTCTCCGAGGGCGACGTGCTGGTCACCGGCGCGAGCGCGAACGTCGACGGCTACCGCTCCGAGCTGGAGCGGACGATGTTCGTCGGCGACTACTCCGACGAGCAGGAACACTACTTCGAGCTTATGCTTGAGGCGCAGACGCTCGCCATCGACGCCCTGGGCCCCGGCGTCCCGGTCGCCGAGGTCGACGAAGTCGTCTGGGAGTACTTCGAAGAGCAGGGCGTGGCCGACCTCGCGCAGCACCACGTCGGCCACAACATCGGGCTCGGCGCCCACGAGCCGCCGTACATCGACCGCGGCTGGGGCGAGCGCTACGACGGCGACGACGCGGTGATGGAACCGGGCCACGTGTACACGATCGAACCCGGAATCTACACCGACGAGTTCGGCTACCGCCACTCCGACACGGTGGCGATCACCGAGTCGGGGACGGAGCGGCTCACGAACTTCCCGCGCGACATCGACTCGAACGTCGTCTAATCGCACCGCACGGAACCGCCAGCCTCACGCGATCCGCTCGACGGCGACGCGGTGTCCGGTCTCGTCGACGTGGTCGCGGTGGACCGCGTCCGCGTCGGTCTCGACGTCGTACAGGCGTTCAAGCGGGCATTCACGGCAGACGAGATGGTATCGTTCGGTCCGGTGGATGGGGGACATACCGGAGATACCCTCCGTGACGGCATAGTTACGAAGGACCTACCACCGGACAACGAGACGTTATTCGGCGGCCCGACGTCCCCGAGTCACTCTCCCGCCGCCGGAGACCGCGACGCGAACCGATCGAGCGCGACCTCCAGCATGTCCGGGCTCACCGGCTGGTACTCCTCGCGCTCGTGTTCCGGGAGGTACTCTCGGACGCCGTTCCACGAGTCGCGCGCGTAGCGAGCGTCGAGCAGGACGCGGACGCCGCGCTCGTCTGGCCCGCGGATGACGCGGCCGACCGCCTGCCGGGCCTTGCGCACGGCGGGGACGGTGAGCGCCGTCTCGAACCCCGACTCGAACCGCCGGTCGTAGGCGGTGATCACCGCCCGCGTCTGCGGTCGCGCCGTGTTGATGATCGGGACGCCGCAGACGACGGCCGCCGAGAGGCGGTCGCCGCGGTAGTCGACGCCCTCGGTGAGCGTGCCGCGGAGGCTCGTCACCAGCACCTTCCCGTCGCCCGCGAAGAAGTCGTCCTTCAGCGACTCCGTCTCGCGGTCGCCGGAGGACTCGTCGAGCAGGACCGGCTTGTCGAGCCGCTCCGAGAGCGACTCCGCAATCCACGACGCCTCGGCGTAGCTCGGGGTGCCGACGAGGACGTTCCCCTCGCGGCGCGCGACCGAGGCCGTCGCGTCGAGGTGCGCGAGCCGCGTCGGGTTCTCCTCGCCCGGGGCGCCGCGGTTCTGGTGAGTGAACTTCGGCGCGTCGACCGCGAGGCTCGCCCGGTTCTCTTCGGGGAAGGATAGGCCGTAGGTCCGCTCGACGACCGGGCGGCCGCGCTCCGCGAGGTGGTCGAGGCCGGTCACCTCCCGGAACAGGTCCATCGGCTCCAGCGTCGCGCTCATGAGGACGCCGCCGCCGAACTCCGCGAGGCGGTCGCCGATCGGCTCGCTGGGCAGGCAGTTGTGGAGCGCGAGGCGCGCGTTGTACGCCCGCCGCCACGAGTCCGGCGGCTCCGTCTCGTCGAACGTGCGTTCGAGCTCGATCGCCCGGAAGAAGTCGGTGTGGCCCTCCCGGTACCAGGCGTTGAGGGTCCGGCCGACGCCGGGGGCGGCGCGCTGCTTGTCCTCGTCCTCCAGCGTGTCGAGGACGCGCTTGACGACCGCGCCGACCTGCTCGGCGCGCGCCCAGACGCGCTCGCCGTACCCCTCGTCGTCGGCCCACGCCGTGATCTCGTCTTCGCCCGGCTCCTCGGGGTCGCGGAGCGGGATTTCCTCGTCGTCGAGGTCGCGGAGCGACGCCCGCCAGTCGGGGCGCTCTCGGTCGAGGTGGGCAGTCACGCGCCGGTCCAGCTCGCCGCGCAGGTCGGCGTAGAACTCCCGGACGGCCTCGATCTCCTCGACGCTCACGTCCGCGTCCTCCAGCTCGCCGCGGACCAAGGCGGCGTCGTCGGACTCCGCGCCCGCCGACTCGAACGAGAGCGGCTGGACGACGCGAGTGAGTTCGTTCTCCGCGTCGCGCAGGCTCGCGTCCGCGACGGCGTCGCTCACGAGGTCGCGGACGCGCGGTTCGAGCATGTGCGCCTCGTCGCAGACGACGAACGTGGAGTCGTCCAACAGCGCGCCGGTGAACGTCCCGGTGGTCACGGGGTCGAACGCGTGGTAGTAGTTGCCGATGACGACCTCGACCTCCGGCACGAGCGCGCCCATGATCGAGTGGGGACAGGAACCGTGACCCGCCGCGAGCCGGACGAGCTCGTCGGCGTCGACGTGGCCGAGTTCGGTCACGTCGAACGGGACCGCCTCCGCGGGGTCGCCGTCGTCGGGCAGGTCGTCGAGGAAGCCGGCGTAGAAGGGGCAGAACTCGACGTCGTCGTACTCTTCGGTGTCGGGGCGGTACGGGGTGGGCTCGCCGTCGACGGAGAGGTAGTCGGCGGCCGGCGCGCCGTCCTCGTCGGACGCGTCGCCCGCCCCGGGCGCCCCGCCCGCGGCGGAGCCGGAGTCCATGAGCCCGACCTGCTGGCTGCGCGCCTCGCTCACGAGGTTCGAGGTCGTCGTCGCGCCGCCGTCGCCGACGAGGTTGCGGGTTCGCTCGCGGAGCCCCTCGCAGCGCTCGTACACGTTCTCGCGGTCGATCCCGCCGCGGTTCTCCCGCGCGTACGGGCAGACGTCCGCCTTACCGACGAGCGTGAGCCCGGAGACGGGGTCGTACTCCTCCGGGAGGTCGTCGTTGATCGTTCGCAGGTCCGTCTCGAACTGGCGCAGCTGCTGTTTGACGCTGGTGAGGACGAAGACGCGCTCGAAGTCGGACTCCGGGTCGCGGACGCGGTCGAGCCCGGCGGTGAGCGCGAGCATCGTCTTCCCCGTCCCGCAGGCGCCCTCCAGCGCGAGGAAGCCGCCGTCCGCGGCGGCGTCGACGGCGGCGTCGATGCCGTCGGCCTGCTCGGGGTAGGGTTCGGGATGGCCGAAGAGGTCGGCCCACGGGGGCGAGTCGGTCACGAGCGCGAGTTACGCCCCATCCGGTTTAAACGCTTCATCGGCGGCGTGCCGAGCGCGTCCTCGACGCGTCGCTGTCGAGAGGCGATAGAGGTGCGGGCGGGGCGGCCTCACTCCACGATGTCGTGGAGGTCGGAGAGCCGGTCTATCTCCCAGGTCGGCCAGACGTTCAGCTCCCAGTCGCGGCGGTGGGGGCGGCGGATGAACGCCGAGTCGATGCCGGCGTTCTCGGCCGCGCGCACGTCGGACTCGTTGTCGCCGACGAACAGCGCGTTGCCCGCGTCGAGGTCGCCGAGGGCCTGCTCGATGTAGTGGGGGTTCGGCTTGCGCAGCTGGAGCGAGTGGATCGTGGGCTCGCGGCCGTACGCGGCGCCCATGCGGTCGAATCCGTCGAAGTGGTCGACGAGGAAGTCGACGGTCGCCTGCTGGTTCGACGAGACGATCCCCATCTGGACGTCGAGGTCCTGGAGCTCGTCGAGGTCGTCGTACGGTGTCTTGCGCCCCTCGCGGGCCTCCTGCTGTTGGGCCCGCGACACCACGTCGTCGCGCGTCCGCCAGAACGACCCCGGATCGAGGTCGTACGTCTGACAGACGGTGCCGACGCTACCGGGGGTCGCACCGATGGTCATCTGCTCTACGTCGTCCGGATCGGGCTCCTCGACGCCGCACTCTTCGAACGCGTTCCGGGTCGCATCCCGGAGCACGTCGAAGCGCGTGCGGCCCACGAGGACACCGTCGTTGTCGAACACGACGGTATCGTACGTCATAGCTTCCATTCACGGCCGGCAGGGATAAGCGTTTCAGTGACGGTCTCAGCGGCGAGAATCGACACGAGGCGACTTTCTGCGGTCGATCGAGGGGTTCCACCGGTCGGTTTTCCCGTCCGGGTACCGTGGAGCGAGCCATGCGCGTCAGCGTCATCGGCGGCAGTTCGATCGACGGGGAGACGGCGGCGGTCGCGGAGGCGCTCGGCGAGCGGCTCGCGGAGCGCGGCCACGTCGTCGTCTGCGGCGGCCTCGGCGGCGTCATGGAGGCGGTGTGTCGCGGGGCTCGGGCGGCCGACGGCACGACGATTGGGATCCTGCCGACGGACGACCGCGGGGACGCGAACCCGCACGTCACGGTTCCGATCGCGACCGGGATGGGTCACGCGCGCAACGCCATCGTCGTAATGAACGGCGACGCCGCCGTCGCCGTCGACGGGGCGAGCGGCACGCTCTCCGAGGTCGGGCTCGCGCTCGCGCAGGGCCGCCCGGTGGCCGGACTCGACACCCACGACGTCGCCGGCGTCGAGGCCGTCGACTCGCCCGCGGCGGCGGTGGAGTACGTCGAACGCGCCGGACGGACGGAATAACCCCGCCGGAGTCAGTCGTCGTACTCGACGCCGGTTATCTCGAACCTCGCGCCGCCGCGCGAGCCCTCGGAGACGGCGACCTCCCAGCCGTGAGCGCTGGCGACCTCCGAGACGATGTTGAGGCCGAACCCGGTCCCGTCCCGATCCGTCGTGTACCCGACCTCGAACACGCGGTCGCGCTCGGCCTCGGGGATCCCCGGGCCGTCGTCCTCGACGAAGAACCCCGACGGGAGGACGGCGCCGGCGCGCGTCGTCGTGTACATCGGCGAGATGTCCCCGACGACGACGGTCACGTCGTCGCTGCCGTGTTCCACGCTGTTCCGGAACAGGTTCTCCAACAGCCGCTTCAGGCGCCCGCGCTCCGCGAGGATCCGCCGGTCAGTGTCGACGACGAGCGTCGCGTCGCCGGTCGCGACGTTCGCCCAGCACTCCTCCGCGACGGCGGACAGCTCGACCGGTTCGAGCTCCCCCGGCTGCTCGCCCTGCTTCGCGAGCGTCAACAGGCCCGCGATCAGTTCGAGCGTCCGGTCGACCGCCGACGCCGCGGTGTCGACGTGTCCGAGATCCCCTTCGCTTTGCGCCATGTCGAGCCGCCCCTGAGCGACGTTGAGCGGGTTTCGCAGGTCGTGCGAGACGCCGTGAACGAAGCCTTCGAGGCGGTCGCGCTGTCGCTCGGCCTCCGCCACCGCGCGGGCGGACGCGACGGCGTTCGATATCCGGTAGACGAGAACGGGCGCTCGGTCCGAATCGGTCGACACCCTCGCGACGTCCGTGGCGCCCGCGTCGAATGCCTCGGCCACGCCAGACGCGTCGAGCGCCTCGTCGGGGCAGAACACGATCGGGAGCGCCGGGTGTCGGTCGCGGACCGCCTCGACGGCGGGGAGGCCGGTCGGTTCCGCGGGTCGACCGACCGCGACCAAGCAGTCGACTGGCGAGTCCCGGAGAATCTCCAGGGCCGCGTCGACCGTCGCGACCGGTTCGACGGCGAGGCGGTCGTCGGCGCGCTCCAGCGACGCCTTGAGCTCCGCCGCTCGGTCGCGGGTACTCGCGACGAGGACGACGGCGATCGAACCCCTGAGAGTGGACATCGCGGAGGACCCTCTCTGAACGCCCGGCCGCTTGAGTGATAAACGTTAGCGGGGAACGCGTCAGTCGGAGAACCGTTTCGCGGCGTCGCGCGCCGTCCCGGTTCCGCTCAGGCGAGCCGTTCGCTCGCGATCTCGGCGCCCTCGACGAGCGCCTCCAGCTTCGCCCACGCGATCTCGGGGTCGACCATCCCGAGGCCGGCCTGCGTGCCGAACCCGCAGTCGGGCGCGGCGACGAGCGGCGTGCCGCCGTCGACCGCGTCGGCGACGCGCTCCAGCCGGTCGGCGATCGTCTCCGGGTGGTCGATGATGTTCGTCTTCACGTCGACGACGCCGGGAATGAGCGTCCACCCGTCGGGGGCGGGGTGTTCCCCGAACGCGCGGTACTCGTGCTGGTGGCGCGGGTTCGCCTGCTCGACGCTGAGCCCGGTGATGTCCGCCTCGTAGATCAGCGGTAGCATCTCCGCGAGGTCGGTGTCGAGGTGGTGGGGGCCCTCGTAGCTACCCCAGCAGGTGTGGAGGCGGACCTGCTCGGCGGGCACGTTCGCGAG
>NZ_AOJF01000027.1:0-60424 GCF_000337395.1 Halorubrum distributum JCM 13561
GCCCGCTCAGAGATGTGTATAAGAGACAGGTCATGAACGCGCCGTCGACGTCGCGGCCCGCGGCCGCGAGCGCGTCGGTGAACTCGTCGATCTCAGCCTCCGCCTCCTCGCGGCCCGTGTACTCGACCGCCTCGGTGACGACCGGGTGCATCGAGAGGTCGATCACGTCGGTCTTGAACGTCTCCTCGGCGTAGGAGGGGAACTCCTGGAGGTCGGCCCACAGCTCGGTCTCCCGCTTCCCGTCGATGCCGCTCAGCCGGTCGGCGACGTACCAGGTCAACAACCCCTCCCTACTTCGCTCACCCTGACGGGTTCGCTCGTTGAGGGAGGGGCTTGTCCGTGAGCTCAGCCTCGAACCCGTCCGGGTGGGCGGTGAATCCGCCACTTGGCGTCACCGTTCCAGACTTGAGGGCGAGTTGACTGTCGCCCGTCCGCCGAGACGACTGTTGGCCTCGACGGACGTACCGCATCCCGATGTTCTTCGCCGCATTGTAATCCGCGTTCGCTTCCGATTCGCACTTCACGCACCGGAACTCCGTGCGAGTTCGGCGATTCTCGTCTGCCGTGAATCCACACTCGGCGCACCGTTGCGACGTGTACGCCGACCCCACTTGCTTCACCGTGATACCTTCCGCTTCGGCTTTATATTCCACCTGCTCGTAGAGCGTTCGGAACGCCCACTTGTGTCCCCACGACGCTCCCGTACGGTCGCGGATATTGGTTAGGTCCTCGAACGCGATCACGTCGCACTCGTATCGGAGTGCTTCGTCTACGATGGCGTTCGACGCTTGGTGAACCACGTCACGAACGTATCGTCGTTCGCGTCCACTTGATTGTTCGAGCGTTCTGTGGGCGCTTCGCGTGCCTGTCTGTTGGAGTCCCGCACGGACTTTCTCGAACTCGCGGAGGTTGTGTGAGAGTTCGCGCCCATTGATGAATCGTGCTGTGCTGGTGACGGCGAGGTTTTCAATACCGAGGTCGACCCCGAGGACCGTTCCGTCCTCGGCGGTGTCTCGCTCGATCTCGATCTTGTGTCGGCGGAAGCCGATGTGTAAAAAGTAATCGCCGTCACGAGCGGTGAGTGTGCTCTCCGCGACGCTCCAGTGGTCGGAGTCGAGGTACTGCCGTTGGTAGCCATCCTCGGCTTCAGGGAGCGCAAGCTCGCATCGAACGCGACTCTCCGTCGTGGAGAGTGACACTGTATCGTCATCGAACAGCGTCATCGTTCGAGTGTCGTATATTACCGTGGGTGCAGTGAACGTGGGTTTACTGACCTGCTTGCCGTTCGAGCGGCGTTCGAGACAGCCGGTGATGGCTTGTGCGGCTTGATGGGTGGCGAGAATCGCGTGCTGACTACCGAGGTCGGTTTCTTCGCGCACGTCGTCGTAAGCGAGGGGTTGTACGTCGCTTTTCGCGTTACATTTGCCCCACGCCATGTCCGTGGCGAGTTGGCACCCACGCTTCCACTCGGAGATGGTTTCCTCAAGCAACTCGCGTTGCTCATCGTCTACCGAGAGACGAGTGATTGCCGTCCGACGCACGTAGTCGTCTGCCACAGTTTCAATGTGTACGAGTGGCTATTTATAATCTGGTGTTTGTTACAGATACGAACGCGCTCCTCGCCTCCCTACTCGCTCCCTTCGGTCGCTCCTTGAGGAAGGGGACTCCGCGCTACCGCTTCAGTTGAACGAGACGCGGGACTGCTCGCCGTTGTTAATCGCGTCGAGGCCGGTCTCGACCTGCCGATCGACGACGTCGCGTGTCGCCTCCGCGACCGTCTCGTCCCACTCGTCGGGGTCGACAGCCTCGCCGTCCTGCCGACGCGTGAGCAGGTCGAGCAGTTCCGGCGGTCGCGGCAGGCTACCGATGTGCGTGGTGGGGATGTGGCCGTCGTTCGTCGTCATCGATCGATCCGACGGGTCGCTTCCCCAAAAGGGCCGAGGATCCGGCGGAATCCGGCGGAACCGGCACTGCCGCGGTTCCTCCCGGAATCGACCGCGACTCCGACGACCGGTAATTAGATGTAATTAAGACTTATTAGCCGGCGGTGAGCAAGGTACGGCAATGAGCGACTACACCACCATCTCGCTGCGGAAGGAGTTCGTCGCGGACGTGGAGGCGTACATCGAGGACGAGCCGTTCGGCTCCGTCAAGGAGTTCGTGAAACACGTCGTCGTCCAGGAGATGGAGTCCGACGAGGGGGTCTCCGAGGCGGAGGCGAAACAGATCGCCCAGAAGCTCCGGGACCTGGGGTACATGGAATGAGCGGGCGGCACCGGACGGGCGGGTCGAACCCCCTCGGCGGGGTCGAGCGCGCCGACCTCATCCTGCTCGCGATCCCCCTCGCCTTCTGCGCCGTGTACGCGGCCGCGTCGCTCCTCGCTCGGGGTTACACGCTCCCCGTCGCCGGGGGATCGCTCGCGGCCGGCGCCCTCGTGGTCGACGGGCTCTTCTTGAACCCGCCGGACGAGGCGTGACGACCCGTTAGGGCGGAAGCGGATCAGAAAGGGGATTCGGTGAAGTTCTGTTTTCCAGGAGAGATATCGAGTGAAACAGCCGCCAGATGGATGCCGCGAACGGATCGGCTATGCTCCGCTACGACTGCGCTCGTAGACGTAGCTGAAAACGAGGCTGAGTGGGACGGCTATCCAGATCGTCCACACGACCACTGTCAAGACGGTAAGGGGGTACAGCTCGAAGAAGGCTCCGAGGAACTCGGTGAGCGAGGTCGGCGGATCGGCCCCCACGTACGGGTTCAAAACCTCGTAGCCGTACACCGGGGCCAGTAGCAACCACACGGCGGTCCCGGCGAGGTAGTTCCCGATGACCGTGACCAACGCTGCGACGGCACTGTAGTACGGGACACTCGACGGCAGGGAGCGCCACGTGAGCGCCCCGACCGCGAATCCCGTGGCGAGGTACACCGGGATCGCAGACAGAATCACCCCTGCGGAACCCACCGTACCCGAAACCAACGCACTCACCGGAGCAAACACGATTCCACCGGCGAGGACACCGGCGGCCATACTGTAGCCACCACCCACGTCCCGTCGGTCTCCGAGCGGCAACCGCGACGGTCCGTATCGACCGTACAGCCGCACGACTCGGTCCAGGATGGCTACCATGACACACTCCCCCACAGAAATTGTGCTTAAAAGAACTTTGTTCCGCCGGCACGCGCCGCAGGGCTCAGTATCTATAAGTAATCTCTCCGCTGGAGGGGTTCGACGGAGTCTGAAAAAGCGAACCTCGCGCTCCGCGCCGCTCTACCAGGTGTCGTGGAACGTGTCGAACTCGATCGAGTCGAGCGGCTTCTCGCCGATTGCGGCCTCGTACTCGCCGGGCGTCAGCATCGGCTTGTGGAACCGGGGGCCGTCGTCGGTCGTGATCCGCGGGCAGCCGGTGTTGACGAACGCGTCCATGTCGAAGTTGCGCAGGCGGTCCGGCGTCACCTCGTCCATCGTGATCAGGTAGGCGTTCTCGTTGTTGTCGACGATCTCCTGGGCCGTCTCCCAGCGCCCCTGGCCGATCTTCGTACAGAAGATGACGCCCCACTTCTCGGCGTCCATCGCCTTGTGGACCGAGGCGTAGCGCTGCTTGAGGAACTGGTCGTGTTCCGCGACCGACACCGCGTTGTTGACCGGGTCGGCGATGACGACGCGCTTGTCGGGGTGCTCCATGGCGAGGCCGACCGGGTGGAACTTCCCGCCGCCGACGTACAGCACCTGCTCGGCGTCGATGTCCGCGGAGGCGTAGTTACAGCCGAGCACCTGCCCCTCCTTCGTGAGGCGGTCGTCGCCCCGGCGGGTGTGGACCTCGTAGCCGCGCTCCTCCAGCCAGTCGGTCATCTCCTCGAAGCGGTTCATGTGCTGGGCCGTCGTGACGAGCCCCACGTCGGCGTCCTCCTCCGGCGCGGTCAGCTCCTCCTCGAGCGCGTCCTCCATGATCGGGAAGGGGTCGACGTTCGAGAAGAGGGGGACGTAGACGATGCTGTCGGACTCCTTCATCGGCGTGTGGCCGAAGTGGACGAACACGTCCGTGCGGCGCATCAGGTACGTGTCGAGGTCGCAGGCGCCGTAGCAGGGCTGCCCGGAGAGCATGAAGGTGACGTCGTCGGGCGCGACCTCCCGGAGGTCGTCGGCGACCTTCGGGCCGCGTCGCTTGAGCCCCTCGGGGAATTGAAGACCGACCTTCGAGGCGTCGCGCTCCTCGATGGCCTCGAGGATCCGGTCGAGTTCGTAGTCCCACTCGCGGTCGTGTTTCAGGGCCATCCCGGTCTTCGTGAGGTCGCCCTCCGTGGAGCCGCTCATATCGAGCGAATTGTGCGGCAGGACGGTTAAACGGCGCGTTCGGCGACGACTGGTGTAACCGGTCTCGGTTACCAGTTCCGAGGCCGACGGCGTTGACCGGTGTTCGCCCCCGCCGAGCGTCCTCGTGTCCCTGCCGCGGTCGACGAACCTAACGGCCGCCCCCGCCAATCGGGGTCCGATGACCGACATTCCGCTCGAGCACGTCCACGTCGCGCCCGACGACAGCCCCGACGGCGAGCCCGCACCGGCCGTCTTCGTCCTCCACGGCCGCGGGGCCGACGAGGAGGACCTGCTCCCCGTCGCCGCCGAACTGCCCGACGGCCACCACGTCGTCAGCCTGCGTGCGCCCGACCCGCTCCAGGGAGGGTACACGTGGTACGAACTCGACCTCTCGGCTGGCGGACTCGAATCGAGCCAGCCCGACGCCGAGGACTTCCGGCGGAGCCTCGACCTGATCGTCGAGAGCGTCGCGGCCGCGGTCGACGCATACGGGCTCGACGCCGACCGGATTGGCCTGCTCGGCTTCAGCCAGGGCGCGATCACGAGCCTCTCGCTCCTGCTGGAAGACCCCGACCGCTACGCGTGGGTCGTCGCGCTCCACGGCTACCTCGCGGAGTCGCACGCGGACCTCGACCCGGAGGGAATCGAAGGCAAGCCCGTCTTCGTCGGCGCCGGCGCAGGCGATCGCGTGATCCCCGAGTCGCGGACGACGGCGGCCGTCGACCGGCTCGAATCCGTCGGCGCAGACGTCACGAGCGGGAGCTTCCCGGGCGGCCACGGCATCGGCCCGCAGGAGCTGGAGGCGGTCGTCGAGTTCGTCGCGTCGCGGACGGCGTAGCGGGCTCCGAAGTCGGCCCCACCGAACCCCGGCTCCGGCAGGTTCAAACCGCTCGGCAACGATGTCCGGATATGAGCGTCGAACAGGTCTCCATCGAGGACCTCGGCCGAGAGCTCGGCGAGCGGATCGCCGAAACCGCGGAGTACGAGCGCTTCGAGGAGGCGAGAGCCGCTGTCCAGCGCGACGAGGAGGTCCAAGAGCGGATCGACGAGTTCGAGCAGCTCCGCGCGGAGTTCATGCAGGCCCGACAGACGGGACAGGCGACGAACGACGAGCTCCAGCGCGTCCAGGAGGCGCAGGACGAACTCCACTCGATGCCGGTGATGAGCGAGTATCTGGACGCGCAAGACGAGTTGGAGGACACGCTCGAAGCGGTCAACGAGGCCATCTCCGAGCCCCTCGCCGTCGACTTCGGCGGCGAGGCCGGCGGCTGCTGTCAGGACTAAGCGCCCCCCGTCGCCGTCATGGTGAGCTGAACGCCGTACCGCGCGGCGACTGCGGCCGACTCTTTATACCGGATCCCGCCCCACGCCCGCCGTGATAGCCGTCGCCGGCGGCAAGGGCGGAAGCGGAAAGACGACGACCACCCTCGGGCTCGCCCGCGCGCTCTCGCGTCGCGGCGCGCCGGTGGTCGCGGCCGACGCCGACTGGGACCTCCCGAACCTCGCGCGGCTGGCCGCGGAGACGAAGCCAGAGCCCCCGGGAAAGACCGAAGCCGAGGGCCCGCCGGTCGGCGCCGCCCGTCGCACCGACGGGGCGGACACGCGGACCGTCCTCGACGCGGTCCGGGGGACGGAGCCGGTCCGTCCGGGTCGCTCGGCGCCGACGGTCCTCGCCGCGCCGGACGCGCCGCGGTCCGTCGACGCCGGCGCGACCTTCGACGCGCTCGCCGGCGCGACGCCCGAGAGCGCGCCGGTGTTGCTCGACAGTCCGGCGGGCGCGTCGCCGGACGTGGCCGCGCCGCTTCGGGCGGCGGACCGGGCGCTGATCGCGACGCCGCTCCGGCGCGCCGCGCTCCGGGACGCCGCGAAGACGGCTGCGATCGCCCGCCGGCTCGACTGCCCGCCGGTCGGTGCGGTCGTGATCGGCGAGACGGACGTGCCGGACCGGGTGGCGACGCTGCTCGGCTGTCCCGTCCTCGGCGCGATCCCGGACGGCGGGGCCGTCCCGCTGTCCGACCCGAGCGTCCGGAGCGCGTACGACGGCCTCGCTTCACGGCTCGGCGAGACCGCGGCGGCGAGCGGGTGGCAGATCGCGTGAGGATCTCCCCCACCGGCGGCGCCGAAACGGCGGACGACGGGGTCACGAGCGGCCGAGAGAGCCGCCATCGACAGACCCAAACGTCCACAGGCGGCAGCGATCGTATGGAGACGCTTCCGACTGGGATCTCGGTGCTGGACCGACAGTTCGGCGGGGGGCTCCCGAGCGGTAGCGTCGTCGTGTTGAAGGCGAACCCCGACAGTCAGTCCGAGCTCATCTTAAACCGGTTCGCCCGGGTCCGGCAGTGCCGCTACCTGACAACCGTCCGGTCCGCCGGCGCGGTGGCGGCGGCGCTCAGTCGCGACGGAGACGAGGAGACGACCGTCGAGGCCACGGAGGACGCCGGCGATCTCGACGAGTTGGCGTCGCTGTCCGACGACCTCCCCGAGGAGGGCACGCTGATCGTCGACTCCGTGGGGCCGGTAGAAGAGAGCGCGTCCCCGGCGGCGTACGCGGAGTTCCTCGACGACGTGCGGTCACGGGTGGTCGACGCCGGGGGCGTCGCGCTGCTCCACGCGCTCCGCGGCGGCGAGGACCCGCGGACGCGGCGCGTCACGGAGCAGGTCGCGGACGTGGTGTTCGACCTGCGAACCACCGTCACCGGGACCGAGATCGCGAACCAACTCGTCATCCCCAAGTTCCGGGGCGGCGCCGCCCTCGAAGAGCCGTTGAAGCTGAAGCTCACCGACGAGGTCGCCGTCGACACGAGCCGAGACATCGCCTGACGCGGCCGTTCGTCGGCGCTCCGAGCCTATAGCACGGCGGACGCGAGGAGGACGACCGCGCCGACGACGGCCGCCGCGACCGCCCAGTTCCGCGCGGTGTCCGCGGCTCCGTACGGCCCGCCCTTCCGCGAGAAGAGGTACAGCGCGTACACGGCGAGCGGCGCCAGCGTCGGGAGCGTCGCGACAGAGACGACGCCGGTGAAACTCGACAGCAGCGCGATCGCGACCGTCGCCGCGCCCGCGACCCCGGCGACGAGCGCGTCCTCGCGTGCCCGTTCGATCTCCATACTCGGTGTGGGCGCGTCGCCGGGCAAAAGGGCTCCGTTCGCCGGTCGGACCGGTCGCTCGCCGGGAAGGAAAAACGCGAGAATCGGGTGGGTAGAGAAGTGGAGTCGACTACTCTTCGTCGATCTCGTCGACGATCTCGTCGGCGTCGACGTCGACGTCCTCGAGCGCCTCCTCGATGTCGACGTCGCCGGCGCCGGCGCCGCCCATGCCGCCCATCATGCCGCCGAGGCCGCCCATGCCGCCGCCCTCGATGACCTCCTCGATCACGACGCGGTCGAGATCGAGACGGTCCATGAGGTCCTGGGCGATCTGCTGTTTCTGGAACATCCACTGCTGGTTCATCTGCATCGCCTGCGTCGCGGTGACGTAGAGGACGTCCTTCTCGACCTCTTCGGTCTTGACGGTCTCCTCGCCGTCGTCGTCCTCGGTGACGGTCTCCTCTTCCTCGGTCTCCGTCTCGATGCGGACCTCGGGCGCCTCCTGGAGGTACATCCCGAGCATGCCGGACGCCTGCTCCTCGCGGTCGTCGATGGCTTCGATGATCTCGTACTCGTACTCGAGGTCCTCGCCGGCCAGCGGGTGGTTGAAGTCGACGCGGGCGCGGCCGCCGATGATCGTCTCGAGGTGGCCCTGCTGGTTGTCGATCTGGACCTGCGCGCCGGGGTAGCGGTCGTCTTCCGGGATCTTGTCGGCCTTGACCGTCTCGACCTCGTCGGGGTCGTACTCGCCGAAGGCGTCCTCGGCGGGGACGTCGACCGTGCCCTCGTCGCCGACGGCGCCGGCGACGAACGCCTCCTCGACGGTGGGGAACACGTGGCCGGCGCCGAGCGCGATGATTCGGGGCTCGAACTCGTACTCGTCGACGTCGATCTCGGCGTCCTCGGCCGTCTCCTCGTCGGTCGTGTCGATGACGCGGCCGTCGTCGGCCGTTCGGATCGTGTACGCGACGCGGACGAAGTCGCCGTCTTCGAGTCCGCCGGCGTCAGTCTCGGTCTCGCTCTCCTCGGCCTCGTCGGCCGCGTCCGCTTGCTCCTGATCGCTCATACCCGAACGTCACCTGTTACACCCTTAAGAAGCACGGTTCGGCCCGAAGGCCGCCGACGAACGGGCGACAGCGGCGGTTCGGGGCGCGCGGCGGCCGACGAGCGGGTCCCGTCGACCGGGCGCTGAGCCCGCGGAGTCCCGCGTCGCTTATGAACGCCCCGGTCGCATCCCCGGGCATGTACGAGGTCGAGATCAAGGTCCCGGCCGACCTGGAGGCGACGCGGGAGCGCCTCCGCGAGGCCGGCGCCGGGCGCGTCGACGCGCGCCGCCAGCGCGACACCTACTACGACGCGCCGCACCGCGAGTTCGCCGAGACCGACGAGGCGCTCCGGATCCGACGGGAGACGCCGCTGGCGGAGGCCGGCGTGTCGGCGGCGGATGACGGCGAGTCGGTGGCGGCGCCCGATCCGGCGGCGACGGTCACCTACAAGGGACCGCTCCTCGAGGAAGCTTCGAAGACGCGCACCGAACACGAGACGGGCGTCGACGACGGCGAGGCGCTTGCCGCGGTCCTCTCCGGACTCGGCTTCGCTCCGGCCGCGACGGTGGAGAAGCGCCGCGAGTTCTGGTCGTACGACGGGTTCACGGTGACGCTCGACGCCGTCACCGGGCTCGACGAGTACGTCGAGATCGAGCGGGAAGTCGAGGCGGAAAGCGAGGTCGACGCGGCGCGCGACGCGGCGGTCGCGGCGCTCGACCGGCTCGGGCTCGACGCGGACGATCAGGTCCGGACCTCCTACCTCGGGCTGCTGTTGGCGGACGAGGAGGACTGACGCCGGCGGGGGCTACGGAGCGGCCTCGTCGTCCGCATCGTCCGCGTCCCCCCCGTCCTCCGCATCGTCCGCGTCGCCCTCCGGCCGCTTCTCGGAGAGGACCGTTCGCTCGAACTCGCAGACGAGGACGTCGTCGTCGCCGTCGACGATCTTGAACGCCTCCACGCGCATGGTGACGACGCCGCGCTCGCCGTCGCTCGTCTCCCGCTTGTCGGTGACCGTCGAGCGCGCGCGGATCGTGTCGCCGTGAAAGACGGGGTTCGGGTGTTCGACGTCGTCGTACGAGAGGTTCGCGACGATGGTGCCGTCGGTCGTCTCCGGGATGGTGAGACCGACCGCGAGCGACATGGTGTACAGCCCGTTCACCAGCCGCTCGCCGAACTGCGTCTCGCCCGCGAAGTCCGCGTCGAGGTGGAGCGGCTGCTGGTTCATCGTCATGTCGCAGAAGCGCTGGTTGTCGGCCTCGCTCACCGTCCGTCGCTTCGCGTGGTCGATGGTCTCGCCGACCTCGAACTCCTCGTAGTACAGTCCGGGCATGACTTGCCGGTCAGCCGGTGAGGTGAAATCGGTACCGCTCTTTACTGGGGAGTCATCCGCGGTGACTCCGCCCGAAGTCCAGCCGCTCATTTATAAATAGCTGTTGGCGGATAGGCGGCGAACACCGCCAAAACCCCAGCCGCTCGGCGATACGTGGTTGGCGACTCGACGGCGAACACCGCCAAAGCCCCAGCCGCGAGGAGCCCGTACGCTCGCTGCGCTCCTCACTCAGTCACTCCGTTCCTTCGCTGCGGTGCTTGCGTCACCTACGGGCTCCTCGCGGCTGCCCCTTTGAGTCCCAGCCATCCGCGACCGCACGGCACCTCACACCTCCCCAGCCTCGTCGCTGGCGCCGGCGGCGCCAGCGACTCCCTCGCGCGTGCGGTTCGCGGCCTGTCGGCCGCTCACCGGCGCGCGCCACCGCATCTTCCTCGTTTATCTATAAATGATCCAGCTTGGACGCCCACGATTTATGTCCGCCGGCGGGGAGGCCTCGACATGGCCAGACGAAGTCTGCTGTTCTCGCCCGGCGACAGCCCCGACCTCATGCGGAAGGCGCCCGGCGCCGGCGCCGACGTGATCTGCTTCGACCTCGAAGACGCCGTCGCCCCCGGGCGGAAGAACGAGGCGAGGGCGGCGGTCCGCGAGGTGCTCGCGGACCCAGCCTTCGATCCGGACGCGGAGGTCTGCGTCCGGCTGACCGCCGAATCGCCCGCGGCCGACCTCGACGGCGTGCTGGGGGGAGGTAGCGAGGACGGGACTGGCGACGGGACCGGCGGCGTCCGCCTCGACGCCGTGATGCTCCCGAAAGTCGAGGCCGCGGATCGGGTCGAGCGCGTCGCCGACCTGTGCGCCGAGCGCGGGCGCGACCCGGCCGTGTTCGCGCTCGTCGAGACCGCGGCGGGGGTGCTCTCCGCGCAGTCGATCGCGGCGGCGGACGCGACGGACGCGCTCGTGTTCGGCGCCGAGGACCTCGCCGCCGACGTGGGGGCGACCCGGACCGACGAGGGGACGGAGGTGCTGTACGCCCGCGAGCACGTCGTCCTCGCGGCGAGCGCGGCCGCCGTCGACGCGATCGACACCGTGTACACGGACTTCTCCGACGAGGCGGGGCTCCGCGAGGACGCGGCGTTCGCGCGGCGGCTCGGCTACGACGGCAAGCTCGCGATCCACCCGGCGCAGGTGGCGCCGATCACCGAGGCGTTCACGCCGGACCCCGAGGACGTGGAGTGGGCCGAGGCCGTCCTCGACGCGCGCGACGAGGCGGAGCGGGAGGGCCGAGCCGTCTTCCGGGTCGACGGCGAGATGATCGACGCGCCGCTGATCGCCCAGGCGGAGCGGATCCTCGACCGAGCGCCCGACGGCGACCGCTGAGGCCGGGTCGCCCGTCCGCGCTGCCTTCGAGTCGCCCGTCCGCGCTTTCGGAGTCGCTGTGTGCGGTGTCGACACACACAATTTCCGTTCCGGTCGTCACAGTTAACCTCCGGCCGCCGGCACGTGATGGTATGTCTTCTGAGGCGAACCCGTTCGAGAGTCTGCGAGAGCAGGTGGACGACGCCGCGGCGGTCGTCGACGCCGACCCGGGCGTCATCGAGCGCCTGAAGAACCCGGAGCGGGTGTTAGAGACGAACCTGACGTTCGAGCGCGACGACGGCTCGCTGGAGACCGTCCGCGCGTACCGCTCGCAGTTCAACGGCGACCGAGGGCCGTACAAGGGCGGAATCCGCTATCACCCGGGCGTCACCCGCGACGAGGTGAAGGCGCTCTCCGGCTGGATGGCGTACAAGTGCGCCGTCGTCGACGTTCCCTACGGCGGCGGGAAAGGAGGGATCGCGATCGATCCGGCCGACTACTCGGAGACCGAGCTTGAACGGCTCACCCGGGCGTTCGCGACGGAGCTCCGGCCCCTGATCGGCGAGGACCGCGACGTCCCCGCGCCGGACGTCAACACCGGCCAGCGGGAGATGAACTGGATCAAAGACACCTACGAGACCCTCGAGAACACCACCGCGCCGGGCGTCATCACGGGGAAGGCGCTCGACTCCGGCGGGAGCGAGGGGCGCGTCGAGGCGACCGGCCGCTCCGTGGCGTTGTCCGCCCGCGAGGCGTTCGACTGGCTCGACCGCGACCTCTCGGGCGCGACGGTCGCCGTCCAGGGGTACGGTAACGCCGGGTCGGTCGCCGCTGCGCTGCTCGACGACCTCGGCGCGAGCGTGGTCGCGGTCTCCGACTCCTCGGGCGGGATCCACGACCCGAACGGTCTCGACCCGCGCGACGTGAAATCGCACAAGGCCGAGACCGGCTCGGTGGTGGGCTACGCCGACACCGAGGAGATCACCAACGACGAGCTGCTCACGCTCGACGTCGACTGCCTCGTCCCGGCCGCGCTGGAGAACGCGGTCGACGAGGACCTCGCGGCGGACGTCGACGCGAAGCTGGTCGTCGAGGCGGCCAACGGACCGCTGACGCCCGACGCCGACGACGTGCTCGCGGAGCGCGACGTCCACGTCGTCCCCGACATCCTCGCGAACGCGGGCGGCGTCACCGTCTCCTACTTCGAGTGGGTCCAGAACCGACAGCGGTTCAGCTGGACCGAGGAGCGCGTCAACGAGGAGCTGGAACGCGTGATCACGGACGCGTTCGACACGCTCGTCGACACCTACGAGTCGAACGACGTCCACAACCTCCGCACCGCGGCGTACGTCGTCGGTATCGGTCGGATCGTGGACGCGTACGATCAGGCCGGCAGCTGGCCGTAGCGGGCAGAGTCGACCGCTTCAGGAACCGCTTCGACTCACTCCAGGCGCGCGTCGCGAATCTCGACGTGGCCGCGGTCGCCCTCCCACACCGCGTCGTAGGTCAGGTCGATGCGCCGGTCCATGTGCGGCCCGTCGACGACGTACGTCTCGAACTCGCCGCCCTCGCCGAGCGGGTGGACGCCGTACTCCTCGCGGAGTTCGAGCAGCTCGTCGAGCGCGTCGGCGTCGAACCGCCGCCCGAGCCACGACTCGTCGAGCCCGTACGCCGCCACCTGGACGATCCGGATTTCGAAGCCGGCGTCGAACATCGCCTCCGCGAGTTCGACCGGGTCCCGCTGCCACAGCGGGGCGAACAGGTCGATCGCGAGCCGGTCGCACATCGCCTGAATTCGATTCGTCTGGAACTCGCTCTCGACGGCGCCGGCCGTGACGCCCGCGAGGTCGACGTCGTCCGCGGCGGCGAGCTCGCGGAGCGCCGCCTCCATCGGCTCCAGCTCGGCGTCGCCCTGCGCGCCGGCGTCGTCGACGTCGTCCGCGCCGAAGTCGTCGGGCGACACCTCGACGAGGTCGATCCCGACGCTCTCGGCCGCGAGCGAGGCGAGCTCCGTCGCCGGCGTGTGGTACATGTACGAGTCGCCGGCGGGGTGGACGGTCAGGAGCCGCGAGACGTCGAGGCCCTCCTCCAGCGCGCGGTACAGCGCCCACGAGGAGTCCTTGCCCCCCGAAAAGAGGCTCACCCAGTCGTCGGTCATTGGCGAGGGAACGCCCGGCTTACGTAAATTGTCGACGGTCCCGGTTGACGACCGTCGACTGCCGGCTGCCGGACGCGCCGATCTGTCGATCCGACAGTAATATCCCCGCGAGTTATCCGGGAATTCAGCATTATTAATGAAAAATGATAAACTATTAGCGGCGATGCTTCGGAGTCCGCGTATGGAAGACCGATCGAAGTCGACGTTCGAGACGCTCACCGTCACCGAGGGCGAAGAGCCGTTCGAGAACGGGAGCGAGGCGGGCGATGTCGTCTCGCCGATTCATCTCTCGTCGACGTTCGCCCTGCCGGGCCTCGACACCGAGATGCGACTGGATGACGTCGACCCGGCCGCCGGCGAGTTCGTCTACGGCCGGCTGTCGAATCCCACCCGACACGCGCTGGAGACCAGAATCGCAGCGCTCGAAGGCGGCGCTCACGGGGCCGCGTTCGCCTCGGGCACCGCGGCGATATTCACGACGCTGCTCGCTCGACTGACCCCCGGCGACCACGTCGTCGCCTTCGAGGACCTGTACGCCGGCACCCGTCGGATGCTCGACGACGTGTTCCGGTCGCGCCTCGGCGTCGACGTCACGTACGTCGACGCGACGGACACGGCGAACGTGGCGGCCGCGCTCCGCGAGGAGACCGCCGTCGTCTGGATGGAGTCGCCGACGAACCCCAAGCTCGCGCTGTGTGACATCGCCGGTATCGCCGACCTGGTCGCGGACCGAGACGTGCTGTTCGGCGTGGACAACACGTTCGCGAGCCCGTACTTCCAGCGCCCGCTCGAACTGGGCGCCGACGTCGTCGCGCACAGTACGACGAAATATCTCAACGGCCACTCCGACGCCATCGCCGGCGCGGTCGTCACCGACGACGACGCGCTGGCCGAGGAGATTCGGTTCCTCCAGCGAGTCGGCGTGGGCGCGGTGAGCGGCCCGTTCGACAGCTACCTCGTGTTACGCGGCACCAAAACGCTCGCCGCGCGGATGGAGAGACACGAGGCGAACGCGACGGCCGTCGCCGAGTTCCTCGACGGACGGGCGGAGGTGAGCGACGTGTACTACCCGGGGCTGTCGAGTCATCCCGACCACGAGCTCGCCCGCGAGCAGATGTCCGGATTCGGCGGGATCCTCTCGTTCGAACTCGACGGGACGATAGACGACGCGAAGCGGTTCGTCGAGGCGCTGACGGAGTTCACGCTCGCGGTCTCCGTCGGCGGCGTCGAGAGCCTGATCGAGCTGCCGGCCGCGATGACTCACGAACCGCTCTCGCCCGCGGAGCGGGAAGCGCTCGGGATCTCGGACACGTTGCTCCGCGTGTCGGTCGGCATCGAAGGGGTAGACGACCTGATCGCGGATTTAAAAGGCGGGTTCGACGCGGTGAACCGTCGCACGACGACGCCGCCGGCCGACCGCTGACGCCGGCCGACGCCGCGGCGGCGGTCTCAGTCCGAGATGAACTCGTTGTCGCGCCAGTTGACGCCGCCGTCGCCCTCGCCCGCGCCCTGCGGGCTCTCGACGACCTCGATGCTGGCGGGGCGGGGCTCGCCCTCGACAATGCGGGTCGCCTCCAGCTCCCCGTCCTCCTCCGTGATCGCGGTCAGCGTCCCCTTCTCGGAGAGCGTCGCGATCTTGCGAAGCACCCGAAACATCGGGTACTGGAGCGCGGAGTTCTGGAGGACGGTCTCGCGGTCGCCCTTGAAGCAGGCGAACTCGACGAGCTCGGAGGGGATCTCTTCCTCCTCGTCGTCCATCCACTGCGGGCCGCCGGCGCGCGGCGGCTCCTCCTCCCAGACGCGGGTCTCCGTGACCGACGCCTTCAGCTGCGCCGTGGGCGTGTACTTGCTGATCGACTCGTCGTCGGACAGGGCCTTGATGATGAGTGTGTTGTTTCGACGCGTGATGTCGATGTCGTCGATCTCCGGGGGCAGATCGGGGTCTTCGTCGAAGTACGTCTCTACGTCTTCGAGGGGCAGTTCGAGCGTCGAATGAAGTCGGAACACGCGGCCTGTCATTGTTTGTGGAATGCGGTGGGGTCGAACCGGTGGTCACGGCGGCAGCGGCAACGGCTGCACCTACCCCACATAGGCACCGTGGGTTTATATGGACTGCCCTTCGAGGTGTGAGGATCGGCGCGGCGCGCGGCCGGCGCGTCAGGGATTCGGGCGGGAGTCCGCGGCGCCCCCGACCTCACTCCGCGCCCAGTTCGGCGGCGAGTTCGCCGCGCTCGTCGAGTTCGGCGAGCACGTCGCTGCCGCCGACGAACTCGCCGTCGACGAACGTCTGCGGGATCGTCTCCCAGCCGCTGTGCGACTCGAGCGCCTCGCGGTACTGCGGGAGCGCGGGCAGCACGTCGACCGTCTCGAACTCCTCGACGTGCTGGGAGATGAGTTCGACGGCGCGCTTCGAGTAGCCGCACTGCGGCATCAGGCGGTTCCCCTTCATGAACAGCACCACGTCGTTGTCGGCGATCGTGTTCTCGACGCGCGCTTCGATTTCCTCGGAGTCGGCGTCCGTTTCGGGGCTGAACGTCATGCGACCGGGTACGCGTCGGCGAGGCAAATGGGTTCCGCACGGGACGAGCGGCGATCGTGAGGTGAGCGGGCGCTTGGTCGGTTAATGCGGACTAACAGTGGATCGACGGCGAAGACGGCCAAAGCCCCAGTCGTTCACTTATAAACAGCTACTGACGGAGCGACGGCGAACACCGCCAAAGCCCCAGTCGCGAGGACTCGGGCGGCTCGCTGCGCGCTTCGGTCGCTCACTCCGTTCGCTCCCTCCAGTGCTTACGTCGTCACCAGTACGCTCCGCGTTCTGGTTGGATCACGAGAGCTCCGCCCTCGTGAACGCCGGGCTTCGTCCTCGCGACTACCCCTTTGAGTCCCGCCCGCACAGCAACCGCGCCTCACGCCTCCCCAGCCTCGTCAGTCGCCTCCGCTTCGCTCCGGCGACCGACTCCCTCGTGCGGTCGGTTCGCGGCCCTGCGGGCCGCTCACCGGCGCACGCCGACGCTGCGTGTCTCTCGGACGATCCGCATTTATAAATATCGGCGAGCGCGCCCGCAGTCCTACTCGTCGCGGTCGACGCGGACGACGTCGACGAGCGAGTAGACCGGGACGCCGTCGATGTCGTCGTACCCCATCTTGTCGACGAGGACGACGCAGGCGACCGGCTCGCCGCCCTGCTCGCGGATCGCGTCAATCGACTCCCGCATCGTCGTCCCCGAGGTGATGATGTCGTCGACGACGTAGCAGTCGCGGTTCCGGATCGCGGCGAAGTTCCGCGAGAAGCCGCCGCCGTGCTCGTCGATGTCCCCCTCCTCCCACTGGTGTTTCGCGGGCGCGTACGTGCCGAGGTCGGTGTCGAGCCGGTCCGCGACCGCGGTCGCGAGCGGCGCGCCCGCCTTCTCGATGCCGACCGTCAGGTCGACCGCCTCGCCCTGCTTGGCCAGGAGGTCCGCCATCGCGCTGGCCGCGTAGCCGAGGCGGGTCGAGTCCCGCCCGAGCGCCGACCAGTCGACGTGGATGTCGGCGGAGGCGGTCGCGTCCGCGGCCTCCGCGCTCTCCGCCCCGCCGCCGCGCTCGACCAGCCAGCTCGCCGTCTCGCGGGAGACGTTCAGCTCGTCCGCGATTTCGCCCTTCGAGAGCCCCCGCTCGGCGAGCTCGGCCGCGCTGTCGATGAGGTCGTCAACGTTCTTCATATGCGCCGAATTCGACCGCCGTTTTAATAGTCGTGTCGTCATCCGCGAACGCGGCCTCGAAGTCGTCGAGCCCGTGAATTCCCGTCACGAGATCGCCCAAGAACGACTCGGGGAGCGCCGCGAGCGACTCGACGGCCGACTCGAAGTGGCCGTACCCGGAGTTGACGCTGCCGACGAGCGCCTTGTTGTGGAGGACGAACTCCCGGTGGAGCCGGCCGCCGTCGACCTCGAACTCCCAGTCGCCCGGGACGCCGAGCAGCGCGCCGACGCCGTTGGGCGCGAGCGCCTCGATGGTCTCGAAGGCGTGCGGCGCGTAGCCGGTCGCCTCGAAGACGAAGTCCATCGGCTCGTACGCCTCTGGGACCTCGGGGACCGCGGTGTCGTTGGAGTTCACGTACGTCGCCCCCAGCGACTCGATGATGTCGATCGTCGGGTCGGGGCGCTCGCGACGCCCGAGACAGTAGATCCGATCGAACTCCTCGTCGAGCGTCGCGACCGTCAGCAGGCCGAGCGAGCCGTTGCCCAGCACGAGCGCCGACTCGGGCTCCCAGCCGAACGCCGACCGGCTGGCGTACGCGTGCTCGATCGCCTTCTCGGCGATCGATATCGGCTCCACGAGGAACCCCCACTCCGCGAGCGCCGGCGGGATCTCGACCAGGAACTCCGCCGGGCTGGTGAAGTACTCGGCCATGAAGCCGTGCGCGCCGACGATGCCGCGCTCGTGGTACTCGCCGTCCGGCGCCATGTCGGGCTCGCCGCGCGCGAAGTACTCGTTCGCCCCGTTCGGCGGGCGGCGCACCGTCGGAACGACGACGTCGCCGGCCTCGAACGGCGTGTCGTTCGGGTCCTCGACCACGCCGACGGCCTCGTGGCCGAGCACGAGGTGGTCCTCGCCCGCGGGAGCCCCCCCGTGCCCGCCGGCGATGACCTCGTGGTCGGTCCCGTCCACGCCGACCCGGAGAGTCCGAACCAGCGCCTCGCCGGGCGCGGGCTCCGGTCGCGGCTTCTCTGTCACGACCGGTTCGTCGGCTCCCTCGTAGACGGCAATCGCGTTCATATCCGGACCCAAGCGGTCAGTCACCAAAAGATTTCTTTTATTGTGAGTAAACACGTGCTTCGGACCCCCGTGGAGTTTTCAGTCGTTCGGGCGTACTCGAGGGCGTGTGTACACTGACTCTCGCGTGGCGGACGTTCGGCGACGCCCCCGTCGCGCTCGCGGCCACCCGCGACGAGGCGCTCGACCGCCCGAGCGAACCGCCGACGCTCCGAACGGCCGACGGCGACGGCGTCCGGTACGTCGCCCCGCGCGACGCCGAGGCCGGCGGGACGTGGATCGGCGTCTCCGAGGGCGGCCTCGTCGTCGCGGTCACGAACCGGTGGCTCGACGCCGACCGCGAGGGCGACCGCTCGCGCGGGCTGCTCGTCCGCGACTGCCTGACGGCCGCCTCCGCCGAGGACGCGGTCCGGGCGGTCGAGCGCGAGCTCGACGAGCGCGCGTACGACGGCTTCAACCTCGTCCTCGCCGACGGGCGGGCGGCGTTCCTCCTGACGTACGACGGCGGCCTCGCCGTGACCCGACTCGACCCGGGCGTCCACGTCGTCGGCAACGTCGGCGGCGTGGTCAACGGCGCGGAGCGGTTCGCGGTCCCCGAGCGGCGGCGGGAGTTCGGCGAGGAGCGCGCGGACAGCGCCAGGCGGATCGCGGCCGCGCTCGTCCCGGAGCCGGGCGAGTCTGGCGCGTCGTGGCTCGACCGCGCGAGCGGGGTCCTCGCCGACCACGAGTACGGCGCCTGCCTCCACGGCGAGGCGTTCGGCACCCGGTCGTTCACCCGGATCCGGACCGGCGACGACCCCGCGGTCGCGTACGCCGACGGCCCGCCCTGCGAGACGCCGACGGAGGCGGTGTCGCTCCCCGAGGACTTCGCGCCCGCCCGCCGGTGAGACGAGCCCCGTGCGGCCGCGAGGCGTCCGACCGGAAAGCCAGTTTTAAGCGATTCGGGAGGCGTGAGAGAGTATGAGCGCGTCCGAAATCGAGTCCGACCTGTCGGCGGACGAGCGCGCCGGTCTCGAACTCATCCGCGAGACCGGCGGCATCCACCAGAGCGACTTCTGGAAGGAACTCGACGTCTCCTCGCGGAAGGGGAGCCGCATCGCCGAGTCGTTGGAGGAGGCCGGGGTCATCCAGCGGGAAGACACCGTCTACGACGGCCACAACACCTACTACTTGGAGCCCGCGCCGCGCGACCTCGACTTCTCGCTTTTGATGGCCGACGACATGCTCTCGCCGTTCATCGGGGAGGAGGAGGTCGACGCGCAGGCCGACGCCTTCTCGCAGTGGATGATGAATCTCGCCTACGAGGAGTACTGACGCCGAACTGCTCGGCTTTCCCGCTCGGTCCCGACCTGAATCACACGCGACGACCAGAAGGCGTCGACGCGGCGCTTTTTACCCCCGACGTCGAACCGGACGCCCGTGAACCGAGCCCTCCCGCTCGCGACCGGCGTCGGCCTGCTCGCCGCGCTCGGCGTCTACGAGCTCGTCCCGTACCTCCCGACCGCCGTCGGCACGGCGGCCGTGTACGCCGGAGCCGCCTACTTCTACCTCGCGTTCGACGTCTCGCTGCTCGCGGCGGCGCCGCGGTTCGAGGGGCGCACCGACCGGATCGGTTACGGAGTGGGGCTCTTCGGTCTGAGCGTCACGCCGCTTCTGTTCGGCCACTACGCCGGCGAAGACGCCGCAGTCTTCGGGTTCGTGGTCGCGTTCTTCGGTGCGGTGGCCTTCCTCACGCTTAGCGAGCAGGCGCGGCGGACCGACGACGAGACGGGGTGACGCCGGACAGACGTGCGGCGCGGCGCGAGCGCGGGACGACCGCGCCGCGGGGTCAGACCAGCAGGAAGGCGAACAGCGCGACGCCGGCCGCGAGCGTCAACAGCAGCACGCTCCGACCGATGCCGGCGCGGATCTCCACGTCGACTCCGGCCCGCGAGAGCGCCTCCCGCGGGTGGCTCGCGGTCCGCATCGTCGCGCCCGCCAGCGCCATCGTCGCGCGGTCGACCGCGGCCCACAGCTCCGTGACGCCCCACACGGAACCCCGCCCCAGGTAGAACGCGGCCGGGAAGATGACGCGATCGACGTCCGGCATGCGGTGGGCGAGCCAGCCGAGCGGGCGCTTCAGCGCGAAGAAGCCGACGAACCCGGCGATCAGCAGCGCCGCGCTCTCGATCAGGTGGCTCTGACTGTACGGCTTGAAGTACACCTCGTCGCTGAGGATCAGGTCCGTGAACGGCATCAGCTCGATCAGCTGGGTGTAGAAGACGCCGAAGAAGACGCACGCGCCCGCGGCCAGCAGCATCCCGGCCGTCTGGAACGGCGTGGCGTCGTCCGGCGACAGCGTCGCCGAGCCGTGGAAGAACATGTAGTAGCCGAGCTTGATGAACGACATGAACGTCCCCACGCCGCCGAGGACGAGCAGCCACCAGAGCAGCCCGCTGTCCAGGAGCAGGATGTAGTTGTGGACCTCGTGGGCGGAGTCGAGCACCATCCCCTTCGAGATGAACCCGTTGAACCCCGGCACCGCCGTAATCGAGGCCGCGCCGACGAGGTAGACGAGGAAGGTGACGGGCATCACCTTCCAGAGGCCGCCCATATCCCTGATGTCCTCGACGCCGGTCCGGTACACCACGACGCCGACCGCCATGAACAGGAGGCTCTTGTAGAGGACGTTGTTGAACAGGTGCGCGAAGCCGCCGGTGACGGCGAACTCGCCGACCGCCGTGGCGAGCCCGAATCCGGCGAGCATGTAGCCGAGCTGGGCCTGGATGTGGTACGAGAGCAGCCGGCGCGGGTCGTACTGGAGCAGCGCGAAGAACGCGCCGTAGACGGCCATGAACCCGCCGAGGTACGCGAGCCACATGCCGCCCTCGGGGAACGCGCGGTACATCACGTACGCCGCGGTCTTCGTCGTGAACACCGAGAGGAACACCGACGCCGCGACGTGCGGGCGCGGGTAGGTGTCCGGCAGCCAGCTGTGTAGGAAGATGAACCCGCAGTTGATCCCGATGCCGATCGCCGCGAGCGCCGTCGCCGCCGGGTCGATTCCGGCCGTCTCCGAGAACAGGAACGTCCCGGCGTTGACGAAGTGGACGACGACGGCGGCGAGCAGGATGGTCCCGCCGGTGCCGTGGAAGAGCGCGTAGCGGTAGCCCGCCCGCACCGCCTCGCCGCCGTGCTGCCAGACCAGCAGCGTCGAGGTGACGGCCGTCAGCTCCCAGAAGAAGACCAGCGTGAGCCAGTCGCCGGCGTAGATCGTGCCGAAGGTCGTGGCGACGTACAGCAGCGCGAACGCCGTCACCCACGTCGGCGCCTCGCTGCCGTAGGCGTACAGCACCGCCGCGGTCGCGAGGAAGCCGACGACGACCCCCATCAGCAGGGAGAACTGGTCGACGTTGAAGAACACGACGTCGAAGCCGAGGAACGTCGTCGCGAGGTGCGCGCCCGTCCCGCCGTCGCCGAGCAGCACCGCCTGGACGAAGGTGAGCGCCGTCGCCAGCGCGGCCACCGCGTGGCCCGCCCGCCGCGGCAGCGCCAGCACCGCCAGCGCCGCGAACGCGAGCAGGACGTACGGCGGGACCGCCGTGAGGAGGCTCGTGGGCACCGTCACGGGCGCACCACCCCCTCGGGGAGCCGCGTGTCGACGATGAGCTCGATCAGCTCCAGGAAGCCCATCTCGTAGGGGATCACGCCGAGCAGCACCGCGAGCGTCATCGCGGCGAGGATCGGCCCGAGCGTGAACCAGGTCGACTCGCGCCCGCGGAGCGCGTCGAGCCCGGCGATGTGTTTCCAGCCGCCGGCCGGCGGCCCGCCGTGGTGACCGTCGTCGTGCGTGTCCGCGTCGTGGCCGCCGTGCGGGTCGTCGTCGTGGTCGCCGTGCGGATCGTCGGGGCCGCGGTCAGCTTCGACGGCATCCGCCGAGGCCGACTCCTCCGGGTCGGCGCGTCCGGGACCGAACGGCACGTCCGCGTCGGAGGGGCGCTCGTCGACCGCGTAATCGCCCGTGTCGACGCGCTCGGCCGGCTCCGAGAAGTCGCGCTCGCTCGCCGCGAAGTCCGGCCGGACGACGCCCTCCTCGTCGGTCGGCAGGTCGTCGAGGTCGGCGTCGGGGATGTCCGACTCGTCGACCCCGTCGGCGGCCTCGGACGAGGGGTCGTCTCCGTCGCCCGCGTCCGCGACGATGTCCTCCACGTCGTCAGCCGATCCCTCGTGGTCGTCGTCGTTTTGGTCAGCGTCCCCGTCACCTGCGCGGCCCCCGTCGGTCGCTGCCACGATCGAGCGCGACTCGCCGCCGAGCGGGAAGTCGACGAGCGGCTTCGCGTCGTGGGCGTCCTCCGCCTCGAAGAAGGCGGTGTAGATGACCGGCCAGAAGTAGGCGATGTTGAGCACGCCCGACAACAGCAGCGCGCCGACGAGGTAGTACGCGACCGGGGTGAAGTTCATCCCCATCCGCACCCCGCCGATCAGCATGTAGTACTTGCTGACGAAGCCGGCGAGGAGCGGGATCCCCGCCATCCCCAGCGAGGCTATCGTGAACGCCCCCATCGTCAGCGGCATCCGCTTGCCGATCCCCGCCATCTGGGAGATGTAGTCCGTGTGGGTCGACACGTGGATGTTGCCCGCACAGAAGAACAGGGTGAGCTTCATGAACGCGTGCGCCGGGATGTGGAGCAGCGCGCCCACGAGCCCGTACCAGCCGAACAGCCCGAGCCCGAGGATGATGTAGCTCAACTGGCTGATCGTCGAGTAGGCGAGCCGGCGCTTCAGGTGGTCCTTCCGCAGGGCGATGAGCGAGGCCGCGGTGAGCGTGATCGCCCCGATGGTCGAGAGGACGAGCCCCGCCGTGAAGCCGAACGGGAGCGAGAGATTGTAGACGAGTTCGGGGCCGAACACGTCGAGGACGACCCGCGAGACGCCGAACGCGCCGGACTTGACGACCGCGACCGCGTGGAGCAGTCCGGAGACCGGCGTCGGCGCCACCATCGCCTCGGGGAGCCACTGGTGGAGCGGCATGATCCCGGCCTTCACCCCGAACCCGATCGCGAGCAGGAAGAAGGCGAGCATCGCCAGCCCGGGGTCGGCGTTCGCGAGCGCCGCGATGCCGCCGGCGGTGAAGTCGACGGAGCCGGCGAGCAGGTAGACGAGCGCGGTGCCGGCGAGGACGAGCACGCCGCCGCCGAACATCGTGTACGCGAGGTACTTCCGGCCGGCCGAGCGCGCCTCCGCCGTCTCGTCGTGCGCGACGAGCGGGTACGTCGCGATCGACAGCAGCTCGTAGAAGACGAATATCGTCACGAGGTTGCCGGCGAACGCGATCCCCATCGTCGCCGCGAGCGACACCGCGAACGCCGCGAAGTACCGGGTCTGGTTCGGCTCGTCGAGCCCGCGCATGTAGCCGATGCTGTAGAAGGAGGTGATTATCCACAGCCCGCTCGCGAGGAACGCGAACAGCATGCCGAGCGCGTCCGCGCGGAGCGCGAACTCGATCGGCGCGCCGATCCCGGGGAGGAACGCGCCGGCCGACCACTCGAACACCGCGCCGTCGAGGACCGCCGGCAGCATCGACGCGACGATGCCGAACTTCGCGAGCGACGCGACGAGCGTCCACCCCTCGCGGACGTTCGGCGATCGGTACGACGCGACGATGAGGAACGCCGCGACGAACGAGACGAGGACCGCCAGCAGGGGTCGTGGGTCTGAGAGTACAGCGTCAGTCATGCGAAGGCCTCCGTGAGGAACGGGTCGAACCACTCCGCGAGCGCGAAGCCGCCGAAGCCGAGCGCGACGGTCGCAAGCACCGCCAGCCCGAGCGCGAGCAGCGGCGCCGTGGGCACTCGGTCGGGGACGAGCGACGACCGCGGGGCGCCCTCGACGGGCGCGGAAAGGCCGTCGGCGGTCTTCGCGGGGGACGCCTCGCCGCCGTCGGTCGCCGCGTGGTCATCTCCGCGCCCACCGTCGGTCGCCGCGTGGTCATCTCCGCGCCCACCGTCGGTCGCCGCCGCGTCGCCCGCGCCGTCACCGTCGTCACCGGTCCCGGGAACTTCGCCGTGGTCGCCCGGGAGCCCCGCCCCGGCGAAGTAGAACCGCTCTAGCAGGCGCGCGACGTACGACAGCGTGAACAGCGTGCTGACGAAGATCGCCGCCGCGACCGCGATCCCGACCGCACCCCCGCCCGCGAGGCCGGCGTCGACCGCGCCGACGCCGATGTACCACTTGCCGAGGAAGCCTATCGAGGGCGGGATCCCGACCAAGGCGAGCCCGAGGACCGCGACCCCGCCCGACGTGTACGGCGCCGCGCGCGCGGCGCTCGCGAGGCCCTCCATCTGCCGCGTCCCGTAGCCGAGCGCCAGCAGCCCGATCCCGAGGAACAGGCCGAACTTCATGATCCCGTGACCGATCAGGTGGACGATCCCGCCGAGCAGGGCCGTCTCGTTCGCGAGCGCGACCGCCGCGCCGATCATCCCGAACTGCGCGACCGAGGAGTACGCGAACATCCGCTTGAGGTTCGACTGCATCGCGGCGAGCGCGGAGCCCGCGACGATCGAGACGGTCGAGACGACGAGCAGCGCGGTCGCGATCCCCTCGTTGGCCGCGAGGAAGTCGACAGTGAACACGGTGTACGTCACGCGGATCAGCGCGTACGCGCTCGTCGTCGAGACGAGCGCCGCGACGATCGTCGTGACCGAGTCCGGCGCGCGCTGGTAGGCGTCCGGCTGCCAAGAGTGGACGGGGAAGATGGCAATCTTCAGCGCCAGCCCGGTCACGATGAACGCGTAGCTCGCGCGGACGAGCGGGTCGCCGTAGCCGGCCTGCGCGACGATCTGCGCCTGGACGTCGAGCATGTTCAGCGTCCCCGTCGCGAGGAAGACGTAGCCGACGCCGAGCAGGTACAGCGAGGCGCCGACGGTGCCGACGACGAGGTACTTCAGCGAGGCGTACGCGCTCGCGCCCGACCGGTCCGAGGCGATGAGCGCGTACGTCGTCAGCCCGGTTATCTCGAGGAACACGAACAGGTTGAACAGGTCCCCGGTGAGCGTCATCCCGACGAGCCCGCCGACCAGCAGGAGGTAGGCGCTGTAGAAGGGGTTCCCCCGCGGGCCGGCGACCCGCGCGAACGCGAGCGTCGCGACCGAGACCGCGGCGACGAGCAGCAGCACCGCCACCGACAGCCGGTCGGCGACGAGCTCGATCCCCACCGGCGGCAGGAAGCCGCCGAGCGCGTGGTCGAACGGGCCGTTGGCGACCACTTCCGCGGCGATCGCGGCCGCGATCCCGGCCACGGCCGTCGTCCCGACCGCGGCGATCGGCCAGCCGACACGGTCGTACCGGAGGCCGAGCGCCAGCGGCAGCGTCGCCGCCACGATGGGGACGACGACCGCGAGCGGCAGGAGGACGTCAGTCATCCGTCTCACCCCCTGCGCCGGGCGCGGCCGTCGCCCCGTCGGTCTCGGGCGCCGCGTCGGCGGCGGTCGCCCCGTCGGTGCCCGACGCCCCCGCCGACCGCCGCGACGGGATCGACCCCTCGTCGCGGAGCAGTTCGCGGAGCGTGTCGGTCCGAAGCGTGCCGTACTCGTCGTAGATCCGGATACACAGCGCGAGCGCGACCGCGGTGAGGCTCACGCCGACGACGATGGCGGTGAGCACGAGCACGTGCGGCAGGGGGCTGACGTAGAGCCCGCCCTCCGGACCGCCGGTCGGGACGATCGGAATCGATCCGCCCTCGACGTACGCCGAGGCGATGAACAGCAGGAATATGGCCGTCTGGAACAGGTTGAGACCGATGATCTTCTTCACGAGATTCTTGTTCGCGATCATCATGTAGAGGCCGATGCACAGCAGCAGCGCGAACGCGACGTACGCGTGTCTCGTCGCGAGGATCTCGACGGCGCCGGCGGCCGATGCGGGCACCGAGCCAGCGATTCCGGCGAGGTCAGCCGCGCCGGTGAGCGCGGACACTACCGCTCACCCCCGTCAGTCGCGGCCGGACCGGGCGTTCCCGGTTCGGTCGCCCCGTCGTCGGTCGACTCGTCGCCCTCCTCGGTGCCGGGACCTTCGCCGACCTCGTCGTCGAACGCGTCGGCGTCCGCGAACCCGCCCGCGTCGCTGAACCCCTTCGCGAGGACGAGGAACAGCCCGATGAGGACGCCGGCAACGATGGTGCCGATGCCGAGGATCTCGACGCCCTCCATCCCGTACTTGACGGGGTCGGGGATCGGGAGCAGCTCGTACTGGAGGAACGCGCCGCCGAGCGCGACCGGGACCAACCCGATGCCGGCGAACACGAGCGCGCCGCCGACCGCGAGCGCGACGACGACGGTGTTCGCGAGCCACTGCCGGGTCGCCTCGATCCCGAACGCGAACGCGATCATGAACACGACCGCGGCCACGATCGCACCGCCCTGGAACCCGCCGCCGGGCGAGCCGGCGCCGTGGAAGGTGACGAACAGCCCGTAGGTGAACGCGAACGGCGCGACGATCTTCACCGTCGGCATGATCACTTGGCTCTCCGTGTACGGGCTTCCCTGTCGGCGCTCCGAGTCGAGTCGGCCGTCGCTGCGCGGCGGCCGGTCGCGACCGAACCCGCCGCCGGACGCGAACTCGGAACCGGCGGTGTCGCCGGCTTCTCCTGCGTCGGTGTCGGCAGCGGCGCCCGTGTCGGAACCCGCGTCGGCGTCGCCGCCGGCGTCTGTGCCGCTCATGCGAACACCTCCCGGTGGAGGACGATGAGGGCGGCGATCCCCGCCGCGAACACGACGACCGCCTCGCCGAACGTGTCGAACCCGCGGAACGCCGCCAGCACCGCCATCACCGTGTTCTCGACGTGCGTCTCAGCGTACGTCTCCGCGATGTACCACTGGGTCACGTCCGGGTTCGACCAGATCGGCGCGTCCGCCGATCCCACCGCCGGAATGTCGCCCATCGTGAGCATCAGCCCGGCGAACAGCAGCCCGGCCGCGCCGGCCGCGGGCAGGTTCACCGACTCGAAGGCTGCCTCGTGGTCGAGGCGGGTCGTCTTCGCGAGCGTGAGCAGCAGCAGCACGGTCGTCACCCCGGCGGAGATGGCGGCCTCCGTCATCGCGACGTCCGGCGCGCGGTAGAACGTGTACAGCGCGGCCATCCCGAGGCTGTACGCGCCGAAGATGATCACCGCCGCGAGCACGTCGCGCGCCAACGCGGTGAACAGCGCGGTCAACACCACGAAGACGAACAGGCTCGCCTCGATGGCGGTGACCTGCGCGACCACCGGCGCGCCGAGAGGGGCGGCCGACGCGAGCGCCCCCGTCATCGGCGGTCGTCCCCCTCGATCCACGGCACGATTCCCTCCTCGAAGGCGGCCCGCGCGATGGCGTGGGCCGCGGTCGGGTTCGTCACGAAGATGAAGAACAGCAGGAGCACCGACTTGAAGCCGGCGCCCGCCAGCCCGACGGTGAGCGCGACGGCCGCGAGGCCGAACCCCGCGCCGAGCGTGTCGGCCTGCGACGCGGTGTGCGCCCGCGAGTAGACGTCCGGCAGCCGGAGGACGCCCACCATCGAGACGAACGAGAAGAACAGCCCGAGCAGCGTGAGCGCGACCACGAGCCACACGCGGGCCGTCTCCGTCATGGCGGCGGCGGTCACAGCACACCACCCCGCTCGACGGTGAACTTCGAGATGGCGATGGCCATCAGGAAGTTGAGCAGCGCGTACACCAGGGCGATGTCGAGGAACGTCGGCTCGCCGAGCGCCGCGCCGAGGATGGCGAGGATGACGACGGTGTTCGTCCCGAGGACGTTCACCGCCAGCACCCGGTCTTGCATCGTCGGCCCGACGACAGCGCGGTACAGCATGCCGACGGCGAGGACGGCGAAGCCGGCGGCCGCGACGAGCAGGAAGTCGCCGAGGGTGTAGCCGGCCGCGAGCGAGGCGTCCACGAGGCTCATCGGTCGGTCACCCCGTCGGCGTCGGTCGAGTCATCACTCGACTCGACCTCGACGCCCGCGCCGCCACTCGATTCGGACTCGACGCCCGATCCCGGATCGCCGCCGTCGGCGGCGGCGATTGGCAGCTCCTCGGTGGCGTCGGGGCCCTGGAGGATCGCGACGTCGTCGCGCTCGCGCGGGGACGGAAGCCGCGCGGCCCGGCGACCGTAGTAGACGAAGCGCGTCCACCGCTCGAGCGGGCCGTCGAACAGCCCCTCGCGGGCCCACGGGACGAGCGAGTGGACGTAGAGGTCGCTGTCGCGGGCGCGGACGGTGAGCGTCCCGGGCGTCAGCGTGATCGAGTTCGCGAGCGTCATCAGCGGGAGGCCGCTCCCCACGATCACCCGCATCCGGTTCAGCGTCGGCTCGATCGGGAGCCGCGGGTCGAGGATGACCCGGGCGACGACGAGGTTCGCCTTCACGATCTCGAACAGCAGCACGGGGACGTATATCAGCCCGCGGACGATCCGCATCGGGGTCCGCGGGAACGCCGGGTCGGAGTCGAGGCTCACCCGCGAGAGGGTGATCGAGACGACCGCGGCGGTCGCGACGCCCGTCACGGCGTCGAACCAGTATGTCGGGTCGCCCAACAGGAGGTAGAAGGCCAGCGAGAGCCCGAACAGCGCCACGAACCGACCGGTCGTGGCCTCGGTCCGGAAGCGCTCGCGGCGCGTCGGCCGGTCGACGGGCGCGGTCTCGACCGACAGCGGCGTGTTCGAGAGCGCGAACTCCAGCGGCTGAAGCAGCGTCGTGTTCCCCACCGGGGTGTACTCGGGGTCCAAGACGACGCGGTCGGCGTCGTTCGCCTCGGCGTACTCCGCGAGGACGCGGACGTAGTCGTCGGCGCCGAACAGGTACCCGTCGGCGCCGAGCACCGCCGTGACGACCTCGACGTCCGGGGCGCCGGGCGCCTCGGAGTCCTCCAGGTCGGCCCTCGCCCACGCCGCCGCGCGTTCGAGCACGCGCTCCGCGGCGGCGGCCCGCTCGTCGCTCTCCGGGTCCCCGTTCCGCCACGAGGCGATCTCGACGAGGTGGAGCGCCGACGCGCCCTCCGTGGCGGCGGCCTCCGCGATGTGCGCGATCGTCGAGCGCAGCGTGGAGCTCGGCTCGACCGGAACGATGACCGCGCCGGACGCCGGCGCCGACGCCGCGTCCGAATCCGAGGTCGCCTCGGGGTCGGCCGACGCCTCGGTGTCTGGGTCGTCGTCGCCGGGCGACGGGCCGGCGTCAGCCACCCACCACACCTCCCACGGAGCCGTGCGTGACCGTCTCGTTACACATGTGTTTCTCTACCCGTTTGGTCACCCTACCGCCTCAAAACAGTTTGTATCCGCGGAGACCCTGCCGGAGGCGGGCGATACCGTCCGCGCGGCTTCCGTCCCACGCGAGGCCGTCCAGCGCCGTCGGAACCGCGGCGCGAGCGTCCGGTCGGACCGCCGCTCACCCCGACGCGTCGAGCGTCGTCGCGAGCCGGTCGGCGATGCGGCCGGCGACCGCGTCCTTCGAGCCGGCGACCTCCTCGGGGTCGGTTCCGTCCTCGCCGACGAGCAGGACGCGCGTCTCGTCGCCGCCCATCACGCTCGCGTCGTTCGCGACGACGAACGCCAGCCCCACCCGGTCGCGGATGCGCTCCGCCTCCGCGACCATCGCCGCGTCGTCGCCCGACGTCTCGGCCTTGAACCCGACGATCGGGAGGTCCGGGTACGCCTCGCGCACCGAGTCGATGAGCTTCGGCGTCGGCTCCAGCTCGACCGACAGCGGCGACCCCGACCGTATCTTCTCGTCGACGGCGTCGGCGGTGAAGTCGGAGATGGCGGCCGCGGAGATCAGCGCGTCCGCGGTCGCCGCGGTCCGCCGACAGGCCGCCATCATCTCGTCGGCCGTCTCGACCGCGACCACGTCGGCGTAGGGGACCTCGGGGCCGTCCTGGACGAGCGTCACCCGCGCGCCCCGGGCGTAGCACGCCCGCGCGACCGCCCGGCCGGTCTTCCCCGACGCGCGGTTCGTCAGGATGCGGATCGGGTCGATCCGCTCCTTCGTCGCGCCCGCGGTGACGACGACGTGCGACCCGGAGAGGGACTGCGGCGTCGTCGCGCGGGCGACCTCAGTCACGATGTCGTCCTCGGCCGCGATCTTCGCCTTCCCCTCCTCGACTCGGGGATCGGCGAAGCGGACGCCCCACGACTCCAAGCGATCGAGCGCGTCGAGGACGCCCGGGTGGTCGTACATCGGCTCGTGCATCGCGGGCGCCATCACGACCGGCACGTCCGCGCCCAAGGCCGTCGTGGCGCAGGTCGTCACGGGCGTGTCGTCGACCGCCGACGCTATCTTTCCGGCGGTGTTCGCCGTCGCGGGCGCCAGCAGCAGTACGTCGGCCCACCCCTCCCGGCCGCAGAGCTCGACGTGCTCGACGCTCCCGGTGATCTCGGTGACGACGGGCTCGTCGGTCGCGAAGTCGACCGCCCACGGATGAATGATATTCGTCGCCGACGGGGACATGACGGCGCGGACGCTCGCGCCGTAGCGGCGCAGTTCGTGCGCGAGTTCGACGACCTTCACCGCCGCGATGCTCCCCGAGACGCCGAGCGCGACGTTGACCCCGTCCAGCATTACCGAGACCGTTCCGCCCCCGGCGGCTTATAAGATGCCGTTGCGGAACGGCGTCGAATGACCAACCCCGGCGCGATCTCCTGAAAACTGCTGATAAATGGTCGGCGGTGGCGCGTGCCGACGAGCGCCCGCAGGGCGCGAGTCGCACGCGCGAGGGACGCGGCGACCGGAGCGAAGCGGAGGGAGCCGCGAGGCTGGGGAGGCGTGAGGCGCGGTTGCTGTGCGGGGCGGGGCTCAAAGGGGCAGCCGGGAGGCGGGCGCAGGCGATGTAAGCACCGCAACGAGGGAGCGAACGCAGTGAGCGACCGAGTGAGGAGCGCAGCGAGCGTGCGTCCGCCTCCCGGCTGGGGCTTTGGAGGAGTCCGCCACTGATCCGCGGTTAGCCATTTATAAATGAGCGAGTGAGCCTTCGGGAACGATCGCCTCGTGAGTAGACCCGAATTACTCTACATCGGTGTTGTAATACCCGAACAGAAAAACGACAAACCCGAATATCAGCCAGAATAGCAGGCTCGGATTCAAGAAAACGTCCGGTGAAAATTCTTCAGAGGATATAATCGTATACCAAATGGGGACGCTAATGATCAGACCAAGACTTCCGAGAAGAATAATTCTGACGTGCCCGTTCATTGTGTCAAATTCAGTTTCCGACTGCCAGTAATCCGACCTCGGGATAAACGAGCGTATCTGCGAGCATCCTGTATTACGGGGAGTAACCGCCCGCTATTTAAACCCCGAACGTCGCGCGCAGCATGTCCCGCGTCCCCGGCCCGAGCCCGACGGCCAGCACGGTAATAAGCAGCAGCAGCGTGTAGCGCGGCGACTCCTCGAACATCTCGCCGTTGAACACCCAGACGACGAACGTCGCGGCCGCGAGCTTCACGAGGAGGAACGGCCACGCGTCGCCGGTGACGGCGAGGATCGAATCGGGGAGCAGCCGCCCGGTCCAGTCGACGATCAGCGCGTTGACGACGTGTTTCGGCACGAGGTTCGCGGTGCCGGTCAGCGCGGGCATCCAGTTGAGCCCGATCACGTTCGCGACGCCGTCGATCGCGTGCCCCCAGATGATCACGATCCCCGCCGCGCCGGTGCCCTGCCGGATCGTCGAGATCCGTCGGGTCGCGATCGCCCACGTGCCCGCGGTCGCAACCGTCGCGATGACGAGCGTCGGGACGAGCACCTGCGGGTAGAAGGTGACGTAGCCGGTCGTGGCCGCGAGATACGAGAGGTAGCCGACCGCGAGCGCGAGCCCCGCGGCGCCCGACGCGAACAGCGGGCGCGCGTAGTCTTCGACGACGCCGCGGCGTTCGAGCCCGTACGCCGCGAGGACGCACGCGAGCGTGAACAGGAACACCGTGAAGTAGATGAACGGGCTGATCAGCACCGCGCTCGCCGGGAACGGGATCAACGGTTCGACGCCGGCGTCGGTCGCGGCGACGCCCGCGTCCTCGACCGTCCGCATCGCCCCGCCGAACAGCATGAACGGGAACAGCGCGAAGAAGAAGCGGAGCTCCGTCGCGATGTCGAGCCGGCGGAGGAGGAAGACGACGCCGATCAGCATCGCCAGCAGGATCACCACGTAGCTCACCGTCGAGAAGGTGGTGTACCCCGGGGTCGCGACGACCTCGCCGGCGCTCCGCGCCGCCTGACACGCCGCGCTGCTGCCGAGCAGCTCCGTGGTGCCGCCCGCCTCGCGGACCGCGCACTGCGCGCCCTCGCCGTCCGCGACGACCGGCCCCCAGAAGTAGCGCCAGAGGAAGCGGTCGTAGACGACGCGCGGGAAGACGACCGATCCGATCGCCAGCAGCGCCGTGACGCCGCCGACGACCGCCGCCCACGCGCGCTCCGGCGACGGGTCGAACCCGTCGGCCACTCCTGTGCTCATGGTCACCGTTCGGGGAGGTCCCGAGTTGAGCGTTCCGGTCCCGTAGCGCTGGCGGCGGCGCGCCGTCCCCCGCTACAGCGGCGGCCCGGGCTGCTCGTAGTCGGTGCCCAGGATGACCATCGTCTGCGAGCGCGAGAACCCCTCGGTCTCCGCGATCCGCTCGAACATCAGCTCGCGGAGCCGGTCGGTGTCGGCCGCGACGACCCGGAGGATGACGTCCCACTCGCCGGTGGTGAGGTGGATCTCGCGGACGCCGTCGATGCCGCGGAGGCGTTCGAGCGCGTCCTCCTCGCGGCCCTGTTCGACGCGCAGGCCGACGAACGCGCCGACGCCGTACCCGACCGCCTTCGGGTCGATGTCGGCGTGGTACCCGCGGATGACGCCCGCCTCCTCGAGGCGGCTGACCCGGTCGTGGACGGTCGCGCTGGACATGTCGATCCGCCGCGCGACCTCCGAGAACGGGGTCCGCGCGTCCTCCTGGAGGATCCGCAGGATCGCCCGGTCCGTCTCGTCGAGTTCCATGGCGTCCGTTACGGGCGGCGTACGCTTTTGCCTTCCGGCGGGGGCGGCCGGCGAACTACTCCCCGTCCCCGTCCGCGAACGATCCCTCGCGGATCGCCGCCTCGGCCGCGTCGAGCGCCGCGTCGGCGTCGAACTCCTCGACGGTCCGCTCCAACTCGGCGGGCACCGCGTCCGCGAGGTCCTCCGCGTGCGCCGTCACGTTCGGCACCGCGCGCAGGAGGTTGTCGATGATCGGCACGTCCGCCGTTCGCGGCGAACGGCTTCCCGGGTTGAGGTCGATCACGATCTCGGTCTTCCCCATCGCGTCGAGCGCGGCGGCGCGGTCGCCGTCCTCCAGGGGCACCACGACGACGTCGGCCGCCTCGATCCCGTCGGCGTCGACGACGCCGCGCGCGTGGTCGAGGCCGGGGATCTCGCCGTCGCCGGCGAGCCCCTTCACCTCGTCGGCGCCGTGCTCGCGGAGGTGCTCGGCGATCCGTCGGACGCGCTCGTCCGTGTGGTTGAAGAGGTTCACCTCCAGGTCGGCGTCGACCGCCTCGGCGAGTTCGACCGTCTCCGCCGGCGCGAGCGCCGCGACGTTGCCGTTCACCGAGATCACGGGGTGGTCCGCGAGGAGGAGCGTCGCGGCCGCGGCGCGCGCGGCGTCGTCGGCGCTCGGGAGCGTGCGCTCGCCGAGGAGGTAATCGAACGCCTCGCCGCGTCCCTGCGCGATCAGCCCCTGCTTCGAGGTGATCCCCTTCTCGACGCCCGCCTCGATCCGGTGGCGCGTCACGAGCGACGCGTAGCGCGGGTGGTCCTCGGGGACCTCCGTCTCAGTCATACCCGTGCGAGGCGGCGCCCCGATTAAAATGGACCGTTCGTGGTCGGTGCGTGCGGTTCAGACGCAGACGCGCACAACTGTTAACACGGGTCACATCGTAGCTCCACGCGGGATGGACCGCACTGGCAAGTACACGGTCGTCGACGCGTGCAACGACCACGGGGCGATCACGCTCCGCGAATACCCGCGAAACGGGACGCTGTACGTCGTCGAGTACGACGACCCCGACGTGGAGGCCGAGCTGTCGTCGCTCGACACCGGCTCGGTCGTCGAGCTCGACCTCCGGCGGGCGGGCCGCCGGGGCAACGCGTGGTGCGCGGAGTCCGCGCGACCGGTCGAGACGGTCTGAGATCCCGTCGAAACGGCGTACGTCCCGTCGAGGCAGCGTACCGTCCCGTCGAACCGCGCCGCCGGTCCGCCCGTTCCCCTTTTTTGTCCGGTCAGGCGACGCCGATCCGCTCGCGGTACGCGCCGTGTTCCGCCTCGAACACCTCCATGATCTCGCCCATCGTCGCGTACGCCTTCACGGCCGTGACGATGGCGGGCATGACGTTCTCGCCGGCCTCGACGGCGTCGCGGAGGTCGCCGAGGGCGGCGTCGACCGCGTCGTCGTCGCGGTCGGCCTTCACCGACTCCAGCCGGTCGAGCTGTCGCTCGCGGGTGGTCTCGTCGACCTTCAGCAGGTCCGGCCGGGTGTCCTCGTCGATCTCGTAGGCGTTGACGCCGACGACCGTCTCCTCGCCCTCGTCGACGCGCTCCTGGTACTCGTACGCCGACTCCTGGATCTCGCGGTGGAAGTACCCCTGCTCGATGCCGCGGAGGACGCCGTCGCGCACGGATCCGTCGCCCATCTCCCTGATCTCCTCGATGTACGCCATCGCGTCCGCCTCCGTCTCGTCGGTAAGGCTCTCGACCGCGAAGGAGCCGCCGAGCGGGTCGACGATGTCGGCCGCGCCCGACTCCTCGGCGATGATCTGCTGGGTCCGGAGCGCGACGCGCACCGCCTGCTCGGAGGGGAGCGCGAGCGCCTCGTCGAAGGAGTTGGTGTGGAGGCTCTGGGTCCCGCCCAGCACGCCCGCCAGCGCCTGGATCGTGACGCGCGCGACGTTGTTCAGCGGCTGCTGGGCCGTCAGCGACTGCCCCGCCGTCTGGGTGTGGAACTTCAGCCGCTTCGACGCCTCGGCCTCGGCGTCGTACCACTCGTCCATGACGTTCGCGTAGATCCGGCGGGCGGCGCGGAACTTCGCCACCTCCTCGAACAGCGAGTTGTGGGAGTTGAAGAAAAAGGAGAGCTGGGGGGCGAACTCGTCGACGTCGAGCCCGCGGTCGAGGCAGGCCTCGACGTAAGCGAACCCGTCGGCGAGGGTGAACGCGAGCTCCTGGACCGCCGTCGACCCCGCCTCGCGGATGTGGTAGCCCGACACCGAGATGGGCTTGAACTTGGGTGTCTCCGCCACCGCGAACTCGATCGTGTCCGTCACCAAGTCGAGGGAGGGCTCCGGCGGGACCACCCACTCCTTCTGCGCGATGAACTCCTTGAGCATGTCGTTTTGCAGGGTCCCGCGCAGCTCCTCGCGGTCGATTCCGCGCTGGTCCGCGAGCGCGACGTACATCGCGTAGATCACCGGCGCGCTCGGGTTGATCGTGAAGGAGGTCGACACCTCCGCGAGGTCGATGCCGTCGAACAGCACCTCCATGTCGCGCAGGGTGTCGACCGCGACGCCCTCCTTGCCCACCTCGCCGAGCGACATCTTGTCGTCGGAGTCGATCCCCATCAGCGAGGGCATGTCGAACGCCGTCGAGAGCCCGGTCTGCCCCTCGTCAATGAGATAGCGGAACCGCTCGTTGGTCTCCTCCGCGGTGCCGAACCCGGCGAACTGGCGCATCGTCCACGTGCGACCGCGGTACATCGTCGGGTAGACGCCGCGGGTGTACGGTTCCTCGCCCGGGTATCCAAGGTCCTCGTCGTAGTCGAGGTCGGCCACGTCCTCGGGGGTGTAGATCCGGTCGACCTCGCGGTTGGAGACCGTCGCGAACCGCTCCTTCCGCTCGCCGTGCCGGTCGAGAGTCGGGTCGAGCGTCTCCGCCTCCCACGACGCCTTCGCCTCGCGGATCTCGGAGAGCTCCTCGTCGTCGTACATACCCCCGAGTACCCGCCGGTCGCGTATAAATATTCATTATACATTAATAGGAGCGGTCGGCCCGAAACGACGCTCGCCGACGAACCCCGCGTGCGGCCGCCTCAGCGCCCGCCGAACAGCCGCTCACGGAGCGACCGGTCGGACGGGCGCTCCGCGAGCAACACCGGCGTATCGAGGCGCTCGATCGCCGCGGACGCGAGCGATCCGCGGACGACCCGCGAGAGGAGGCCGCGCTCCGTGGCGCCGACGACCACGAGGTCGTACCCCGCGCCGACCCGTTCGATCGCCGCCCCGACGTCGCCCGCCTCGACCCGCAGGTCGACGTCCCCGAGTCCGTGGCCGTCGGCCCAGCCCGCGAGGAACTCGCGGCCCGACGCCGCCTCGCCCTCGTCGACGACGTGGAGCAGCGACACCTCCGCGCCGCTGACGTCTCGGAGCGCCAGCGCGACCTCGGCGGAGAGGTCCGAAGAGGGGCCGCCGGCGGTCGGTACGAGGACCTCCCCGGCGTCGAGTCGCTGCCCGTCCAAGACGAGGAAGTCACAGGGGAGGTCGCGGGCGAGCTCGTCCAGGGACCCCTCGGCGCGCCCGCCGGCGAACCGCGCCCCGCCGTAGCCCATCACGACGGCGTCCGCGTCGTTCGTCCGCGCGGCGTCGAACACCTCCTCGATCCCGCGGTGCGAGAGGACCGTCTTCGTCTCGACCGGCGCGTCGAACGCCGCGGCGTCGTCGACGGCCGCGGCGAGCAGATCCGCGGAGGACCGGTCGAGCCGCTCCCGGTTCGCGGCGGCCTTCTCCAGCGACGTCTGGTCGGGGACGGTGACGACGTGGACGGCGAGCAGGCGGCCGTTCCGGTGCTCCGCGAGCGCGCCGGCGAGCGCGACGAGCGCGCCCTCCGTCCGCGGGTTCGAGAGCGCGACCATGACCGTCGGGCCGTCGTCGCTCGGCGTCATCGGTCGGGCCCCTCTCAGCGCTCTGACCGCCCGAGAGCGCGCGGGCGACGACGACTCATTCGTCCGCCTCGGCGCGGGGGAGCGCGACCACCGGGACCGGCGCGTCGGTCACGAGCTCGGTCGACAGGTCGCCCGAGAGGAGCTGGACGAGCCGGTTCCCGCCGCGCGGCCGGTAGGCGATCGCGCTCGCGTCCGTCTCGACGGCGGCGTCGAAGATCGCTTCGGCCACGTCCCGAGCGTACGCGGTGTGTTCGTCCGCGTCGGGGAACACCGTCCGGACCGCGGCGTACGACTCGGCCGCGAGCTCCTCCGACTGCTCGACGGGCGTCTTGTCCGGGACGCCCTCGCCTTTCTCGACGACGTGGAGCGCGGTCACGCGCCCGGTCTCGTACGGTTCGAGCGCCCGCGCCGTCGCCAGCGCGTCGTCCTCGTTCGCGACGGGGAGGAGCACGTGAGCGAGCAGGTCTTGGCCGCCGGCGTCGTCGGGACTCGTCATACGAACACCACTCTCCTCGTCGGTTATGAAGATACGCTCTCGCCACCGGGTCGAGAGGGCGCCCTACCGTCCGTCGACCCCGGAGATGAACACCGCGAGCACCGGGACGATCTCCAGCCGGCCGATCCACATCAGGAACACCATCAGCAGCTTCGACGTGTCCGGGAAAAAGAGGTAGCTCCCGAACGGCCCGAGCCGGCCGAACCCCGGGCCGATGTTCCCGATCGTGGCGAGCGAGGCGCTGAACGACTCCAGCGCGGTGAGCTGCGTGCCGACTCGCGCGGCGTCCAGCGCGATAAACACCGCCGAGACGGAGAGCAACACCAGATAAAGGAGCGTGAACGCCATGATGCCGCGGATCGCGTCCTCGTCGACGATGCTCCCGCTGAGCCGGACGGGCTGGACGACGTCTGGGTGTGCCGACGTGAACAGCTCGCGCCGGATCGCCTTCGCGACGATCAGCCACCGGACGATCTTGATCCCGCCGCCCGTCGAGCCGGCAGAGCCGCCGATGAACATCGTGAACAGTAGCAGCACCTGCGCGTGCGTGTCCCACTGCGCGAAGTCCGAGGTGGCGAACCCGGTGGAGTTCAGCAGCGAGCCGATCTGGAACGCCGCCTGCCGGAGCGCGTTCTCCGTGACGCTCTCCGTGGCGCCCCCGATCTCCAAGACCGGCGCGGCGCCGCGGAACAGGAGGACGGCGAGCAGGGCGGTGACAACGGCGAGCGCACCGGCGTACGTCCGGAACTCCGCGTTCTCCAGCAGCGTGTCGACCTCGCCGCGAAGCGCGTGCCAGAACAGCGCGAAGTTGACCCCGGCGACGACCATGAACGGGATCACGACCCACTGGACCGCCGCCGAGAAGTAGCCGATGCTCTCGGCCTGCGGCGAGAACCCCCCGGTCGGGAGGGTGGAGAACCCGTGCGCGACGGCGTTGTAGAGGTTCATGTTCGGCGCCATCCCGACGAGGTGGAGCGCGTACAGGAGGGCCGCGAGCAACACCGTGAAGCCGAAGTAGATCAGCCAGAGCGCGCGCGCCGTCTCCGCGATCTTCGGGGTGAGCTTCTGGAGTTCAGGGCCGGGCGCCTCCGAGTCCATCAGCTGTGCGCCGTTGACCGCGACCTCCGGGAGGATGGCGATCATCAGGACGATGATCCCCATCCCGCCGAGCCACTGCGTGAGCTGCCGCCACATGAGGAGCGCGTGGGAGTGCTGGTCGGTGCTGATCTCCCCGAGGACAGTCGCGCCCGTGGTGGTGAACCCGCTCATCGATTCGAACAGGGCGTTGACGACCGACCCCGTTAGCGCGCCGACCGAGCCGGTCTGGAGCCCGACGGTCGACGCGGTGCCGTAGCCGGCGAGGAGGTACGGAACCGTACCGATGACCGCCGCCGCGAGCCACGCGAGCGAGACGAAAAGCAGCGCCTCGCGGGGGCCCAGATCCGGGTCGGGGTCGACCCGCTCGACCGCGAACCCGACGCCCGCGACGAGCGCCATCGAGACGAGAAAGACCCAGATGTCCTCGCCGTACGCGACGGCGACAAGCAGCGGAACCAACAGCGTGGCGGCGAGGTACTTGATCCCGACGCCGAGCAGCCCCACGCTCGCCTTCCAGTTGACGCCCCACGACATAGTTATTCGATCGATATGGGAGTCGCCCGTTCGCTGTATTAAACTGTCGAAGGGGTGACGGCGGGAGACTAACGTGGAGTTAGGAGGTCCAGAACGCCTTCGTGAACAGCACGAGGACGGGGATGATCTCGATCCGGCCGATCCACATCAGCACGACCATCACGGCCCGCGTGCTCAGCGGGAACGTCGCGAACGTCCCGTACGGGCCCGCCTCGCCGAACGCCGGTCCGATGTTGAGGAACGTGGTCGCCGCGGCCCCGAGCGCCTCGAACTCGGTCACGCGCAGGTTCGCCCGCTCGGCGTCGACGACGATGACCACGGCGAGCAGGAAGAATATCACGATGCTGAGGAGGAGGTACGCGTAGATGTCCCGGATCGCGCCCTCGTCGATCGACTTGCCCGTAATCCGTACCGGCCGAACGGATTCGGGATGGATCGCGGTGTAGAGGTTCCGCTTGAACGACTTCAGCGCCACCAGCCACCGCAGCGACTTGATCGAGCAGGTTGTCGATCCGACCATCCCGCCGATGAACATCCCCATGAACAGCATGTGCTTGGCAGCGGGCGCCCACCGCACGTAGTCGGTGCTGGCGTACCCAGTCGTCGTCACGATGGAGGCGACGTTGAAGACGGCGTGCCGGAGGGTCGCCTCGGGACCGTAGGCGATGCTCGGGTCGAGAAACAGGCCGACGGCGACGATCGACGCGAGCGTCCCCATCGCGCCGAGATAGAAGTGGAACTCCTCGTTTTTCAGCAGGCGCATCGGCTCGCCGTTGATGGCGAAGTAGATGAGGACGAAGCTGGTCGAGCCGATCACCATGAACGGGACGACCGCCCACTGGATCAGCGGGTGGAACGCGCCGACCGAGAGCGGCTCCGGCGAGAACCCGGCGGTCGCGACCGACGTGAACGCGTGGGCGATCGCGTTGTACAGGTCCATCTGCGGGTCGACGGCGAGGCCGAGCAGGAAGTAGACCGCGATCGCCAGCCCCGTGAGCCCGAAGTAGATCCCCCAGATGAGCTGCGCGGTTCGAGAGATCTTCGGCGTGAGCTTGTTGACGTCCTGCGTCTGCGACTCCGACTCCATCAGCTGGGCCCCGCCGACGCCGATCTCGGAGAGCACCGCGGTCGCGAGGATTAAGATTCCGAGCCCGCCGAGCCACTGGATCACCTGCCGCCACATCAAGATTGCCTGCGAGTGGAGCGAGAAGTCGCGCAAGACCGTCGCGCCCGTCGTCGTCAGCCCGCTCATCGACTCGAACATGGCGTTTACCGGGTGCGCGACCGTGCCGACGCCGGCGACGACGAACGGGATCGCGCCGACCGCGGCGACGAGGAACCAGATCATCGCGACCGCGAGGAACGCCTCGCGGGGCCCGAGGTCTTCCGCCGGGTCCCGGGTCCACCGGAACGCCGCGCCGAGCGCGAGCGAGACGGCGATCGCCGCGGCGAAGGGCAGCGGCGACTCGCCGTAGTAGAGCGCGATGAGGAGCGGGAACGCCAGCGGGACCGGGAGGGCGGCGAGGACGTCGCCGGTGAGCCCCACGCTCGCCCGCCAGCCGACCCGGATCCTGCTGGTCACGGCGGCATCACGCCATGGAGGTGATCTCGCCCACGGAGTCGGACTCCACGAACAGGACGACGTGGTCGCCGGCCTGAAGCACGGTGTCCCCGCGGGGAGTGACCAGCTGGTGGTCTCTGGTGATCGCGCCGATGACGAACCGCACGTCGCTTTCCGCGACGATCTCCGAGATCGGTCGCCCGACGAGCCCGCACCCCTCGGTGAGCTCGAGCTCGAGGACCTCCGCCTGGTCGTTCTCCAGCACCGCGATGTTCTCCGCGACGCTCTCGTAGGTGAACCGCGTGATCTCCTCGGCGGTCACCGTACGGGGGTTGACGGCGATGTCGATGCCGATCTCCTCGAAGACGGTGACGTAGTCCGGGCTGTCGACGACGGCGATCACGCGGTCGACGCCGAGCCGCTTGGCGAGCACGGAGATGAGCAGGTTCTTCTCGTCGGAGCCGAGCGCCGTGACGACGATATCGGACTCGTCGACGTGTTCGCGGGAGAGGAACTCGGTGTCGGTGGGGTCGTGTTCCATCACGACGGTGTCCGGGAGGTTCTCGGCGAGCCACCGCGCGCGGCCGGAGTCCTGCTCGATCAGCCGCGGCTTGAACTCGCGCTCCTCCAGCAGGCGGGCGGTCTGGTAGCCGATCTCGGTGCCGCCGACGACGACGATCTCGTCGGCGCGGTCGGGGGTGGTGTCCGGCGCTACGTCGGTCGCGAACGACTGGACGCTCTCGGGACTCCCGATCACCACCGCGCGGTCGCCGACGGCGATGTCGGTGTCCCCGCGCGGGATCGTCATCTCGCCGTCGCGGAACAGGCCGACGAACGTGAGCGACTCGAACCGGTCCGCCTCCGAGACGGTCTGTCCGGCGACGGGGCTCCCCTCCGCGATCTCGAACTCCGCCATCTGAACGAGGCCGCCGGCGAACGGGTCGACGTCGATCGCGGCCGGAAGCCCGATGACGCGGACGATGTTCTCCGCGGTCAGGAGGTCGGTACACACCATGAAGTCGACGCCGAACGCCCCCTCGCTGCCCTGCCACGTGCGGAGGAAGTCCGTGCTCTTCACGCGGGCGATGGTGAACCCGCCGCCGAGCGTCTTCGCGGTGCCGCAGGCGACGAGGTTCGTCTGGTCGTCGTCGGTACAGGCGATGACCATGTCCGCGCGGTCGACTTCGGCGGCCGACTGGATCTCCGAGGACGTGCCGTCGCCGGCGATGGTGAGCACGTCGAGTTCGTACTTGAGCTGTTCCGCCCGGTCCGGGTCGACGTCGACGACGACGACCTCGTGGTCCGACGCGAGACTCGCGGCGATGCTCGTCCCGACCTCGCCGGCCCCGATGACGACCACGTGCATGGGCACACCCAGTTACCGGACCCTCAAGTTCGTTACTATCGCTCCCCTCGACGGCTCCGGCGCGTCGACGCGGGGAAGAAGGGGTTCAGCGTCGCACGCGCGGCGGATCCGCGGACGCTTAGGCTTGCGACCCGCCGTCGACGCCGCCGTCCGAAGCGCCGCCGAACGACGAGGGGTCCGTCCACTCGTTCCGCCCCGAGACGGTCCGCTGCGGGAAGGGGATCGAGATGCCCTCCTCGTCGAACCGCTGTTTGACGGCCTTCACGTAGTCGGCGCGGGCCTTCACGTAGTCGGCCCGCGAGGGGTCGTCGATCCAGATCCGCGACTGGAGGCCGACGTAGGAGTCGGCGAGCTCGGTCAGCCGGACCGACGGCGCGGGGTCTTCGAGGATGGCGTCGCTCTTCTCGGCCTCCTCGACGATGATGTCCGTCGCCGTCTCGACGTCGTCCTCGTAGTCGATCCCGAAGACGAACTTCAGGCGGAGCGTCTTCTTCGCGACCGGGTTCTTCACCACGTCGCTCGTCAGGGTGTGGTTCGGCACCGTGAGCAGTTCGTTGTCGAACGTGCGGACCCGGGTGACCCGGAAGGAGATGTCCTCGACGACCCCCGAGTTCCCGTTCCACTCGATCCAGTCGCCGATGCGGAACGGCTTGTCGGTATAAATGAAGACGCCCGCGACGAAGTTCTTGATCACGTCCTGTAAGGCGAAGCCGATCGCGAGCGTCGCCGCGGCCGCGATCGTCGCCAGCGAGCGCAGGAACCCCTGGTAGCCCGCCGCGCCGAACGCCACCGTGACACCGGCGAACAGCACGAGGAACGCCACGATCTTCTGGAGCGGACGCCGCGCGTGCTCGTCGAGCCCCTGCCTGTCGAACACCCGTCGGAGGATCGACGTGACGACCGATTTATAAATGACGTACGTCGCGGCGACGACGACGAGGAAGATGGCGGCGTCGACGACGATTCCGGTCACCGGGCCGAGGTACGGCTCCAGCGTCCCCGCGACGGCGACGGCCCCGACCGCCCCGTCCGCGGCGCCCATCAGTGCAGCACCGCCGTGTTCCCGCGGGTCTCTATCAGGTCGGCGCCGACCGCCTCGGCGAGTTCCTCCGCGAGCTCGTCGGTCGAGGTCCCGCCGCGGGCCGCCCGGAGGAACTTCACCTTCACCAGCTTCCGGTCGTCGAGCTGGTCGGCCAGCTCGTCGACGACCGAGTCGATGCCGTGCTTCCCGACCCAGACGGTGACGTCGAGGTCGTGCGCCTCCTTCCGCAGTTCCTGGTCGCTCATACCCTGTCGAGTCGACCGCGCGCATTGAAGCTTGAGGTTCGGCCTCGCCGCCGGGAGCCGCCCCCGATTCAACCACTCGCGTTACCGCTCGTGCTCCGCCTCGCGCTCCCGAGCGGCGGTGCGGTTGCGCTGGGCCCACTCGGCGGCGTCCTCCGGCGTCTCGGTCTCCAGCAGGCGGTCGAGCTTCCGCTCGAACTGCTCGTCGGTGAGGTCGCCGTTCGCGTATCTGGTCCGCAGCCGCTCCAAGGCGTCCGCCGTGTCGCCGGTCGCCTCCTCGCGCTCCGCCGCCGTCCCGCGCTCGACGCGGACCGAGCCGGAGTCGGACTCGACGTGGACGGACTCCGCCTCCTCCTCGTCAAACAGCATCGAGACGACGGGAACGATCACGATGTACCCGAACAGCATGAACCCGAGCCACCAGTCGAAGTTGAGCAGGAGGGCGGCGAGCCACGTCCCGGTCACCGTCGTAGCGGCGATGCCGCTGGCGTTGCGGCGGAACCGCTCGCGGAGGGTCTCGTCGTCGGCCATCGGTAGCAGGGTGTCAGTCGCGGTACAAAGTCGTATCGGCGATTGAGCGCGCCCCGGTCTGGGGTCGGCCGCGTCGCGGCCGCCTACTCCTCGATCTCGACCGTGATCTCGTCGCGGGCGACCGCGAGCCGGAACGTCGGCACGGTGCGGTAGACGACCTCGACGACGTTCTTGCGTTCGAGGCTCCGGAGCGCCCGCCGCACCGCGTCCACCTCGGGGTCGGCGTCGTACGCCTCGCGGAGGGCGTTGAGCACACTGACGACCGACTGCGAGCGCTCGTCCGGCCCGGCGAGCACGTCCACGACCCGCGACTCCAGTTCCGGAACGCGGACCGTCTCGGGGACGCCGCCCTTCGCGACCGCGTCGGGTTCGACGCCGGGCTCGACGTCGACGAGGTCGTTCGCCTCGGCGGTCGTCCGGATCAGGCTGTCGTCGTCGCGGTAGTAGTACTCCTTCAGGTGGTTCTCCAGGTAGCCGTGGACGTCGCTGCCGCTCTCCATCTCCCAGGCGTCTTGCAGCTCGCCGTTCTTCGTCGGCTGGAGGCGGACCACGTCCGCGAGCCGCCCGCGTTCCTCGTCCGTGAGGCTCATCGCTCCTCGACCGCGCTCGCGGCGCGAACGATCGTCTCCTCGCCGAACTTCGGCCCGACGAGCTGGAGCCCGACGGGGAGCCCGTCGGCCTCGCCGGCGGGCACCGAGATCGCGGGCAGGTTCGCGAGGTTGACGGGGGTCGTGTTCGCGTCCGCGAGGTACATCCGCAGCGGGTCGTCGAGGCTCTCGCCGAGCTCGAAGGGGAGGACGGGCATCGTCGGCGAGGCGATCACGTCGACGTCGGCGAACGCGTCCTCGAAGTCCCGCCGGACCCACGCCCGGGCGTCCTGGGCCTTCTCGTAGTACTTGTCGTGGTAGCCGGCCGAGAGCGCGTACGTGCCGAGCAGGATCCGCCGTTTGACCTCCGCGCCGAACCCCTCCTCGCGCGTCTCCGCGAACGACTCGTTCCAGTTGCCGTCCGACTCGGCGCGGTTCCCGTACCGCACGCCGTCGAAGCGCGCGAGGTTCGAGGAGGCCTCCGCCATCGCGATCACGTAGTAGGCCTGGACCGCGTGCTCGACGGACGGGAGCGAGATCTCGGTCGTCTCCGCGCCCTGCGCTTCGAGGTCGTCGAGCGCGGCCTCGACCGTCTCGACGACGCGCTCGTCGGCGCCCTCGAACAGTTCGGTGGGCACCCCGACCGTCAGCCCCTCCACGTCGCCGTCGGCGGCCGCGGCGTAGCTCGCGTCGGGATCGGCGCCCTCGACGTCGGCGAGGTCGCGCGTCGTCCCGTCGTTCGGGTCGTCGCCGGCGATGACGTCGAGCGCGGCCGCAGCCTCCTCGACGGTGCCCGCGATCGGCCCGATCTGTTCGAGGGAGTTCGCGTACGCGATGAGCCCGTAGCGGGAGACGAGCCCGTAGGTGGGCTTGATGCCGACGACGCCGCAGAACGCGGCCGGACACCGCACCGAGCCGCCCGTGTCGGAGCCGAGCGCCACGTCGGCCTCGCCGGCCGCGACGGCGGCCGCGGAGCCCCCGGAGGAGCCGCCGGGCACGCGGTCGGTGTCGACCGGGTTCCGGGTGGGGCCGAACGCGGAGGTCTCCGTCGTCGTCCCCATCCCGAACTCGTCCATGTTCGTCTTGCCGACGACCGTCGCGCCCGCCTCGGTCAGGCGGTCGACCACGGTCGCGGAGTACGGCGGGACGTAGTCCGCCAGCATCTCTGAGCCGCAGGTCGTCCGGATCCCCGCGGTGGAGATGTTGTCCTTGACCGCCACCGTTCGCCCCGCGAGCGGGCCCTCGGCGTCCGCGTCGCCCTCGATCGTCTCCTCCGTGACGAAGGCGTTGAGGTCGGCCGCCATCTACGACACCTTCGGCCCGACGAAGAAGCCGTCTTCCGTCTCCTCGGCGTTCGCGAGCGCCTCCTCCTGGGAGAGTCCCTCTTCGATCTCGTCGGGGCGCATCACGTTGACGAGCTCCTCCTCGCGCTCGGTCTCGGGGACCTCGTCGAGCGCGGCGAAGTACTCCAGGATGTCGCCGAACTGCGCCGCGAACTCGTCGACCTCGTCGTCGGCGAGCCGCACCCGCGCCAGGTCGGCGACGTGTCTGACCTCCTCGGCGTCGACGGCGGCCTCGCCGTCGTCCGACGCTGCGGTGTCGCTCATACCCGAACGTACCACGCGGGCGGCGAGTAAGGGTTTCGGAAGGGGTCGGCGACGAGGGACCGGCGGCGTCCCGGCGGAGGAGCGGCGTCGGCCCGGCGACGGCTCACCGCACCTGATCGACGAAGGCGAGCCAGCGCTCGTGGCCCGCCAGCGTGTCGGCGTGGTGTTCGTCGGCGAACCCCGGGCGGCGGATCCCCTCCAAGGCGTTCAGCGCGCGGTCGATACCGATGACCTCCTCGGCGATCGTCTCCGCGGTCTCCCGGTCGAGCGGCTCCGTCTCCAACCGGTCGAGCCGCCGCTCCCGCTCCGCGCGGAGGGCGTCGCGCGCGGCCGTCACCTTCCGGTCGAGCGCGGGCGGGACGGCGTCGACCTTCCGGCTCTCGACGATGAACGCGGAGAGGTCGAGCGCGGTCCCGTCGACCTCGACCTCGTCGGGGACACTCGCGCCGACCGTGGCGCTCTGACTGGTCACGCGGTCGAGGAGGGCCTCACGAACGTCGTCGCCGATCGCCGTTCGCTCCGAGTCGCTCATGAGCGACCGTGGTCGACGGAGCCAGAAAAACCGTTGGCCGGCGGGCCCGGACCGTCGGACCGAGCCTCGAAGCCGACCCTGACCGCCGTCGTTACTCGCCGTCGTCCGCCCGCGCCGTCGTTACTCGTCGTCGTCTGCCCGCACCGTCGTCACTCGCCGTCGTCCGCCCGCACCGTCGTCACCGGGGCGTCCGACAGCCGCACCACCTTCTCCGCGACGCTGCCGAGCAGGTACCGCTCGACGCCGGTCCGGCCGTGGGTCCCCATCACCACGAGGTCGACGTCGTTCTCGTCGGCGTACTCCAAGATCGCCGAGTGCGGCGTGCCCGTTTCGACGGCGGTGAGCGTCTCCGGCGGCGCCTCGGCGTCGCGGAGCGCCGCGGCCGCGGCCTCGACGATCTCCTCGCCGCGCTCGACGAGCGCCGACCGCGTCGCCTCCGCCTCCGTTCCCTCACCGACCATGCCGCTGCCGTCGTCGGGCGCCGGGTCGGCCCGCACGCCCGATCCCTCCTTCGTCAGGAAGGCGCCGCTCAGCCCGTAGTTTGCGCTTCGCGCGTCGACCACGTGGAGGACGTGAACGGTCGCGTCGAACGCGGCCGCGAGCTCCCGGACGTGGTCGGCGACGGCCGCCGATCCCTCGCTCCCGTCAGTCGGGTAGAGGATTGTCTGGTACATAGTGTGGTCCGTCCGGACTTATCCGAGCTGACAAAAAACGTTGGCGGCCGAGCGAACCCGGCGGAATCGTCGGGTTCGGGGCCGCGCGGTCGGCGCGACGAGCTACAACAGGTCGTTCGCGACGAGCCGGTCGACCGCCTCGCGCAGGCGCTCCTCGCTCGCGGCGTAGGAGATCCGCGCGAAGCCGTCTGCGTTGAACGCGCTGCCGGGGACGCAGGCGACCGACGCCTCTTCGATGGCGCGCTCGCACCACGCCTGGTCGTCGTCGTCCACCGGGATCATCATGTAGAAGGCGCCGTCGCCGACGTCCACGTCGACGCCGTGTTCGTCGAACAGGTCGACGAGCAGGTCGCGGCGGGACTCGAACGCGTCGCGCATCTCCTCGACCGACTCCTCGGTGTTCTCGAGCGCCTCGATCCCCGCGCGCTGGACGAAGTTGGTGGCGCAGGAGACGGAGTGCGAGTGGAGCTTCCCCGCCTCGCCGACGAACTCGTCGGTGGCGTGGAGGTAGCCGAGCCGCCAGCCGGTCATCGAGTACGCCTTCGAGAAGCCGTTGACCGTCACCGTGCGGTCGGCCATCCCGTCGAGGCTCGCGAGCGAGGTCGGCTCGACGCCGTACGTGATGCGCTCGTAGATCTCGTCGGAGATGACCGCCACGTCGTGTTCGACGGCGAGGTCGCGGACGCCCTCCAGCGCGGCCTCGGAGAACACCGCGCCCGTCGGGTTCGACGGGGTGTTGACGACGAGCAGCTCGGTGTCGTCGGAGACCGTCGCCGCGAGCTCGTCGAGCGCGGGCTCCAGCTGGAAGCCGTGCGGCGCGAGGTCGACCCGCGAGAGGTCGCCGCCCGCGAGCTTCGCCATCGCCTCGTAGGAGACCCACGCCGGATCGAGGAGGACGACCTCGTCGCCCTCGTCGATCAGCGTCTGGAACGTCTCGTAGAGGGCCTGCTTGCCGCCGGGGGTGACGATCACCTCGTCGGCGTCGGCGTCGACGCCGTTCCCGCGGAGCTTCGCCGCGATCGCCTCCTTGAGTTCGGGGACGCCGTTCGAGGAGGTGTAGCCGGTGTGGCCGGCGTCGAGCGCGTCCTTGCCGGCCTCGACGACGTTCGCCGGCGTGTCGAAGTCGGGCTCGCCGACCGAGAGGTCGACGATGTCGGCGCCCTCCGCCTCCTTCTCCGCCGCGAGGTTCGATATCGCCAGCGTCGCGCTGGGCTCTACGCGTCCGATCCGCTCCGAGAAGTCGTATGCGTCGCTCATGTGTCGTGTGTAGTCGTCGTGTCTCGGTCAGTCGAGCGCCTCCGCGAGGTCGATCGCGGCCGCGGCCGCGTCCGCCCCCTTGTCGATCCGCTCGCGCGCCTCAGCGCCGGACATCCCGGGGCCGCTCACGCCGAAGGTGACCGGCGTGTCCCGGTCGAGGCTCACCTGCGTGAGCTTCTCGGCGGTCGCGTTCGCGATGACGCGGTCGTGGTCGGTGTCGCCGGTGACGATGGCGCCGACGACCGCGACGGCGTCGACGTCCTCGCGCCGCGCGAGCCGGTCCGCGGCCAGGGGGCTGTCGTACGCGCCCGGCACGCTCAGTTCGTCGACGACGACGGCGTCGCGGTCGGCGGCCGCCTCCCGGGCGGCCTCGGCCATCGGCTCCGTGACGGCGTCGTTGAACCGCGCCACCACCAGTCCCAGCGAGACCATACCTGAACTGGAGCGGGCGACGGCAAAGGTCTACCGTTCGACCGCAGGGTTGCCGGGCGAACGCGTTCGGGAACAGGGCGCAAACGGGCGGACGATCGTTTATAAATGGATCCGCGGTGGCGCGTGCCTGCGAGCGGCCGCCCTTGGCGGCCGCGAGTCAGCAGCACGCGAGGGACGCGGCGAACGCGAGCGGCGAAGCCGCGAGCCGTGAGCCGCGAGGCTGGGGAGGTGTGAGGCGCGGTTGCGGTGCTGTGCGGGGCGGGACTCAAAGGGGCAGCCGGGAGGCGGGCGCAGGCGACGCAAGCACTGGAGGGAGTGAGCGAAGCGAACGACCGAAGCGCGCAGCGAGCGTGCGCCCGCCTCCCGGCTGGGGCTTTGTGGTTGTTCACCGCCGATCTGTCGTCGAGTACTTATAAACGAGCGGCTGGGGCTTTGTGATTGTTCACCGCTGACTCAGACCGGCTCGCTATTTAAAAACCACCGACGCTCGCGTTTCCGGCCACGCGTGATTAATACGTCTGCGGGGCCTACACGTCTCTATGACGAACACCGAGACCGCGACGGTCGGCGGCGGCTGTTTCTGGTGCGTCGAGGCGGCGTTCAAGGAGCTCGACGGCGTCGAGAGCGTTACCTCCGGCTACGCCGGCGGCCACGCCGACGACCCCACCTACCGCGAGGTGTGTACCGGCACCACCGGTCACGCGGAGGTCGTTCAGGTCGAGTACGACCCCGACGCCCTCTCGTATGAGGACATCCTGGAGATTTTCTTCACCGTCCACGACCCGACCCAGCTGAACCGACAGGGCCCGGACGTCGGCAGCCAGTACCGGTCGATCGTGCTGTACCACGACGACGAGCAACGCGACGTCGCCGAGCGATACGTCGAGGCGCTCGACGAGGAGGGCGGCTACGACGACGAGGTCGTCACCGAGGTCGAGCCGCTGGAGACGTTCTACCGCGCCGAGGAGAAACACCAGGACTACTTCGAGAAGAACCCGGCCGACGCCTACTGTACGATGCACGCGCAGCCGAAGGTGGAGAAGGTCCGCGAGCGCTTCCGCGAGAAGGTCAAGGCGTAGGGATCGGCACGGAATACCGTCGAGGACCCAGTCGCTCGTTTATAAGCGGTTAGTCGCGGATCGGTGGCGAACACCTCCGAAGCCCCAGTCGCGAGGACTCGGTGCGCTCGCTGCGCTCCTCGTTCGTTCGCTCCGCTCACTCACTGCGGTGCTTACGTCGCGCGCCGTCGTCCTCGCAACTGCCCCTTCGAGTCCCACCCCGCACCGCACAGCACCGCACCTCTCACCTCCCCAGCCTCGTCAGTCGCCTCCGCTTCGCTCCGGCGACTGACTCCCTCGCGCGTGCTCCTCGCGGCCGCCTTCGGCGGCCACTCGGAGGCACGCGCCAGCATCCATATTTAAATCCTCTCGAAACGGCACGGGGACGCTAACCGTCCGACGAACCCTCTCGCCACAACCTATTCCATCCCGCCGATCGAACCACATCTCGATGAAGATCGGCCTCATCTCGGACGTTCACGCGAACCTCCCCGCGCTGGAGACCGTGCTCGACGACATGCCCGCCGTCGACCGGATCTACTGCGCCGGCGACGTGGTCGGCTACAACCCCTGGCCCGCCGAGTGCGTCGAGCGCGTGCGCGAGGTCGCGGCCGCGACGGTGCGCGGGAACCACGACCGCACCGTCGAGACCCCGGAGCGCTACGCCGCCAACCGGATGGCCGAGGCCGGTCTCGAACACGCGAAGGCGTCCCTCTCCGACGAGCAGCGCGAGTGGATCGGCGCCCTCCCGCGCGCGGAGACGTTCGGGGGTGACCGGTACCTGCTCGTGCACTCGCACCCCGCGGCCGAGCGCGAGGACGCCTACGTCTACCCGGAGGAGTTCCCCAACCTCGACCGCCACATGGGCGAGTACGACGGCATCGTCCTCGGCCACACCCACGTCCAGGGCTGCCGCGCCGTGGCCGGCGGGTTCGTGCTCAATCCGGGCAGCGTCGGCCAGCCGCGCGACGGCGACCCGCGGGCGGGCTACGCCGTCCTCGACACCACGGCCGACGGGACCGACGCGGTCGAGACGCACCGCGTGGCGTACGACGTCGACCGCGTCGCGGAGGCCGTCCGCGACGCCGATCTCCCCGAGACGACCGCGGAGCGACTCTACGAAGGCAAGTAGATCAGGCGTCGTCGCGGTCGGCGTCGCCGCCGACTTCTACACCCAACTGCTCGTAGAGGAACGCCCACGAGTCCGTCTGCTCGTCGACGATCATCGACGCGGGCTTGCCTACGCCGTGGCCGGTCTCGCCTTTGGTCCGCAACAGGAACGGACCGCCAGCGGCCTCGTTCTGGAGCCGCGCGGTCATCTTCCGGGCGTGCGAGGGATGGACGCGCGTGTCGCTCGCGGCCGTGGTGAAGTAGACGGGCGGGTGCGTCGCCTCGGGGTCGACGTTGTGGTACGGCGAGTATTCGCGGAGGTACTCGAACGCCTCCGGGTCTTCCGGGTGGCCGTACTCCGTCGTCCACGACTCGCCGAGCAGGAAGCGGTGGAACCGGAGCATGTCCAAGAGGGGGACCGCGCACTGCGCGGCCGCCCACAGGTCCGGGCGCTGCGTGACGACCGCGCCGACCGAGAGCCCGCCGTTCGACCCGCCGGCGACCGCGAGGTGGTCCGCGTCGGTGAGTCCCGACCCGCAGAGCGCCTCCCCGGCCGCGACGAAGTCGTCGAACGTGTGCTGCTTGTCGGCCAGCATCCCGGCCTCGTGCCACGGCTCGCCGTACTCGTACCCGCCGCGGGCGCACACCGCGGCGAACGCGCCGCCGTCCGCGAGGAACGGGAGGCGGAACCGCCCGAACGAGGGCGTGACGCTGTTCCGGAATCCGCCGTAGCCGTACAAAAGCGTCGGGCGCGCCCCGTCGACCTCCACGTCCTCGCGGTAGCAGACGAAGACCGGGACCTCGGCGCCGTCCGTCGAGTCGACGAACCGCTGTTCGACGACGAGGTCGTCTGGGACCGGGAGGTCGACGGAGTCGATCTCCGTCGAATCGAGCTCCGTCGACGCGAGTCCCGGCGCGCCGTCCGACTCGTCCCCTCCGACTCCCGATCCGTCGTCGAGGTCGAGCCCGCGGACCGCCGGCGGGCGGTCGAACCCGGTGAGGCCGAAGAACGCCTCGGTCGCGTCGCGGTTCCCGGAGACCCACGTGACGGAGCAGTACGACGGTAGCGACACGTCGCGCAGGTGCGTCCCGTCGCGGTCGTGGACCGAGAGCCGGGAGTGGGCGTCCCGCTGACGGTGGACGAGGAGGCGCTCCGGGGTCGGCACCACGGACTGGATGATCCCCTCCCCGCCGGGGAGCACCTCGCGGCACTCCTCGAACGAGAGGTCGCCCTCGCGGAAGCGGTCGACGGAGCAGGCGAGCAGCCGCCGCCGGGGCGCCCCGTGGTCGGTCGAGACGAACGCCGTCCCGCCGTGGAACTGGACCGACGTTTCGGCGTCGGTGTCGGTCAGGATCGGTCGGAGCTCGCCGTCGACGTGGACGTACCACTCGGTGCCGCCCACCATCTCGGAGAAGGCGACCGCGAGCAGGCCGGAGTCCGGGTCGACCGTCACCCGCGGCCAGACGTGCTGATCGTCGTGTTCCAACAGAACATCCTCCTCGTCAGCCCCGTCAGCGAGCCGGAACCGACGGATCTCCTTGTCCATCTGCGCGCCGTCGGCCGCGCCGCCGGTGGCGACGTAGACGAACCCCTCGCCGTCCGCCTCCCACGCGAGGCTCCCGGCGTTGACCCGACCGCGCTCGGGGAGGACCGCGACCTCCTCGACGCCGAGGCCGTAGCCCTCGGCCGCGTCGGAGTCGGACTCGCCCGTCTCGGAGCCCGAGTGCCCCTCGCTCGGGTCGGGAACCGACAGCACCCGCACGTCGTAGTTCTCGTCGCCGCCCTCGGTGACGCCGACCGCGACGCGCTCGCCGTCGTGCGAGGGGACGTACCACGCCATCGACCTGGGCGGGCGGTCGTCGTCGCGGTTCGCCGCCCACGCGTTCGGGTCGACGAGGACGCGGTCCGCGCCGTCCGGGGCGCCGCGGGCGACGAGGCGAGCGTGGTCGGCGCCCGGCTCGCGGACCGTCGCGAAATACCGCTCCTCGCGGACGGCGATCGGGCCGTAGTCGGCCACCTCGACGAGGTCCTCGAAGCGCGGGCGGAGCCGGTCGCGCAGGTCGTCGTCGAGCGCTGCGTCGACGTGGGCGTTCTGCGCGTCGACCCACTCGCGGACCGCCTCGTCGTCGCCTTCGAGCCACCGGTACGGGTCGTCGACGTCGATCCCGTGGAGCGTCTCCGTGACGACCTCCCGCTTGGTCTCCGGCGGGGACGGGGCCGGAGCGGACTGGCGTGACATACGTTCGCCTGTCGCCGGCGACGCAAAACGGCTGGGGTCGCGGCGGCCGAGGCCGCCGCTCAGGGCGACCCGCGGACTGCGGGCGACGACGACGCGGCCGTCAGGGCCACATGCCGGCGACGAACAGGAGGTTCCGCGCGGCGACCGCCAGCGAGAGGGCGCCGACCCCGGCGCACATCAGGGTCGCGACGAACCGCCGCGTGCCGCCGGCGAGCGCGACCGGGACTCCGATGACGGCCATGCCGACGACCTTCGTGAGGAGCATCCCGCCGAGGAGCCCGAACCGCGAGATGAACAGGCGACCGACGGGCGACCCCTCGACGTACTCGCTCCCGGTGAGGGCGACGTACGTCGTTCCCACGTCGGCGGCGATGCCGACGAGCAGGAGGCCGACGGCGAGGGCGAGACGGGAAGGCACTGACCGGGCGAACGCGGTACGGACGCATAAATCTCCGGGCATGCGGTCGGATCGCGGCGACGCCCGCCGGTCGGAGGTAGGCGGGTCGTACCCCGACGGTGTGGCTGGTCGCCGGCCGCGCACAGCACGGCGCCATTTAAACCGGCGCACCTCGTAACACGGATAATGAGTTCGTCCGACGACGAGTACGAGATCGCGGTGGTCGGCGGCGGGCCGGCCGGGCTGACGACCGCCCTGTACGGGGCTCGACTGGGCCACGAGACGGTGCTTATCGACCGCGGCGGCGGGCGCGCGGCGATGATGGCGGACACGCACAACGTGATCGGCGTCACCGAGGAGGTGTCCGGCAACGAACTGCTCGCGACCGGCCGCGAACAGGTTCAGTCGTACGGCGGCACCTTCGTCCGGGACTTCGTCACCGACGCGGTCGAGACCGACGACGGCCGGTTCCGGCTCTCGACGAACGACGCCGAGATCGTCGCCGACCACGTCGTTCTCGCGACCGGCTTCTCCGACGAGCGCCCGGACCCGCCGCTCCCGCGGAACGCCAAGGGACTCCACTGGTGTCTCCACTGTGACGCGTACATGTTCGTCGACGAGCCGGTGTACGTGATGGGACACGGCGAGGCCGCCGCCCACGTCGCGATGATCATGCTGAACATGACCGACGAGGTGGACCTGCTCACCCGCGGCGCGGAGCCCACGTGGAGCGAGGAGACCGACGAACAACTTCGCGCACACCCGGTCGAGATCGTCCACGAGGACGTTACGGGCGTCGAGAACGACCCCGACTCCGGGTGGCTGGAGGCAATGGAGTTCGAGGACGGGACCCGCCGCGAGTACCGCGGCGGCTTCCCCATGTACGGCTCCGACTACAACACCTCGCTCGCGGAGGGCCTCGGCTGTGACCTCACCGACGGCGGCGAGGTCGACGTCGACGACCACGGTCGGACGAGCGTCGACGGGGTCTTCGCCGTCGGCGACGTGACGCCGGGCCACAACCAGGTCCCGGTCGCGATGGGACAGGGCGCGAAGGCTGGCATCGCGATCCACAAGAGCCTCCGCGAGTTCCCGCGCTCCCCCGAGGACATCGAGGCGAACGGCCCCGTCGAGGCCGACGAGGTGCCTGCCATCCCGCCGCACCTCATGGCGACCGCCGTCGCCCACGAGGGGCACGCGGGCGGGCCGCGCGAGTCTGCCGAGGCCGAGAACGCGGACGCCCCGGCTGCGGACGACGACTGAAGAATCTGTGCGGCGGGATGCGCCGGCCGGGACTCCCGTGAGCGAGCGAGCGGGAGTACGGGCGGCGCACGAACGAAGTGAGTGCGCCGGCCGGGATTTGAACCGGAATCACACGTGCTCGCTCGCTTATCGAGGTGCTCGCTTCGCTCGCACCTCGCACCGCTCGCTGCGCGCGACTGATAGGGTTCAAATCCCTCTCGGCGATTTCTCTCACTTCGTTCGAGAAATGCGCCGGCCGGGATTTGAACCCGGGCCATGAGCTTGGAAGGCTCAGGTCCTACCACTAGACCACCGGCGCTCGCGTCGGTCGATGACGCACCTACACGTAGGCACAACGGCTTTCATAAGCGTTCCGTGTTCCGGCAGGAGATCGGCGGGCACGAGCCGCCCGGTGAGCATATCTCACTTAAAGGGCCACGATACTGCGGGCGTCTCCCAGCGCGTTAGAACGCTTTTCAGCCGGTTAGAACACTGTTCGGTACATATGTGTCTACCCACCCAACCTACACCCGTGAGGTGAGACCGATGTCATACCAAACAAGCAATCCGCTGGTCGGCGAGACCGAGTTCGCGCTGGAAGGCCCCTGGGCGACCTACTGGATCGCGTTCCTGCGCGTCGTTACCGGGTGGTGGTTCTTCCACGCCGGGGTCACCAAGATCATCGAGAACGGGTTCGCGTTCACCTACGGGCCGTCGTACATGAAGGGCATGACCGGGACCGCGCTGGGCGGCATCCCCGTCTGGATGGGGAACAACCTCGCGTGGCTCATCGAGCCCGGCGTGCCGCTGTTCGAGACGCTCATCGGCCTCGCGCTGATCGCGGGGGCGTTCACCCGGTTGGCCGCGTTCGGCGGGGTCATCTTCATGGTCCTGTTCTGGGTCGGGAACGCCGGCTTCGGTCACGGCGTCGTCAACAGCGACCTGATGGGCCTGTTCCTGTTCATGACCGTGATCGTGCTCGCGGCCGGTCGGTACTACGGGCTCGACGCGCTCCTCGAACAGACGGCGCTCGTCAAGCAGAACCCCAAGCTGCGGTACCTGCTCGGTTAAGAGGTGATTCACTATGACAGACACCATTGACAAGGCGGCACGGGCGTTGAGCGCGGGACTGATGCTGTTCGGCATCGTGGTCCTCGGACTAGTCGAGACGTTCACCGGCAAACCGTTCGCCCCGGCCCCGATAACGAACGAGGCGGGCGAGGTGACCGCGATGCCGCTGATCAGCCCGGAGATCCGGACCGGCTTCGTGCTGGCCGGCCTCGTGGTGCTCGGGCTGTACGCGGCCTACCGGTTCGTGGCGCCGCTCCCCGAGGACCGGGGCGTCAGCCACGAGACGATGGCTGACTGAGAAGCGAGGCACCCGGCCGCGACGCCACCGGTAGTGCTCGTCGCCGCGGGCGACGACGACCACTTTCCTTCGTTCCGACGTTCGCTGAGAGCCGTCTCCGGCTACGCCGAGTCGTCGGCGTGCGGCTCGCCTGACTCTCCGGTTCCGTGAGCGGTGCCGCCGTCGGTGCTGGCGGGGGCGGCGTCGGACGGCTCCTCGTCCGCGCCGAACGCGAACGCCGTCTCGTCCGTCTCGACCGATCCGCCGGCGGCAGGTTCGCCGACCGAGTCGCCGTCCGCGCCCCCGACAGCGTCGTCCCCGGCCTCGGCGTCGGCGTCGACCTCGAACTCCTCCGTCATCTCACGGAGGTCGCGGGCGCGCTCGTGGAGGTCGTGCGCCTGCTCGGAGACCTCGCCGAGCGTGGCGGCCTGCTCCTCGGCGGCGGAGGCGACGGTCGTCGCCTCGGCGGTCGTCTGCTGGCTCACGCCGGCGAGGTCGTCGACCGCGCCGGTCACCTCGTTGACCGACGCCGCCTGCGCGTCCATCGCGCCGGAGATCTCCTGAACGCCGTCGTCGGCCTCGCTCACTCGGTCGGCGACCTCGGCGAGCGCGTCCTCGGCGTCCTCGACGACATCGACGCCGTCGTCGACCCCGTCGCGGATCGCGGCCATCTCGTCGACGCTCTCGTCGGTGCGCTCGCGGAGGCTCTCGATCAAGGCCTCCACCTCGGCGGCGGACTCCTGCGTCTCCTCGGCGAGCGACTTCACCTCCTCGGCGACGACCGCGAAGCCGGAGCCGGCCTCCCCGGCGCGGGCCGCCTCGATCGAGGCGTTAAGCGCGAGCAGGTTCGTCTGGTCGGCGATCTCCGAGATCGTCTCGACGATCGCGTCGACCTCCGCCATCTCGGCCTCGAGCCGCTCGATCGTCTCCGCGGCGGACTCGGAGCGCGCCTCGATCCCGTGGAGCTCGTCGACGGCGTCGGCGGCCGCCTCGCGGCCCTCCTCGGTGAGGGCGTCGGCCTGCCGGGAGGTGGTCGCGACCTCGTCCGCGGAGGCGGCGACCTCCTCGACGGTCGCCGACATGTCCTCCATCTCGCCGGCGACCTCGGCCAGCTGGCGGCTCTGCCGCTCCGCGCCGGCGGAGATCTCGTCGACCGCGTCGCTCGTCTCGCGGCCCGCGGCTGCGGCCTCGTCCGTGCCGTCGGTGACCGCGTCGCTCCGGTCGGCCACCTCGACCGCGAACGCGTCGACCGCCGCGATCGCCGCCTCCAGCTCGTCCATCGCGTCGTTGAACTCCGCGGCGATCGAGCGGAGCGCCTCGGGGTCGTCGGGGTCGGCGCGGAGCCGCGCCGTGAGGTCGCCGTCGGCGCAGACCGCCATCGTCTCGCCGAACTCGCTCGCCCGCGACTCCAGCCGCTCGGCGAACGCCTCGCTCTCCGCCTTCGCCGCCTCGGCGCGCTCCCGCTGCGTCTCCGCCGACTGGATCTGCTCGCGCAGCGAGTCGCGCATGGTGGCGAACGCCGCGGAGAGGTCGCCGAATTCGTCGCGCCGCTCGGTGTCGAAGTCGACGTCGAGGTCGCCGTCCGCCAGCGCCGACGCCCGTGCCCGGAGCTGGTTCAGCTCGGCGACGGTGCCGCGGCCGAGCGTCGCGCCGAGCAGGCCCAGCCCGACGATCGCGACGCCGACGATGAGGAGGAGGTTCCGCCCGATCATCCCCGAGAGGGCGTACGCCTCCGAGAGCGGGACGTGGACCGCGACGTACCACTCCTCGCTCTCTAGGGGCGCGTACGCGACGAGGTACTCGCCGCCGTCGGCGAAGCTGAACGTGGCCGAGGGGAGGAACCCGACCGACCGCGTGTCGTCGAGCATCGCCGACCGGACGTCGCCGTCGTAGCGGATCCCGGAGATGTAGTCGGCGTTGCTCGCCGCGATCCGGCCGTCGGGCTGGACGATGGTCGTGAAGGCGCCGTCTGTGGGCTGACGGAAGTCCTCGGTGACGGGGGCGAGCGAGATCTCCATCACGAGGTACTCGCGCAGGGGGGTCGACGCGACGTACGCGATCCGACGCTCGCCGTCGACCGTGTAGGTGGGACTCGTGAACACGTCGTCCGCGAACAGCAGGTCGTCGTCGAACCACGACTGAGAGGTGACCGCCTCGCCGCCCGCTTGGTCGGTGGTGGCCATCACGGTGCCCTCGTCGCGGTCGACGAAGTGGAAGGCGGTGACCGCCTCGGAGGTCCGCGAGAGGTGAGAGGCGAGGTAGCTCTCCACGCGGGCGGGGTCCTGCGAGAACGCGTGGTTGTCGGCCACGTCGGTGAGCAGCGTGCGCCGGTCGGTCGCCCAGCCGTCGAGCTCCGTCGCGCTCAGCTCCGCGACGGCCGTGTAGTCGCCCTGCGCGTTCGATTCGAGCTGATCGGTCGTCTCCGCGTACGTGACCGCCCCGACGGCGCCGATCGCGAGGACGACGACGACGAGGGCGACGAGGAACTTCGCGAGGTAGCTCCGAGCCAGCGCGCCGGGGGTCACCCGACGCAGGACCCGTTCGAGGAAGGTGTCGGCCATTACTATCACGCGCTCGACAGGGGCTCTTTAATTCACCCCCAACGGTATCGGTAGTGATAATCAGCGGGTTCGAGGCGTCACTTCCGCGTAGCAGTTCCCGCTCGAGACCGTCACGTCTCGCGGCTCGAGGTCGCTTTCCGCGAGGTCCGCCTCGAACTCCGCGGGCGAGTAGATATGATAGTACCGGGGGACCGTCTCGCCGCCCGGCAGCGTCCAGTCGACGGTCGTGTCGAACCCCTCGTCGCGGTCGAACCGGTCGTGCGCCGTGCTCCACGCGCTGACGAGCGCGACCCCGTCGGGCGCGAGGACGCGCGCCAGTTCGTTCAGGCTCTCGACGCGGGTCGCCCGGGGCGAGAGGTGGTGGAGCGTGGCGACGTAGACCGCGAGGTCGACCGCGTCGTCGCGCACCGGTAGCGCGCCCGCGTCCCCGTGGACGAACGCCGCCGCGTCCGCGAATCCCCGGTCGCGAGCGCGCGCGACCGCCTCGTCGAGCAGGCCGCGGCTGAGGTCGACGCCGACCGCGACCTCGGCGCGCGCCGCGAGCGCCTCCGTGTGCCGGCCGTTTCCGCAGCCGACGTCGAGCGCGACGGTCCCCGACCGCCCCTCCAGGAACGACTCGACCTCGGGCCACGCGTACTCCCGCGTCTTCGAGAAGTGCGCCGCGATGCGGTCGTACGTCGACTGCGGATCGCCGGTCGACTGCGGGTCCATATCGGAGCCTCGGCCCCGGCGGATAAATGCCGACCGGACCGTCACACCACGCCGATCGCGACGAACGCGACGAGCGTGAGCGCGAGCAGCACCACGACGTGTTTCACGCCGTCGCGCACCGACCCCTCTCCGAGCTGTCCGGCGACGAGGCCGGAGCAGACCGCCTGGATCGACGCGGCGTGGAAGAACAGCTGCTCGTAGGCGTCGACCTCGATGTCGCCGATCCCGTCCGCGATCCCCCCCGGCCCGTCGGGCACGCCGGTCCCCGCGTCCGGGAGGCTCCCGCCCGTCCCCGGGACGCCGGCCGCCTCGATGGCGGGGATGAACGACACCGACAGCGCCGCGATGATCCCGAGGAAGACGAGGAAGGAGATGTAGATGACGATGAGGTAGGTCAACATCACCTGCCGGCGCTCGCGCCGGAGCGACCACGTCGCCCGGGACTCGTCCGCGGCGATCCGGAGGACCGGCCCGACGTCGCCGCTCGCCCGGATCGCGTTGGTGACGAGCGCGACCGCGCGGGAGGTCATCGGCGACCGGACGCGGCGCTCCAGCCGGCGTAGCGCCGTCGAGACGTCCGCGCCCCAGTCGATGTCGCGGCGGGTCCGGCGGAGGTCCTCGGTCAGCGCCTCCAGGTTCGAGTCGGCGACGCGACGGACGCTGCCGACCACGGCGGTGCCCGCCTCGTTGACGCTGGCGAGCCGGTCGAGGAAGTCGGGCACCGCGGACTCGATGCGTCGGACCCGACGCTTGCCGAACTCGTAGGCGACCGCGTACGCCGCGAGGACGAACGCCGTCGCGGCGACGATCGGCCCGTCGACCTGGCCGACCATCTCCACGGGCGTCCCGCTGTCTCTTATACACATCTCT
>NZ_AOJF01000028.1:0-76812 GCF_000337395.1 Halorubrum distributum JCM 13561
GTCTCGGCCGGCGACGCGACCAGCCGCCGCACCCAGCGGAGGCGGTCGTAGACGCGGAGCCGCTCGCGGCTCTCCGCCCAGCGGTCCGCGCTGCTCCGGTCTGCGGATCTCCTGTCTGCGTCGCGGCCGGTCGCCGCGCCGCCGTCGAACCGCGGGGAGCCGCCCCGGTCGCCGGGCTCGTCCGTCGCGTGGCGCACGCCGGTGACCGAGGTGGTGTCCGGGTCGTCGAGCGACGACGCCGCGACGGTCTCGGTGCCGCCGACGCCCTGCGTCACGCTGTCGACGTAGACGACGAAGCCGAAGGTGGCGAGCGGCACGCCGAGGTAGACGACGACGCGGAGGAGCGGGAGGGTGTCCTGTAAGACGAGGCCGATGACGACGAGGATGGTGATGAAGAAGAGCGGGCCGGCGACGAGCGCGGTCACGTACGCCTCGGCGAACGTCGAGAGCAGCTCGAGGTACTGCTCCTGTTTCGCCTCCGCCTCCGCCTGGTAGCGCTCGTACTGGTCGTTGAGGAACGCCGACACCGACTGCCCGGTGCTCAGGACGGAGGCGAGGTTCTCCGAGAAATCCGCCAGGTCTTCGCTGGGCGTCCGCCGCGAGATCCGCTGGAGCGCGGTGAGCGCGTCGGTGCCGAAGGCGTTCATGTCGCGGACCGCGACGGAAAGCTCCGTGGCGGCCTCGCCGTACACCGCCTCGTTCTCCGCGAGCGTGTCCATCACGCGCGGGAACGCCATCCCGGAGCGCGAGAGCGCGTACATGAACGCGACCGTCCGCGGCAGGGTGGCGTCGATCTCGGCCGCGCGGGCGTAGGCCCGCTGATCGAGCAGCCGCCAGCGAGCCACGTACGCGCCGAGCGCGAGCCCGGAGCCGACGGTCGCGGAGACGACCGCGAGCAGGACGAACAGCCTGCCGAGCCCGAGGTCGGCGAGCCGCGCGACGACGGCGACGAACTCGACGGAGGCCGGGAGCGCCTCGCGGATCGCCGCCTCGCCGACGTCGAGCGCGGCGAGCAATCCCCCGGCCGCGTACACGCCGATCACGCTGCCGGCGACGCCGAGGACAGCGGCGTACAGCAGCGTCCGGGAGGCGTACACGCGGTGGGTGGTGCCGGCGACGTGCGCCGCGCGCATCCGGTCGCGCTGGGCCTGCCGCCGCGCCTCGTCCTCGCCGACGTAGTCGCCGAACGCCGACAGCGCGACGCGGGTGACGAACAGGTCCGCGCGGTCGTCGACGAACGGCAGCGCGAGCGCGAGGCAGGCCGCGACCGCGACGGCGAGCGGGAGGTACTCGATCATCGGTCCGCGGCGTCTGGGTCGACGCCGTCGGCGGCCCCGGGACCGCGGTCGGCCCCGTCGCCCGCCGCGACCGCGTCGGTCTCGTCCGCGAGGTCGTCGGGATCGACGCCGTCGGCCGCGGCGGCGCGGTCGTCGAGCTTCTCCATCACGCGGTCGGCGTCCGCGTAGTACTCGTTGACGAGGGCGGTGAACGTGCGGTAGTCGTCGATGCCGAGCGCGGAGAGCAGTTCGATGAAGCGCTCGCGGCGCCGGACCTCGCGGAGCAGCTCGGACCGGGACCAGCCGCGCTCGTCGGCGATCTCCTCCAAAAGCGAGGAGTCGTTACGCCTGAAGCTGTCGGTGTCTGGCACCCACTCGAACGCGGAGGAGTAGTCGAGCTCGCCGGTGCGCTGGTCGATGCCGCCGATCTCGCCGATCGTCTTCGCGCGGCGGACCCGCTCGTCGTCCGAGCGCGTGAGCGTCTGGACCGAGAGCATGTCGAGCGACTGCACCATCGCGCGGGGGACGTTTATCGGCTCGTTCTCCAGCCGGTTGATCACCGTCTCGATCGAGTCCGCGTGCATCGTCGAGAAGGTGGTGTGGCCGGTGTTCATCGCCTGGAACAGGGTGATCGCCTCCTCGCCGCGCACCTCGCCCACGATGATGTACTCGGGGCGGTGGCGCAGCGCCGAGCGCAGCAGGTCGTACATGTCGATGTCCGTCCCCTCGTACCGGCGCTCGCGGGTGACCGCGGAGAGCCAGTTGTCGTGGTACAAGGAGAGCTCGCGGGTGTCCTCGATGGTGAGCACCTTCGCGCGCGGCGGGACGAACATCGACACCGCGTTCATCGAGGTGGTCTTCCCGGAGGCGGTGCCGCCAGCGAAGATGAGGCTCTTGTTGTGTTCGATACAGAGCCAGAAGTACGCCATCTGCTCGACGGAGAAGGTGCCGTACTCCACGAGGTCGACCGGGGTGAACGGGTCCTCCGCGTACTGGCGGATGGTGAACGCCGAGCCGCGCGGGGTCACCTCCTCGCCGAGCGCCAGCTCCGCGCGCGACCCGTCGGGGAGCGTCGTCTCGACGATGGGGTCGCCGACGGAGACGTGGCGGCCGGACTGCTGGGCGAGCCGGATCACGTAGCTGTCGAGCGCCTCCTGGCCGAACGAGACGTTCGTCTCGATGTCCGTGTACTGGTCGTGGTAGACGAAGATCGGGAGGTCGTAGCCGTCACAGGAGACGTCCTCAATGTGGCGGTCGTTCAGGAGGGGGTCGACCTTCCCGTAGCCGCGGAAGTCGCGGTAGAGGTAGTACGCGAGCGCGTGGAACGTGTCCATCCCGGCCTCGACGCCGTACCCCTCGAGCAGCGTCACCAGCTCCGTTTTGAGCGTCTCCTCGTCCGTCTTCCCGGTTCCCTCGCGATAGAGGAGCGGGTCGCGGATGTCGTCGACGATGCGGTCGAGGAGGCCTCGCTCGAACGCGTCGAGCTCGGGCTCGACCGCGTAGTACCGGTGCTCGCTCTCGACCTCGTCGTAGGTGATCACGACGTACGCGTACGGGGCGTTCACCCAGTACCGGTCGACCTCGCGCTCGTCCTCGGGAACGACGAACGACGCGAGCGGGCCGTCCTCGCCCGGGCTGAACGGGCGGACGTCGAGCGTCGATCCCTGGAGCAGCTCCCACGTACGCGAGAGGCGCCGCTGGAGGTCCTCGATCCGGTCGCCGAGGTCGCTCCCGCCGGCGTCACTCGCCATGGATACGAGGACGTAGTGGCGGGGGGAAGTTAAACTACCCCCGACGATTATCACGAGCGAGGCCGGGGACGCTCCAGGGCGGTGCCGACACAGTGCGGACGACCGGGGGCACCGTCGACGCGGACGACCGGGGGCACCGTCGATGCGGCGCTGTCGGCTCCGCGGCCCCGATCCGCCCGTTACGTTGATACGGCCGGACCGCAAAGCGTTCGATAGGAAATGCGGCGTGACTACTTCGATCTGACCGTCGAGGGCGTCGGGGACGGCGCCGACTCCCGGTCCCCACCGCTGGTGCGGATCGACTTCCACGGGCCGGAGGAGCTGCTTCGCGAGCGACTCTCCGGGGGCGAGAGCGACGGCGCCGACGACGGCGACCTGCTCGCGGCCGACCAAATCGACGTCGCCTTCCGGCTCCGCGAGCCGCTCGGCGAGGCGGACGACCCGGAGGGCGTCGTCGGCGTCACCAACCGGTACACCGGCGACTTCGTCCTCGAACTCAACGAGACGGCGACGGACGTCCTCCCGTTCATCCATGCCGCGCGCGACGCGACCGACGACGGCGACGCCCGGTACCGTGTCGAAATCGACGTCGACGGCGACCGACTCGTCGCCTACGACAAGGACACCTTCCTCGTGTACGACCACGAGGGGAACCTGCTCCGCAGCGAGAGCCTGATCCCCTCGGGCGTCGAGCTGTAGGCGCGACGGTTTTTCCGCGAGTCAGAGGCTGACGCTGTCCGGCACGAACCGCACCGAGTCCCCGGGCCGGAGGTCGAACGCGCCGTCGCCGCGGCCGTCGTTGACGTCGCACTCCGCGTAGCCGTGGCTCCCGACGGTGACGAGGCGCTCGCCGGGGTCGACGGCGCCGAACGTCTCCGCGACCGGCGTGAGGTCGCCGTCGACGCGGACCCAGTCGCGGCCGCGGACCAGTTCGCCGGGGACGTTGGTGATCACGTTGCCGAACCGGTCGATAGCGAGCACCTCGCCGTCGACGGCGATCACCTCGCCGTCGCCCTCCTCACTCCCCTCGGCGCGCTCGACCGTCGGCTCCGGGAAGCTGATGTCGACCGGGTCGCTCGCGGGCGTCAGGTCCTCCATCGCCGCGAGCGTCTCGGCGACCGCGTCGGCGTCGGGAGCGCCGTTCGGCGCCCCCGAGACCCCGTCGAGCGCCGCCCGGATCCGGGCCGCGGTCGGGGCGAACACGTCGCGGCCGTGGAACGTCTCGCTCGCGGGGTCGTCGACCGCGACGGTCCAGGCCTCGACGTCCGACTCGTCGGCCGCCAGCGCCCGGGCCGGCGGCATCGCGAGGCCGTTGTCCGGAGCCACGACGACGTGTGCGCCGGCGCGGACGACCAGAGCGTCGCGGTCGGTGCCGACGCCCGGGTCGACGACGGCGCAGTGGACCGCCGGCGGGAACTCGGGGAGGACGAACCGGAGCCAGAAAGCCGCCGCGCGGGGGTCCCCGCGCGGGAGGTCGTGCGCGACGTCGATCATCTCGGCGTCCGTGTGCCGGCGGATCACTCCCTTCATCGCGGCGGGGTACGGCGAGCCGAAGTCCGAGGTGAGCGTGATCATGTCAGAACCCGCGGTCGGCGCAGATTTAAAAGGAACGGGCGGCCGCGCCGCTCACTCGACGACCGCGGTGGCGCGTGCCGACGAGCGCCCGGAGGGCGTGAGCGGCAGCGAGGCGCGACGCGCCTCTGGCAGCCGGCGGCCGCGCCGCCGGCGACGAGGCTGGGGCTTTGGAGGTAGTCGCCGTCGATTCTGGAGCAGCTATGTATCAGCAGTCGGCTTGCCCGTTTGAGGCAGTCACCGCCCGGGCAACGATATATAAACAGCCGCCGGGTCGCATCGACGCGTCCGAAACGCGGTGAGCGACCTACTGATCCGAGGGCTCGTCGCCTAACGTGTCGGTCTCGGCGATCCGGCGGATGCGCTCGACCCCGTCGACCTCGCGGATCACGTCGACGACGGCGTCTGGGACGAGGTCCTCCCAGTCGCGGCCGCGGATCATCCGCTCCCGGAGCTCGGTGCCCTCCAGCACGTCGCGGCGGAACATCGGCGACTGGCGCACCTCGACCCCGGCCTCCTCGAAGAGGCGGACCACGAGCGGGTTGTTCGAGTACGCGACGTCGAACCGCGGGGTCATGCTCTGGACGTGGCTCACCCAGACGGAGTTCCGGTCGAGGTCCTCGATGGGGACGACGTAGGTGGTGGCGTCCAGCTTCTCGACCGCCTTGGTCACCATCATCACGCGCTCGCCGGCCGTGAAGGGGTTCCGCGTGGTGTGGGAGTCGCCGGCGGAGCCGATCCCCAAGACGAGCTCGTCGACCTCCGCCGCGATCTCTTCCACCATGTGCCGGTGGCCGTCGTGAAACGGCTGATACCGGCCGATGTAAAACCCCCGCATGAATCTACGTACCGTCGGCGTCATTTATAAACCCCGTGGGAACGGTCGCACGTCGAAATCGGGGGATATAAGCCTTCAAAACGGTGTTTGCTGCCACCCAGCCGGTGCCTCCGGGGGGAGAAAGTATATCAGTAGCCGACCCGTCCTTTTGGATAGCGACACCCGATTCTATGAGCAACGAGAAGGACACGAACGACCCGACGGCCGACGACCCCGACGAACCGCCCCACGGCGGCGTCGACGACTCGAGTCCGGCGGGGAACGGCGAGGACGCCGAGCGAGGCGACCCCGAGCCCGACGACGGTCCGGCGAACGAGCCCGGCGTCGAGGAGGTCCCGGACTCCGACGGGGAGTCGACCGCGGACCCCGACGGCGAGGACGACCCCTGGGACGACGGGGTCGTCGTCGACGACGACGGGTTCGACGGGACCGACGTCGTCGGGGAGGGTCCCGACGGCGGCCGGAACGGCGACGCCGCCGAGCCGGCCGACGACGGCGACATCGACGAGCTCGGCAGCACCGTCGAGGTCGAGGGCGCCGAGATCGAGGAGGACCCGGACGAGGACGACCTCCTCGGCGGGCTCAAGATCGACACGACGGCCGAGATCGAGATCCCCGACCGGCTCGTCGACCAGGTCATCGGGCAGGAGCATGCCCGCGACGTGATCATCAAGGCGGCGAAGCAGCGCCGCCACGTGATGATGATCGGCTCGCCCGGGACCGGGAAGTCGATGCTCGCGAAGGCGATGTCCGAGCTCCTCCCCAAAGAGGAGCTCCAGGACGTCTTAGTGTATCACAACCCCGACGACGGCAACAAGCCGAAGGTGCGGACGGTGCCGGCCGGGAAGGGCGACCAGATCGTCGAGGCGCACCGCGAGGAGGCGCGCAAGCGCAACCAGATGCGGTCGCTCCTCATGTGGATCATCATCGCCGTCGTGCTGGGCTACGCGCTCATCATCGTCGGCCAGATCCTCGTCGGCATCATCGCCGCCGGGGTCGTCTACCTCGTCTTCCGCTACCTCAACCGCGGGTCGGACGCGATGATCCCGAACCTGCTGGTGAACAACGGCGACACGAAGACGGCGCCGTTCCGCGACGCGACCGGCGCGCACGCCGGCGCGCTGCTCGGCGACGTCCGGCACGACCCGTTCCAGTCCGGCGGGATGGAGACGCCCAGCCACGACCGCGTCGAGGCGGGCGCCATCCACAAGGCGAACAAGGGCGTGCTGTTCATCGACGAGATCAACACGCTCGACATTCGCAGCCAGCAGCACCTCATGACGGCGATCCAGGAGGGCGAGTTCTCGATCACGGGCCAGTCCGAGCGCTCCTCGGGCGCGATGGTCCAGACCGAGCCCGTCCCGACGGACTTCGTCATGATCGCGGCCGGGAACCTCGACGCGATGGAGAACATGCACCCGGCGCTGCGCAGCCGTATCAAGGGGTACGGCTACGAGGTGTACATGGAGGACACCATCGAGGACACCCCGGAGATGCGCCGCAAGTACGTGCGGTTCATCGCCCAGGAGGTCGCGAAGGACGGCCGCCTGCCAGAGTTCTCCGCCGAGGCCGTCGAGGAGATCATCCTCGAGGCCAAGCGGCGCTCCGGCCGGAAGGGCCACCTCACGCTGAAGATGCGGAACCTCGGCGGGATGGTCCGCGTCGCGGGCGACATCGCCCGGGGCGAGGACGCCGAGATGACGACCCGCGACCACGTGCTCCAGGCGAAGGGGCGCTCGCGGTCCATCGAACAGCAGCTCGCGGACGACTACATCGAGCGCCGGAAGGACTACGAGCTCCAGGTCTCCGACGGCTACGTCGTCGGCCGCGTCAACGGTCTCGCCGTGATGGGCGAGGACTCGGGGATCATGCTCCCGGTGATGGCCGAGGTGACGCCGACCCAGAGCGGCGGGCAGGTGATCGCCACCGGCCAGCTGAAGGAGATGGCCGAGGAGTCGGTCCAGAACGTCTCGGCGATCATCAAGAAGTTCTCCGACGAGAACATCTCCGAGAAGGACATCCACATCCAGTTCATCCAGACGGGCCAGCAGGGCGTCGACGGGGATAGCGCGTCCATCACGGTCGCGACCGCCGTCATCTCCGCCCTGGAGAACGTCGGCGTCGACCAGAGCCTCGCGATGACCGGCTCGCTGTCGGTCCGCGGCGACGTGCTCCCCGTCGGCGGGGTCACCCACAAGATCGAGGCGGCCGCGAAGGCCGGCTGCGACCGTGTGATCATCCCCGCGGCCAACGAGCAGGACGTGATGATCGAAGACGAGTACGAGGAGATGATCGAGGTCATCCCCGTCTCGCACATCAGCGAGGTCCTCGACATCGCCCTGGAGGGCGAGACCGAGAAGGACTCGCTCGTCTCCCGGCTGAAGTCGATCACCGGGTCGACGCTGAAGGACGGCAACGTCTCCGGGCCGTCGAACCCCAGCCCGCAGTAGACGGTTCGGCGCTTCCCCTCCGATTCTCCGCTCTCGCTCCGCCCCGCGAGCCGCCGCGCCGCGAGCGGGTCGCGGAGTCGGAGATCCCGGGCGTCTCCGATGCCCCCGATCGGCTCGGCGGCGATGAGATCACCGAGGGCGCCGTCGCTCGGGGCGGCGACGACGAGGAGCCGAACTCACGGCCCGCTTCGGGGTGGTTCGAAACGCGGTGCGCTTTTATAATGCCACATAATTCGGCGTGCCGCCCATTACGGGCGTGGTTTTAGGCACACCTAAATGACGGCCGCGCTGGTCGACGTTCCGCCGGACGAGTGGATCGAACTGGTCGACGTGCCGGACGACGAGTCGCGCGCTCGGTTGCTGCGGCTCGGCCTCCTCGACGGCCGCGTCGAGTGTCGCCGGCGGATCCGTAACGGGCCGGTCGTCGTGCGGCGTCGCGGGACGGAGGTGGCGCTGGGACGGTCGCTCGCTCGGGACATCACCGTCGAGCGAGCGGGACGCGACGGCGAACGCCGATGACGGCGAACGGGGAGGCGGCCGGCGGGCTCGGGACCGGCGACGGCGAGGCGATCGTGGCGCTCGTGGGCGCCCCGAACGCGGGCAAGAGCGTGCTCTTCGGCAGGCTCACGGCCGAGTACGCCGACGTCTCGAACTACCCCGGAACAACGGTCGAGACGACCGCGGCGACCGTCGGTTCGACCCGCCTGACCGACACTCCCGGGGTCCACGGGATCTCGTCGTTCTCCGAGGAGGAGCGAGTCACCAAGGAGGCCGTCCTCGAGGCGGACGCGGTCGTCAACGTCGTCGACGCCACGCAGCTCGACCGAGACCTGTTCGTGACGCTACAGCTGCTGGACATGGGCGTTCCGACGGTCGTGGCGTTGAACATGATGGACGAACTCGAGGCCGACGGTGTCGACGTGGACGTCGACGCCTTGGAGGCGGCCCTCGGCGTCCCGGTCGTGCCGACCGTCGCCGTCACCGGATCCGGCGTCGACGAACTCAGGGACCGCCTCCCGGAGGCGTCCGCCCCCGCGTCGACGCCCGTCGACTCGTACTACGACGCGCTCCCCGACGCGGTCGAGGCAAGCCGGGCGGAGAAGACCCTCCTCGTCGAGGGCGACGAACCCACGGCCCGGCGCGTGGCCGCCCGCGGCCTCGTGGCCGACGGGCGAGACGCGCCGCTCGCGGACGCCGGAGCGCGGGAAGCGGTGTACCGCGAGCGCCGGAGTCGGGTTCGGTCCATCGTCGAAGCGGTCGAACGGGAGGCCGGCCCCGGGTGGGCCGCCGAGCAGCGGCTCGGCGACCTGCTGATGCGGCCGATGACGGGAGTGCCGATCGCGATCGGACTCCTCGTGGCGGTCTTCTACGTCATGGGCGTGGTCGTCGCGCAGCGGGTCGTCGGCTACGCGGAGGGCGTGCTCTTCGACCGGTATTACAACCCCGCGGTCGAGGCGGCCGTCGCGGACCTGTTCCCGGCGGGCGAGTGGGCCGCGCCCGTCGAATTCCTGCTCGTCAACGGCAACCTCGGACTGCTGACGATCACCGTCCAGTACGTTCTCGGCGTCCTGCTCCCGCTGGTGGTCGCGTTCTACCTCGTGATCGGGACGCTCGAGGACGCGGGCGTCCTGCCGCGACTGGCCGTCTTGACCGACAGGGGACTCAGCCGGATCGGCCTCAACGGCCGCGCGGTCGTTCCGCTCGTCGTCGGCGTGGGCTGCGTGACGATGGCGGTCATCTCGACCCGAATGGTGGGGTCGCGTCGGGAGCGCCTCATCGCGACGGCGCTGCTGGGGCTCGCGATACCCTGCTCGGCGCAGATCGGCGTCATCACGGGGCTGCTCGCCGGGCTCGGACTCGCCTGGTGGGTCGGTTATCTGGCGGTGCTGCTCGGGGTCCTCGGGGTCGCCGGCGTCTTCCTCGACCGGACGCTCCCCGGCCGAGCGGAGCCGCTGATCGAGCAGCTGCCGCGACCGCGCGTCCCCCGCCCGGGCAACGTCGCACGGAAGACGGCGAACCGGAGCGCCGCGTTCCTCAGAGAGGCGATCCCCCTGTTCGGGGTCACTGCGGCGGCGGTGTCGACGCTGGATTACGTCGGGGCGCTGGACGCGATCGTCGAGGGGCTCCGACCGCTGACCGCGGCGCTCGGCCTACCGCCGTCGTTCGGTCGGGTTCTCGTCTTGGGGCTGATCCGGCGCGACTTCGCCGCCGCCGGGATGACGGACATGGCGCTGTCGGCGTCCCAGACGTTCGTCGGACTGATCGTCGTCACGCTGTTCGTCCCCTGTATCCTCACGATGGCGATGATTCTCAGGGAGCGCGACGCGCGGAGCGCGCTCCTCGTGTGGGTCGGCTCCTGGGTCACGGCGTTCACCGTCGGCGGGGCCGTCGCGGCCGCGCTGGAGGTGATCGCGTGAACTGTCCGCGCTGCGAGTACGAGTTCGACCCGGCGAACGGGCTCTCGTGTCCGCGGTGTGGCGCCGCCGTGTCCTGTTCGGACGTCTCCTGTGCCGAGTGCGGCGCCTGTTCGCGGCCCTTCCATCGCCTTCGGCACGGGGTCGCCGAACGGCTGCGCGGCGGGAAGCGGCGCGACGACGGAGACGGTCGTGACGAGTCCGCGGAGGAGTCCTGACGGCCGCCGCGACGACGCCCGACGGACATCGCGACGGACGGGGCGCCGAGCCGGCGAACGGCGAGCGGACGCGGGGACCGGCGCGCGGCATATCCCGACGCGGACGGCCCCCCGCGTCAGCCGACCGCCTCCCCGCGTCACCCGACCGCCTCCCCGCGTCACCCGACCGACTCCCCGCGTCACCCGACCGACTCCCAGTTCCGGTACAGCGCCACGCCGAACGCGAGGACGATCCCGCCGACGCCGACCTGCCGACCGACCGTCCCGAAGTCACCGTCGAGCCCGGCGAAAACCGCTCTGACGGCCATTATCGTGGTGACGAGCGCGACGAGCGCCAGCACGGCGTGCCGTGTCTCCATGGGCGACCGTAACCGCTTCGCCACCCAAAGAGGCGGGTTGGCGCAGGACAACCGCGGGGCGCCTCGTCGAGGGCTCGACGCCGGGAAACGGGGGGTCCGACCGGCGCTTGTCCTGTGCCAACTCCGGGGTTATGGACGAGGAGTACGGAGCGTCGAACGAAGCGATCGACCGCGGCGCACGGCGGAGCGACCCTCCGAGACAGCCACACCCACAATATGATCGACCCAGTACTCGCAAGCCGATTCCAGTTCGCCCTGACGACGATCGTTCACATCATCTTCCCGGTGATGAGCATGGGACTGGCTCCGTTCCTGATCTACTTCACGTGGAAGGACATCCGGGGCGGCGATCCGGTGTACGAGCAGTTGCGTCGGTTCTGGACCAAGATCTTCGCTATCTCGTTCGTCGTCGGGACGGTCACCGGCATCGTGCTCGAGTTCGAGTTCGGAACCAACTTCGCGGCGTTCTCGACGACCGCCGGCGAGCTGTTCGGCGGCCCGCTCGCCGTCGAGGGGATGATGGCGTTCATGCTGGAGGCGACGTTCCTCGGCATCTTCGTGTTCGGTCGCGAGCGCGTTTCCGACCGGCTCTACATGGTCTCAAGCCTCGCCGTCGGCGTCGGGACGTGGCTGTCCGCCGTCTGGATCCTCATCGCGAACTCGTGGATGCAGATGCCGCGCGGCTACGAGCTCGTCGCCGAGGACGGACAGGAGGTGGTCCACCTCGTCGACCCGGTCGCGGCGTACCTGACCCCGCGGTTCGGGTACATGTACGTCCACATGCAAAACGCCGCCGTCGAGTCGGTGGCGCTGTTCATGGCCGGCGTCTCCGCGTACTACGTCTACCGACACCACGTCTGGGGACACCAGACGGAGAACATCGCCTTCTGGCAGAAGACGCTCAAGATCGCGCTGGTCGCGCTGCTGATCACGGCCCCGCTACAGGTGCTCCAGGGCGACCTGTACGCGCGGCACGTCTACGAGACGCAACCGCAGAAGTTCGCCGCCATGGAGGCGGTCTGGGACACCGAGGCGTACGTCCCGGAGTACATCTTCGCGATTCCAACTGACCTGAGCCAGTTCACCGACCCCCGCGCGAAGGAGCTGTTCGGCATCGGCATCCCGGGCGGGGCGTCGTGGCTCGCCAGCGGAGGCGACGCGACCGCGGAGATCCGCGGACTGAACACGTTCGACACGGAGGCGCCGCCGGTCGCCATCGTGTTCTGGTCGTTCCGCGCGATGGTCGGGATGGGCTTTTGGTTCATCCTGCTCGCGTTCTGGGGCGGCTACCGGTGGTACACGGGCGAGCTGTTCGAGGACGGGCTGCTCCACAAGGCGCTGATGGCGTCCAGCCTGCTCGGGATCGTCGCGGTCGAGCTCGGGTGGGTCGTCACGGAGGTCGGTCGTCAGCCCTGGGTGATCCAGGGCGTGTTGAAGACGAGCGAGGGGGTCTCTCCCGGCCTCACCGGGACGGAAGCGATGGTCACGCTCGCCGGGTTCGTCGGCGTCTACGCCGGCATCCTCGCGCTGTACACGTACGTCGTCGCGCGGGTGATCCGGGAGGGGCCCCCGAGCGTGCCAGGACCGCGTCCCCGCGCCGAGCGCGACACCGGGCCCGCGGAGGTGCCCGGCGATGACTAGCGCCGTCGACGCGCTCGCGGCGGGGCCGGTGTTCGGCCTGCCGCTCCCGGAGCTGTGGTTCGCGCTGGTGTTCGCGATCCTCGGAACGTTCCTGTTCCTCGACGGCTTCGACTTCGGCGCTGGCGCGATCTTCGCGACGCTTCGCGAAGACGCGGCGCGCGAGGCGGTGCTGTCGGCTATCGGGCCGTTCTGGGACGGGAACGAGGTGTGGCTCGTCGTCTTCGGCGGCGCGCTGTTCGCCGCCTTCCCGTCGGTGTACGCGGGGCTGTTCAGCAGACACTACCTGCTGATGTTCGGCATCCTCGGCGCCCTCATCCTCCGGGGACTGGCGCCGGAAATGTACGAACAGCGCCACGACGAGCGCTGGCAGCGGTGGTGGGGGCGGTCGTTCGTCGCCGGCAGCGTCCTCGCCCCCTTCCTCCTCGGCGCGTTCGCGGGCAACTGGCTCGTCGGGACTCCCCGGTCGCTCACGCTCGCCGGCGTCGTTACGGGCGTCACAGTCACGGCGCTGACCGTCGTTTCCGGCGCCGCGTTCCTCCGGCTGAAAGCCCGGGACGCGCTTCCCGAAACGGTGACTCAGATCGGAGTCGGGGCGGTCGCGGCGTACCTCCTCGCCGTCATCGCGACCCTCGGCGTCCTGGCGACCCGACTCCCGGCCGGCGTCGACGCGCTCCTGTCGCTCCCGGTGCTCGCGCTGGTCGCCGCCTCCGTCGCGCTCGGCGTCGGCTACGCCGTCGCGCTTCGACGCGGGGCGAACGTCGCCGCGCTCGCGGCGGCCGCGGGACTGACGTACGGGCTGACCGCGGTCGTCGCGGTCCTCATGTACCCGCGCATCGACCCGGCGACCGGGGCGACGGTGAGTGACGCCGTTGTCTCGACGTTACCGCTGAACCTCATGTCGATCGGCGCGGCGCTGCTGTTGCCGCTGATCGCCACGTACTTCGCCGTCCTGTACTCGGCGTTCAGCGGCCCGATATCGGCCGAGGAGGCGTACTGAGATGAACGACGACCCAGCGGCGAACGCGCCGAGTCGGCGGTCGCCGGTCGGAACGCTGCTGCTCTCGCGCGTGCTCATCACGTGGGCGGAGCTCACCGTCGTCGGGTTCGGCGGGGCCGTCGCGGGCGGCGCCGCGTCGGGGCCGCCGCAGCTCGTCGTCTACTTCGCGACGGTCCTCGCCGCGGTCGCCGTGTTCATGTACAACGTCGACCGGCTCGTCACCGCTCGCGTTCGGGAGGCGACGTGAGCCGAGCGCCTCGCCAGCGGGCCCGCTCGCGGTGCCGTGCGGGGGCGAACGACCGTCAGTCCCCTCGGCGGTTCGACGGTCCGAACGGGCCGATACCGTGGCGCTTGGCGACGATGCCGAACAGCAGCGCGGCGCTCGGGAGGAACAGCAGCGCGCCCAGCGCGGTGACCGCGTCGTCGCGGGCGAGTCCGAAGGCAAACCCGCCGATCCCGCCGACGAGCGCGACGAGGGCCGGGATCAGGAGGCGGCTTCGGAGCGCGGCCGGCGTTCCCCGATTCGAACGTGGAAGCACCATACGAGATAACGTAAGTGCGTCGGGCCCGTATCAGGCGTGTTGTCGAGGGCCAACTTCCCGCCGGAGCGCGGCCGACCGCGACGGTTCGGTCGCCCGTGAGGCGGACGCGGCGAACCGAAATCGCACGACAGAACGAGCTCCCCGTCAGATGTACGACTTCACGTTCACCATAACCTACGAACCCGGCGCCGACGAGTACGTCGACCTGTTCATCGACCGCGAGTCCCTCCAGTCGGAGGCGACCTACTCGTGTCTCGATCCCACGGAGCTGTGGAAGCTCGAATCGGTGACCGGCGACGCGGCCGACCTCGACGCCGTCGACGAGCTGCTCCTGGACGAGTCCGTCGACCGCGAGTCGATCAGCGCTCGGGAGTGTCGCTCGAACCGCACGACGAGCCTGTTGACCCACGAGCAGCGGCGGCGAGTGACGTACACGTACGTCTCGGACGTGGACTACTGCGAGTCCGTGCCGCTGATCGCGGCGAAGTACGTCGACGGAGGCGTCCTCTTCGAGCAGACGCGGTCCGGCGATACGGTCCGGTGGCGCGTGTTGGTCCAGGACGACTCGAAGATCGGGCTGTTGTACGACACGCTGGCCGCGAAGCTCGGCGACGGGCTGTCGTTCTCGTTCGAGCACCTGACCGAGGTCGACCACTGGGAGAGCGAGCTGCTCTCCCGACCGGACGTCCCCGCCGAGCAGCGCGAGACCCTGCTGCTCGCGGTCGAGCGCGGCTACTTCGAGACGCCGCGGGGCGTGACGCTCGACGAGCTCGCGGCGGAGCTCGGAGAGCCCCGCTCGACGGTGTCCTACCGGCTGCGACGCGCGACCGCTGAGTTAGCGAAACGATTCGCGGACCAACAAGCATGACCGCCGAACCCCCCACGGACGACGATCAGCGAGACCCGACAGCCGCGTCGACGGGCGGCCGCTACCCGACGGACGTGCTCGTTAGCGCCGACTGGGTGAACGCCCGGCTCGACGAGTTCAGCTCCGTCGCGACCGACCTGCGGCTGCTCGAGGTCGACGTCAACGCCTCGTTCTACGAGGAGGGGCACGCGCCCGGCGCCGTCGGCGTCGACTGGCGGACCGACCTCCGGTCGGCGGAGGCACACGACATCCTCTCCCCGGCGGAGATGACTGCCTTCCTCGAATCGCGCGGGTTCACCGAGGAGACGACCGTCGTCATCTACGGCGACAACAGGAACTGGTTCGCGGCGCACCTGTACTGGCAGCTCGCCCACTACGGCCATCCGGACGTCAGGATCATGGACGGCGGCCGCGAGTACTGGACGGAACACGGCTACCCGACCACGACGGAGCCGGTCGCGCCGCCCGACGTGACGTACGGCGACGCCCCCGACGCGCCGGCCAGACCGGAGGTGCGCGCCGGGCGCACGGACGTGCGGGCGGCGATCGGGACCGACGCGAAGCTCGTCGACGTGCGCCTGCCCGAGGAGTTCCGCGGCGACGTCACGAAGCCGCCCGGCAGCGACGAGGGAGCGATGCGGGGCGGACACATCCCGGGAGCGACGAACGTGTTCTGGGCCGAGAACGTCCGCCCCGACGGCCTGTTCAAGTCGCGCGAGGAGCTCGCGGACGTGTACGAGTCTCGAGGGGTCACCCCCGACGACGACGTGATCGTCTACTGTCGGATCGGGGAGCGGTCGTCGGTCACGTGGTTCGTCCTCGAGGAACTGCTCGGATACGAACACGTGCGACACTACGACGGCTCCTGGACCGAGTGGGGGAACATGATCGGCGTCCCGATCGAAGTCGGCGAGCCGGGCGGCGACAGTTAGCCGCCCGGAGCGGTGGCGGCGGAGTTGTCCTGCGACAAACGGACACACTAGCCGCTGTGCGTGTAATCCCCGATGATGAGCGATCCTCACGTCGAGTCGAAGGCGGAGCGCACAGGAGACGGGGACGGAGCCCGGAGAAACGAGCCCGCGTCACCGGTCGTTCGCGATGAGTGACGCCGGCCCGAAACGCGACGAGTCGCAGTTCGTTCAGCGGCTCCTCGACGCCCTGAGCGAGGAGACGAACCGGACGATCCTGACCGCGCTCGACGAGCCGACCTCGGTCGCCGAAGTGGTTGAGGAGTCCGGTATCCCGATGTCGACGGTGTATCGGCGCTTGGACGTGCTCAACGAGTTGGACCTAGTGACGGAACACGTCTCGATAGACGCCGAAAAGGGACGGTACCGGCGCTACGAGCGGAACGTGAGCCGCGTTTCCATTGCCGTCGACGAGCGCGGGGGGCTCAGGACTCGGGTCGAGCGCCCGAACGGCGAGCCCGACGAGTCGGTGACTTGGGGGCCGCCCGCGGGGTAACGCCGCCCTCGACGACGGGCGCCCGCGGTGGACCTGTGGCGGGAGTCGCCTCCCGTGACGCTCCGGCGGGCGGCCGCGCCGGGCCGCCGGAGCGGGCCTCCGTCGCCCCGCCCCCTTTTTATCCCGGGGACGTTTACGGCGGACGATGAGCGGGAAACCGACGGTCGGGGAGTACATGACCCGCGAGGTGGAGACGGTCAGTCCGGACGAGACGGTAGCGACCGTCGCGCGCCGCATGGCCGACAGCGACGGGCACAACGGGTTCCCCGTCACCCAGGGCCGCACCGTCGAGGGGTTCGTCTCGGCCGGGGACCTGCTGCTCGCCGACGACGACGCCCCCGTGTTCACGGTGATGACCGAGAACCTGATCGTCGCGCACCCGGACATGAAGGTGACCGACGCCGCCCGCGTAATCTTACGCTCCGGCATCCAGCGGCTCCCGGTCGTCGACGACGCCGACAACCTCGTCGGGATCATCTCGAACACCGACGTGGTCCGCTCGCAGATCGAGCGCGCGACGCCCGGCAAGGTCGGGAAGCTGATGCGAACCCTCTCGCAGATCCACGGCGTCGAGCTCGACGAGGAGCGCCGCGAGGTGGCGATCGCGGACCTGACGCCGACGCAGGCCCGCGTGTACGCCGACGAGCTGGAGGGCCGACAGTACGAGCTCGAACACGGGCTCGCCGAACCCCTCGTCGTCATCGACAACGGCGGCACCCTCTACCTGGCCGACGGCCACCACCGGGCGATGGCCGCGCGCGAGGCCGGCATCGAGACGATGGACGCCTACGTGATCGTCCCGCGGACCCCTGTCGATCTGGGGATGGCGAAGACCGCAGAGAAGGAGGGGCTCCGCGTCGTCGCCGACATCGAGATCGTCGACTACGCGCGACATCCCCTCGTGGAGACGACGAAGCGGCTTCAGTGACGCCGTTCTGCTGCCCGGGGAGCACCCACCCCATCCGCGGTCCCGTCCGGCGATAGATTGATAGTGCTGGTGTCAGGAGGAGTGGCACATGGCAACGGGGAACACATTAGTCGAACTCGACGAGGTGACGAAGCGGTTCGGCGACCTCACCGCGGTCGGCGGCGTCGACTTCTCCGTTCGAGAGGGCGAGTTCTTCACGCTCGTCGGTCCCTCCGGCTGCGGCAAGACGACGACGCTCCGGATGATCTGTGGCTTCGAACACCCGACCGAGGGAGAGGTCCGGATAGACGGCCAATCGATGGGATCGGTTCCCCCGGAGGCCCGGGAGACGAACCTCGTGTTCCAGCAGCTCTCGCTTTTCCCGCACATGAGCGTCGGCGAGAACGTCGGGTACGGGCTCGCGAAGTCGGGCGTCGACGCCGACGAGCGGTCGGAGCGCGTCTCCGAGTACCTCGAACTCGTCGACCTCGACGGGTTCGAGGACCGGAACCCGACGGAGCTCTCCGGCGGCCAACAGCAGCGCGTCGCCCTCGCGCGAGCGCTGGTCAACGAGCCGGCGGTGCTGCTGCTCGACGAGCCGCTCTCCAGCCTCGACCGGAAGCTCCGGAAGCAGATGCAGGTCGAGCTGCGCCGGATCCACAAGCAGACGCAGGGGGGCTTCTTCTACGTGACCCACGACCAGGAGGTCGCGATGACGCTCAGCGACCGGATCGCCGTGATGAACGACGGCCACATCGAGCAGATCGGTCCGCCGGAGGAGATCTACCGCGAGCCCGCGTCCGAGTTCGTCGCGGACTTCATCGGCGACACGAACCTCATCGACGCGCGGACCGTCGAGCGGGACGGAACGACCGTCGCGGAGGTCGGCGGCGAAGGTGGGTTTACCGTGCCGGCGCCGGACCGAACCGGCGAGGTCACCGTCTCGATCCGACCGGAGGACTTCACCATCGCGGACGGGGACGGCGTCCTGCGCGGCACCGTCGTCGAGCGGTACTTCCAGGGCGACCAGACGAACTACCTCGTCGAACCCCACGGGGACGTGGACGAGCTCCAGGTGGTCATCCAGGGGCGCGAGTCGGCGGTCGACACCGGCGACGACGTCGCACTGGCCGTGGTCGACGGCGCCCCGACGGTGTTCTGATCGGTCGTCGCCCTCCGTCGGACCGTTTCCGCGGTCACGGTCGGGGCGGCGAAAGTAACCGGAAAGCGGGGCCGCCCGCTCGGGGCCTCACTCCTCCTCTTCGGTGACCGTCCCGGCGACGTAGCCGGTCACGTTGCCGACGTTCATCGCGACCGCCAGCGCGATCGCGATCCCGAACACGATGATCGCGGAGACCGCGTTGAGCTCCGGCGCGTCGAGCTGTCGGATCCGGCTGAACATCCAGATCGTCAGCACGTCGGTGTTGGGACCGGTGAGGAACAGCGCGCGGATGTAGTCCTCGAACGACCGGATCCACGCGAACAGGAACCCCGCTCCGACGGCCGGGGCGATTACGGGGAGCGTCACGTCGCGGAACACGGTCAGCGGGTCCGCGCCGAGGTCTCGGGCCGCCTCCTCCAGCGACTCGTCGTAGGTGTACAGCCGGGCCGAGACGATGAGGAGCACGAACGGGAGCCCGTACAGCGAGTGGGCCAGCACCACGGTGGCGAACCCCGGGAGAATGCCGAGGAGGTTCTGGAAGTAGATCCGCAGGGCCACCCCGAGGATGATCCCCGGGATCACCATGGGGATGATCCCGAAGGTCCGGTACACCTCCCGGAGGCGGAACCGGTAGCGGGTCAGCGCGAAGCTGGCCAGCACGCCGAGAATCGTCGCGATAGACGCCGCGACCGTCGCGATGGTGAAACTCCCGACGAGCGAGGATCGCATCGAGTCGCTGCGGAGTGCCAGCCGGAAGTTGTCGAGCGTGAGTCCCTCGAACGGGAAGATCGTCACGGCGTTCTCCGCGAACGCGAGGAAGATGATGATCGCGAGCGGCACCCACAAAAAGAGGAGCAACAGCCCGGAGACGACGTACAGCGAGGTGCCGAGGAGCCGTTCGACGGTCTGATGCCCGACCAGCCGCTCAGTCGATCCAGTCGTCTCGGTCGACTCCGAGGTCTCGGTCGCCATCTCAGGCACCCCCCAGTTCCTCGATGCTCACGTACCGGAACGCGAGGATCATCGCGCCCACGATCGAGACGAGCACGAACATCGACGCCGCGCTCGCGTACCCGATCGAGTAGGTCCCGGCGACCCGGCTCTCGATGAGCATGCCGATCATCTGGACCTTGCCCTGCCCGAGGAACGTCGGCGTGATGAACGCGCCGACGCTGGGTACGAAGACGAAGAGGCTCCCGCCGATGATCCCCGGAAGCGTGAGCGGGATCACGTGGTCGCGGAGCACCTCGACCCGCGACGCGCCGAGGTCGCGGGCGGCCTCGATGATCGAGAAATCGAGGCCGTCGAGGCTCGCGTACAGCGTCAGGAGCATGTACGGGAAGTACGCGTGCGTGAGCCCGACGACGATCGCCGGGACGCCGTAGTTGAAGATCCCGAGCGGGGCGTCGATCAGCCCCCAGCTCATGAGCGTGCTGTTGATCACGCCGCCCGGACCGAACATCAGGACCCACGAGTACGCCCGGACGAGGTACATCGTGAAGAACGGCAGGAGCACGAAGAAGATGACGAGCTTGAACAGCCGCCCGCCGCTCCGCGCCAGCAGGTACGCCAGCGGGAACGCGAGCGTGAGACACAACAGCGTCGTCACGGTGGCGATGACGTACGAGAGCCACAGCGCCGTGACGAACGGGGTGTTCCAGATCGCGCCGCCGCCGTCGAACAGGGAGCGGTAGTTGTTCAGCGTCGGCTCGTAGATTATCTGGTACGTCAGCGAACTGACCTCGAAAAAGCTCACGGCCACCATGAACGCCAGCGGCGCGACGAGCAGGGTGAGTATCCACGCCGCGCTGGGACCGACCGTGACGCCGATCCGACTGCGTGGTCCGCTCAGCAGCCTCACCACTCTCGCCCGCGCGCTCTCGTCCCGCTCGTCTGCGGCCATCTATGCTGCCTTGACCTCTTCCCACGTGGAGACGTACGCCTCCTCGACGTCCGAGGCGATGTCCTTGAGCGAGTACATCCCTTCGAGCCGCGACGGGTCGATCCGCCCGTACAGCTCGTTCTGTTCCTCGGTCAGCTCGTCGGCCACGTTGGGATTCGTGCTGGGCGAGAAGCCGGCCTCGGCGAGCGCCGCTCCGTTCTGCGGCGTGATGAACTCGTTTATCACCTCCCAAGCGGTCTCCTTGTTGTCCGATGCGGCCGAGACGACCGCGGTCTCGTACCACGCCAGCGCGCCCTCTCTGGGAGCGACGAACTCGACCCAGTCGTCCCCCTCGCTCCGCATCTGGACCGTCTCATTCCGCCCGCTGTGGCCGACGAGGAAGTTACCCTGACGGAACTCCTGGATGAACGTCGGGTCGAGGGCGATGTACCCCTGAAGCCGCGGCTTCTGCTGGATGAGCAGCTCCTGTATCTCGGAGAGCTGGTCCTCCGTGAACGTCATCCGCGCCCCGGACATCGCGTCGTCCATGCCGAGGTACAGCGCCGCGGCGGGGATCGACTTCGCCGCCTCGTCGTACATGATGATCTCGCCGTCGAGGTCCGCGTCGACGTAGTCGTCCTCGAACAGGATGTCGTAGCTCGGCTCGTGGTCCGGCACGCTCCGGGAGTCGTAGGAGTACCCGTACCAGCCGAAGCGGATCGGCACGCCGTACGCGTTCCCGCTCTCCGTGAACTGGTTGTCGACGAACGACTGGAACCGGTCGTACATGGAGCCGAAGTTGTTCACCACGTCGTTGTTCACCGGCGCGACGAGGTCCGCGTCCATGAACCGCGGGACGAGGTTGTTGTTCGGGACGGCGATGTCGTACTGTTCGTCCTGGCCGGAGCTCCACTGCGAGAACATCTCCGTCGACGACGTCGAGGGCGTGATGTTCAGCTCCACCCCGTCGAGCGTGGACTCGATGTTCTCTTGCATCTCGGCGTACTCCTCCCACGTGATGATGTTGATCGTGGTCGTCCCGTCGCCGCCCATGCTACCGCCGTCGCTGCCGTCACCGCCGTCGCCGCCGCTACACCCGGCGAACGCCGCCACGCCGGCGGCGCCCGCGCCGGCGATGTACTGACGGCGGCTCACGCCGCGGCGGGTCGCGTTCGATTGGTTGTTCGTCACATGAGACCTATTGTCAGGATCTGACGCCATATCCCGATGACATATATTGTGGATTGATAAATTTTACCCCAAAGACGGTCGTGTAAGCTCCTTAGCTCGGCTCGCGCGCGCTCGGCCGTCGCGGAAGCGAACCGCGACGTCGGTGACCCCTCGTCCGACGGGCGGACCGATGCCGGAGTCCGACCGTGGGCAGGCTTTTGTAAATCGGCGTAGACGTTCCGCGCATGGGATCACGGATTCGACGCGCACTCTCACGGGCGACGCTCGCCGCGGTCGGCGCGGCCGTCGGCGCCGCTGTCGGCGGACTGATCAGCAGACAGGCGGCCTCCAGCGGGGGCGCGCTCGGCGCGCTCGCGGGGGCGACGCTCGCGGATTTCCGCTCCGATTCGGCGGGCGTCTTCGGCGCGCTCCGCCCCGACGAGGACGACGAGGACGGCGAAGCCGAGGCCGACGCGGCCGACGCGGCGGCGTGAGCGGCGCGGCCGCGGGTCGCATCGGGAACGTCTATACCGCCGGGGCGAGTAGCCGCCGGCAATGAGCGACACCGACGCCGGACCGGACGCGAGCGCTGCGTCCGACGGCGGGGGCGGCTGGTTCGAGGCGCCGCCGGCGGACGCGACCGGCGATATCGATAGCGAGACGGAGAGCGACGACGCCGCGACCGCGGCGGCCGCGGCGGGGGTGCGCGACGGGAGCGCCGCGGCGCCCGCCGACTGGCCCGCGCGCGCCGTCGAGTCAGGGTTCGCGGACGACGCCGACGAGTACTACGACCGACTCAAGGCCGCGACGACGCGCGCGACCCGCGAGGCGGTCCGCGAGCGGGAGCGCGCCGACGACGCGCAGCTGATCCACGCGGTCCGGGCGATGGACGACGCCGAGCGCGTCGCCAACGAGCTCGCCGAGCGCGCCGTCGAGTGGGCGGGGAGCCTCTTCGACGACGTCGGCTCCGGCGTCGACGGCGCGCGCGAGGTCGCGGCCCGAGAGCCCGAGAACGAGGTCGAGCGGCGGGCGGTCTCCCTCGCGGAGCGCGCCGCGGAGCTCGACGACGAGCGGGCCGAGCTCGCCGAGACGATCGGTCGGATCGCGCCCGCCGTCGCGCCCAACCTCACCGAGATGGCCGGGCCGGAGCTCGCCGCGCGGCTGATCGCGCTCGCGGGCGGACTGGAGTCGCTCGCGAAGAAGCCGTCCGGCACGGTTCAGGTGCTCGGCGCCGAGGACGCGCTGTTCGCGCACCTCTCCGGGCGGGCGCCCTCGCCGAAGCACGGGATCATCTACACCCACGAGTTCGTCCGCGGGACGCGGCCGGCGGACCGCGGCTCCGCGGCGCGCGCGCTCGCCGGGAAGCTGACGCTCGCGGCGCGCGCCGATCACTACGCCGGCGAGCGGCGAGCGCAGCTCCACGACGACCTCCGCGAGCGGATGGCGACGATCCGGGCGCGGGCGGACGACGGGCCAAGCGAGGGCGGCGACAGCGGCGGAGCGGCGAGCGACGGAGGGGTCGACGATGAGTGACCCCGCGCTCCCCGACGGCGTCGAGCGCCGCGAGGTCGACGGCGAGGAGCGGCTGGCGACCCGCGGCGAGCCGGTGTACGGCGAGCCGACCGCCGACGGCTGGCGCGCGTGGGACCCCGAGCGGTCGAAGCTGGGCGGGATGCTCGAACTCGGGTTGGAGACGGGCCTGACGGGCGGCGAGACGGTCCTCTACCTGGGCGCCGCGAGCGGCACGACGGTCAGCCACGTCGCGGACTTCGCCGGCCCGACCTACGCGGTCGAGTTCGCGCCGCGGCCGGCGCGTGACCTGCTCGACGCCGCCGAGCCGCGCGACCGGCTGTTCCCGCTGCTCAAGGACGCGCGGAAGCCGGACACGTACGCGCACGTCGTCGAGGCCGACGTGGACGCGGTCGTTCAGGACGTTGCCACGCGCGGACAGGCGGACGTCGCCGTGCGCAACGCGGAGTTTTTGACCGAGGACGGGCGGCTCCTGCTGGCGATCAAGGCGCGCAGCGAGGACGTGACGGCGGCGCCGGAGGCGGTGTTCGAGGGCGCGCTCGACCGGCTCCGAGACGCGTACGAGATACTGGAGACGCGGCGACTGGACCGGTTCCACGAGGACCACCTCGGCGTCGTCGCGACGCCGAAGTGATCACTCGTCCGGGTCGAAGATGTCCTCGATCCGGCAGTCGAAGTGATCCGCGAGCGCGAACGCCAGCTCCAGCGACGGGTCGTAGCGCTCGCGTTCGATCGCGTTGATCGTCTGGCGGGTGACCTCGACCGCGGCGGCGAGGTCGGCCTGGCTCTCGTCGGTCTCGTCGCGCCTGTCGGGGATATCGTTTCTCATGTGCGCCGCTTGTAGTAGAGGTGGGACGCGCCGAACACGACGAAGACCCCGAAGAGGGTCCAAGTCGCGCCGTAGAACTCGCCCGGAAGCGTGACGAGGCCGCTCTCCTGTAATGCGAGTCCGCCGGGCGTCCCGAGGACGAAGACGTAGGCGAAGACGTTCATCGTGGTCTGGCTGGCCTTGCGGCTGATGGTGCCGTCGCGCTCGTCGTACAGTTCGACGGGGCTGAACCGCTGGACGAGCCCCATGCCGAGGCCGCCGGCCCAGTAGAGGGCGACGCCGAGGACGAAGCGGTCGACCGCGATGCCGATCCACAAGGCGAGGATACCGGCACCGAGCAGTCCGTAGGCGATGCGCTTGTACCGCTTTCTGGTGGAGGGCCGAGCCGTCGCGGAGGTCGTGTGTTCGCTCATGGTGGAGGGTAAAGCGAGCGCGGGTTGTGTGTAAAGCTCGCTTTACAGTAAAGGGTGCTTTACGTTGGATAATAAATCTATCGCAGAGCAATACATCGAACGCACACGGTTCGAGAAGGCGGGTATTCCGCGTCTTCGGGGTTCACCACGAGGGCGGCGAGAAGCCGGCGTCTTCGAGGATGGGCTTCCAGCGCTTCTGGACCGAGAGGCGCGAGACGTCCATCGCGTCGGCGACGGCGGACTGCGAGCGCTCCTCGCCGCGGATCAGGCCGGCGGCGTAGAGGCTGGCGGCGGCCGCGACGCGCTTCCCGCGGTCGTCGTCGGGCGCGCGGGAGAGGAAGAGGTCGACCGCGGTCGAGCGCGTCTCCTCGTCGAGGTCGAGCGAGACGCACGCCTCCTCGACCAGCTCGATCCACGCCTCGTTGTCGACTCGGTCGCTCGCCCGGTACACGCGCCGGGGTAGTCGAGCGAGATATATAAACGGTCCGCGGTCGCAGCCGCGGAGTCGACCGCCCTCGCCGCTCCGAAGGAGAGCGGCTCCGCCGCGCTGAAGTCGCCCGCGCACGTAGTGAGTGTATGTCGACTCAGCAGTGGAACGAGACGCGGGTCCGGGCGCTTCACGACGACCTCGTGGCGCTGTACGAGCCGGTCGACCGCGTCGCCGAACACGGCGCGGACCCGACTGCCGAGCCGGGCGAGGGCGTCCGCCAGCTGGTGACCACCATCCTCTCGCAGAACGTCGCCGACGAGAACACGAGCCGCGCCGCCGAGGCGCTGTTCGACCGCTACGACGACTTCGCGGCCGTCGAGGGCGCCGACCACGAGGAGCTGAAGGAGACGATCCGCGTTGCGGGACTCGCCGATCAGAAGGCCGCCCGGATCCAGCGCGCGCTGACCGCGATCCGGGAGGAGACCGGCGGCGCGTACTCGCTGGCGTTCCTCGACGCGATGCCGACCGACGAGGCGAAAGACTGGCTCACCGAGATCAAGGGCGTGGGCCCGAAGACCGCCAGCGTCGTGTTGAACTTCCACTTCGGGAAGCCCACGATGGCGGTCGACACCCACGTCGAGCGCGTCTCGAAGCGGTTCGGACTCGTCCCGGAGTCGGCCTCGAACGAGCGGGCTCACGAGGCGCTCGACGAACAGGTGCCCGACGAGCTGACCTACCCGCTTCACGTGTTGTTGATTCGGCACGGTCGCGAGCACTGCTCGGCGCGCGGCGCCGACTGCGACAACCCCGTTTGCGACGCGTACTGCGACTGCGAGTTCTGTCGGTGAGCGCGGCCTCTATGGTTCTCGGGTCGATAGGATCGGTCATCCATGTACGCGCTCGCCGGTGAGGTTCTAAACGCCGTCCAGTGGATCGATCGGCTCGGCGTCGAGTTTGTCAGCGCGATCCGCACGTCGCTTCTGACCGTGATGATGACCTCGATGACCGGGCTCGGCTCCGTCACGGCCGGGGTCGTGTTCGTCGGGCTGTTCTACCTCGCCGGCTGGCGCGAGGAGTTCGTCAAAAGCGTCGTCGCGCTGTCGCTGCTCGGCGTCGTCGTCTGGGGGCTGATGTCGCTCGTCGACCGACCGTTCCCGCCGAATCCGATCTGTATCACCGAGAGCGACACCGGCGTGACGAGCTCGTTCCCCTCGGGACACGCGGCCGCCGTGACGGCGTACGCGACGATCGCGCGCAACTCCGATGAGCTCCCCTTCGCGGTCGCCGCGGGCTTCGCCGGGCTGATCTCCTTCTCGCGGATCTACCTCGGGACGCACTACCTCTCTGACACCCTCTTCGGAATGGGGCTCGGGGTCGTCGCGGTGCTGTTCGCGGAGTGGCTCCTCGATCGGGTCGGCGAGGAGGCGGTGCTCGATCTGCTGCCGTTCGACACCGACATCTGAGCGGGAGATCGGGGCGTCGCGGGTCGCTAGCGACAACTATTTTTGAACCACTCGGGTACGGTAACTCGCGCGCGGGTTGCCGAGCCAGGCCAAAGGCGTAGCGCTTAGGACGCTATCCCGTAGGGGTCCGCCGGTTCAAATCCGGTCCCGCGCACTGAGCGAAGGAGCGGAGCGACTGAGCGAGGGAGCAGGAGCGGATTTGAGCCCAGCGAGAAACGCGCAGCGAACGGAGTGAGCGAGCATTTCTCGCCTCGGTTCAAATCCGGTCCCGCGCATTTTGCGGCGAACAATCCGTGAGCCGCAAATACGTGCTGAGGATTCGAACCCCGAGAGGACAACAGATATAACCTCAGTCACGGCGTAATGCGGCCAGATGCCACGCCGTCCGAATATCTTTCTCCTGTCCGCCGACGCGCTCAGAGCGGACCACGCGACCGAACTCGTCGACGCGGTCGCAGAACGGACGGGCGGGACTCGGTTCTCGAACGCCGTCGCGCCGGCCTCGCACACGGCCAGTTCGATCCCGGCCCTCGCGACCGGGCGGTTCATCGACGAGGAGGGGACGGTCGGCGACCCGCTCCTCCCGTCGTCGCTCTCGGCCGACGGCTACCGCACGCGGCTGCTGACCGACAACCCCATCGCCGCCGACGCGCTGACCGAGCGGTCCGTCGGGGAGGCCGGCGGGCTGAGCAACCTGTTGGACGACCTGCTGCCGCGCGGGGTGACCCGACCCGTCGAGCAGGCGTACTTCCGGCGCATCTGGCCGATGATGCGCCGCCTCGGGCTCGCTGCCCCCTACTACCGGCCGGCGGCGCGGCTCCACGAGCGCGCGCTGGACGCGCTGTCGGGGGAGACCGACCCGGTGTTCTGCTGGCTCCATTACATGGACACCCACAGTCCCTACTACGTCCCGAACGACGGCGAGGCGGCCGCGGGGCTCGACCCGGACCGGGCGGCCGCGATGAGTCGGAGCCTCACGATAGGGGACGCCGCGGACGTGGGCCGGGCGGAGGCCGAGACGGTCGCGCGGCTGTACCGGCGGGCCTGCGACCACCTCGGCGGATCGGTCGTCGAGTTCGTGAGCGAGCTCCGGGAACGGGGGCTGTACAGGCCCGACCGAGACGTGCTCGCGGTGACGGCCGACCACGGGGAGTGCCTCGACCCCGAGCGGGGGGTGTTCGGCCACCTGCCGCCGGCCTCGTGGGAGTCGCTCGTCCACGTTCCGCTCGTCGTCGCGCGGCCAGACTGGCCGGAGTCGACGGTGGACGAGCAGGTCTCGCTCGTCGACCTGCCCGACATGCTCCGACCCGAACCGGGAGCGGCCGCTCCGCCGACGGCGTTCGGCCGGGAGTACGTCGAGACGGTCGCGGGGACGCTCACGGCCGCGGGAGTCGTCCGCGGGGTCCGCCGGGCGGACGGGGAGAAGCTGTTCGGGCGGCGGACGGCGGACGGCACCGACGTGGTCCACGCCCGCTACGAGGTCGGGGATCCGGCCGCGGAGACCGTCGTCGGGGAGCCGTACGGCGACGGCGCGACGGCGACGAGCGTCCCCGAGGGGCTGCTCGAACGGGCCGCCGACGCGGGCGGTCTCGTCGGCGACGAGCAGTACCTCTCCGGTGTCGACGAGTCCCACCTGCGGGCGCTCGGCTACGTCGAGTAGCTGCGGCCGCTCGGCCACGTCGAGTAGCTGCGGCCGCTCGGCTACGTCGAGTAGGGGGACGCGTCACGCGCCGATCACTGGCGGGCCGTCGCGCAGCAGGACCGCGCCGGCGAACAGCCAGATCGCGACCTCGACGTAGAACGATGGCGTCCAGAGGTACTGGAGCGCGAACGACCCGGGACCGGCGCCGATGGAGTTCCAGCTCCGAACGAGCGGCCAGAGGAGGAACACGGTGTTCTCCGGTCGGCCGTTGATGGTGATGTGGGCGGCGTCCGCGACGAGGTGCGTCGCCCAGCCGACCCCGACCGCTGCGGCGGCCGTCATCGCCGTCGCGGCGCCGTACCGACGGGCCGCCAGCCAGCCGGCGCCGAGGACGCCCGCGAACAGCGCGGAGTGGACGACGGAGTGGTACGTGGGGACGAGCCCGACCATCGCCAGCGGCTTGTCGACGAGGTCCGGAAGCGCCGCGCCCGCGACGACCCACGGCACCGGGAAGCGGTTCCGCGCGACGAGCGCGCCGATGAGGAGGTGGGTCGCGAACAGCATGGGCGTGCTACGCGCTATCGGGATTTCTGCGTTGCGCTCCGACCGACGTGCGTCTCACCGCCGGGGAAGGTGGAGTGCCTGAGTCGGATCCGTTACGCCGCGTCCGCCGCCGACACCCGCACCACCTGCTTGCCGATGTTGTCGCCGGAGAACAGGCCGAGGAAGGCGTCGGGTGCGTTCTCCAGCCCCTCCACGACCGTCTCGCGGTGTTTCAGGTCGCCGCTCGCGACCCACTGCCCCAGGCGCTCGCTCGCCTCGACGAACCGGGTCGCGAAGTCGGCGATGAGCAGCCCCTGAACCTTCGCTCGTACCGGGATCAGCTGCGGGAGCTTGCGCGGTCCGATCGGGGCCTCCTCGTCGTTGTAATGGGCGATCTGCCCGCAGACGGCGACCCGGGCGTCGAGGTTCAGCTTCGTGAACACGGCGTCCGTGATGGGGCCGCCGACGTTGTCGAAGTACACGTCGACGCCGTCGGGCGCGGCCTCGTCGAGCGCGGCGCGGTAGTCGTCGGTGGTCTTGTAGTTTATCGCCGCGTCGAAGCCGAGATCGTCGGTGAGCCAGTCGGTCTTCTCGTCGCTGCCGGCGAAGCCCACCACGCGGCAGCCGTTGCGCTTCGCGATCTGGCCGACGACGGAGCCGACGGCGCCCGCCGCGCCGGAGACGACGACCGTGTCGCCGGGCTTCGGCTCGCCGACTTCGAGGAGCCCGAAGTAGGCGGTCCGCCCGGGCATGCCGAGGACGCCGAGGTACGCCTCGGGGTCTGCGACGCTCGGGTCGACCGGCGCGACGTCGTCGGCGTCGAGGGTCGCGTAGTCGGCCCACTTCCCCTCGCCGGTCACGAGATCGCCCGCGTCGTACGCGTCGCTCTCGCTTTCGACCACCTCGCCGACGACGCCGCCCTTGAGCGCGTCGCCGACGTCCCACGGTTCCGCGTACGACTCCGCGTCTCGCATCCGGCCGCGCATGTACGGGTCGACCGAGAGGTATCGGGTGCGGACGAGGAGTTCGCCGGGTTCGGGGGCCGGGACGTCCGTCTCGCGCAGGTCGAAGCTGTCCTGATCGGGCTCGCCGGTCGGCCGCTCGGCGAGAAGCCACTCGCGGTTGGTGTTCGTCACGGTCGCCGTTGACGGCTGCGACCCAATAGGGTTTGGACGCCAGCAGCCGTCGAGGGGATCCGGAAGTCGGGGCCGGCAAGGGGATCCGGAGGCGGAGGGCGGCGAGGTCGGGCCGCGCGAACGCGGTGTCCGGGTCGTCGCCCGTCGCCGCGAACGCCGTCGACCGGTCGGTGAGGCCGAACGCGGCGACGGTGAGGTCGCCCGTTTCGAACGTCGCGGGTTCATCGTCAGCGTCGCCGTCTCCGTCGTCCCCGTCAGCGGTGGGACCGCCCGCGTCGCGGCCGGGCGGAGCGGCAGCGCGGCCGGCGACTCCGGCGACGCCAGCGGCGAGCAGCGACCGGCGGTGCCAATCGTCGCGTGGCCTCGACGAGCGGCGACGTCAACCCTCCGAACGGACGGCGGAGTGGTTCAGCAGGGTGGCGAGGAGAGAGCGGCTACGCGACGGCGACGCCGTTGCGGGTGAGGTAGTCGCTCGCGGCCTTGATCTCGACCGGGCTGCCGATGATCCGGAACTGTTCGTCGCTCTCGACGACGGTGACGGTGAAGCGGGCTTCGAGGTGCTCCCGGTGTCCGTCGAGCGCGCGGCGCGGGAGGACGATCTGCGTGCTGTCACGGAGGCTCGACGGGTCTGGCATTCGGCGTGGGTGGGAATTATTCGGCGCCGATATAACCGTGTCGAAGTATCGGCGTTCCAACCACTCTCCCGGCGGCGATCCGTCGGTTCGCGGGCGGTCGTCGGGGGATTCGGTCCGCGGCGGCGCGGCGGCGAACCGAAGGAACACCTTTAACGAGCCGACCGGCCGAGAGTATCGTAATGGGACTGGAGGAGGAGATCGAGGACCTCCGCGAGGAGATCGCCGAGACGCCCTACAACAAGTCCACCGAGGCACACATCGGGCGTCTGAAGGCGAAGCTCGCGGAGAAGAAAGAGAAGCTGGAGAACCAGTCCTCCGCCGGCGGCGGCCACGGCTACGCGGTCGAGAAGCACGGCGACGCCACGGTCGCGCTGGTCGGGTTCCCGAGCGTCGGCAAGTCCACCCTCATCAACGCCCTCACCAACGCCGACAGCGAGGTCGGATCCTACGAGTTCACGACGTTGGACGTCAACCCGGGGATGCTGAAGTACCGCGGCGCGAACATTCAGATCCTCGACGTGCCGGGGCTGATCGAGGGCGCCGCCGGCGGTCGCGGGGGCGGGAAGGAGGTGCTCTCCGTGGTCCGGACGGCGGATCTCGTCGTGTTCATGCTCTCCGTCTTCGAGATCGAGCAGTACGACCGCCTCCGCGAGGAGCTGTACGCGACGAACATCCGCCTCGACACCGAGCCCCCGAACATCAACATCCGGAAGACCCACAAGGACGGGCTCGGCGTGACGATGAGCGACGACGTGAGTCTCGACGAGGAGACGGTGAAGCAGGTCCTCCGCGAGTACGGCTACGTCAACGCGAAGGTCACCATCCCCCACGATCTGACCATCGACGAGCTCGTCGACGCCGTGATGGACAACCGCGAGTACCTCCCCTCGATGGTCACCGTGAACAAGGCGGACCTCATCGACAAGAGCTACCTCCCGACGGTGAAAGAGGAGCTGCGCGAGCGGGATTTGAACCCCGACGACGTGCTCTTCATCTCCGCCGAGAAGGAGCTCGGCCTCGACGGGCTCAAGGAGCGGCTCTGGGAGGAGCTGGGCGTCATTCGTATTTACATGGACAAGCCCGGTCGGGGGGTGGACTACGAGGAGCCCCTCATCCTCTTCGAGGGCGACACCGTCGGCGACGCCTGTTCGAAGCTCGGCGGCGAGTTCGACGAGCGGTTTAAATTTGCTCGCGTGTCCGGCGACAGCGCGAAGCACGACGACCAGCAGGTCGGGAAGAGCCACGAGCTGGCCGACGAGGACGTGCTCCGGATCGTCGCGCGGAAATAGGTCTGTGAGCTGATCACAGCAGTAGGGCGGTTGTTCCCTCTTCTGACGCGTTCATCGTTCTCAGATGACGAGCGGACAACAGGCAGGGATCCGTTGAAATCCTCAGTAGGGGATACGTTCTGAACTGTATCCGATCAGTACTGGGGCTCACGAATCGCTCAGTACAGGGCGCTCACGAATCGGTCAATACAGACGAAGTGGAAATCACCCGTATCTGACGGTTTTAATGCTGTTGTTGAAAATGAAGCAACATGACCCCGAAGAAGGCTATTACAGTATACATTACGCTCCCTTGTCTCCTATACGGCGTATTCTTTATCTTAGCAGTCACACGGTATTCCGGCATGATTGAAAGAGAGACGCTGTATGCCGCACACACAGTGTTTGCTGGTTACATCGCCCTCATTGTCTACACAAAACGGGACCAACTGACCACAATATAAGCAGTTCTCATCGACCGGCTGTTTCAGGTGAGAACTTGTCTGATAAAGAAAACTCGACAGGACCCAAACGGAGACGAACATCTCCAAAGCCCCAGCCGTGAGGACTCGCGCGCCTTGTTGCGCTCCTCACTCGGTCGCTCACGCCGTTCACTCCCTCGATGCGGTGCTTACTGCGGCGTGCTTCGTCCTCACGGCTGCCCCTTTGAGTCCCATCCCGCACAGCACCGCAACCTCACGCCTCCCCAGCCTCGTCGCGGCCGTTTAAAAACGGCCGCGACTCCCTCGCACGCGCTCCTCGTGGCCGCCGGCGGCGGCCACTCGGAGGCGCGCGCCGCCGCACAGCCTCAGTCTTCGTCTTCTCGGATCTCACGCCTGTTGCCCCCGCCCGACCGAAAGGCGCTTTTCGCGGGGCCGCGACCCTCGGGTATGCTCACGGTCGCGCTCGCGGGCAAGCCGAACGCCGGCAAGTCCACCTTCTACACCGCCGCCACGATGGCCGACGTCGACGTCGCCAACTACCCGTTCACGACGGTCGACCCGAACCGCGGGGTGACCTACGTCCGCACCGAGTGCCCCTGCCTCGACCGCGAGGAGCGCTGCGGGGCGGAGAACTGCCGCGACGGGAAGCGCTACGTCCCGGTCGAACTGCTCGACGTGGCCGGGCTCGTCCCGGGCGCCCACGAGGGCAAGGGCCTCGGCAACCAGTTCCTCGACGAGCTGACGAACGCCGACGTCGTCTTGAACGTCGTCGACGCCTCGGGCGCGACGAACGCGGAGGGGGAGCCGGTGGAGGTCGGGAGCCACGACCCCCTCGACGACGTGGACTTCGTCGAGGAGGAGATGGACCTCTGGCTCGCGGGCATCGTCGACCGCAACTGGGAGGGCGTCGAGCGGCAGTCCCGCTCGCCGGACTTCGACCTCGAAGCCGCGCTGTCGGACATGCTCACCGGCTTCGGCGCGACCGAGCGCGACGTGACCGCGGTCCTCCGCGACCTGGAGTACCCCGACGACCCGAAGGCGTGGGACGACGCCGACCGCGAGGCGCTCGCGCGGGCGGTCCGCCGCCGCACCAAGCCCATCGTCGTCGTCGCGAACAAGGTCGACGCGGCGCCCGCCGGCGCGGTCGACCGCATCCGCGAGGGGACCGACAAGCCCGTGATCCCCGCGACCGCCGACGGCGAGCTCGCCCTCCGGCGCGCCGCGGAGGCGGGCGTCGTCGACTACGACCCGGGCGACGAGTCGTTCGAGGTCGTCGGCGACGTTTCCGACGACCAGCGCGCCGGCCTCGACGCCCTCCGCGAGTCGATGGCGACCCACGGTGGCACGGGGGTCCAGACCGCGCTGAACGCGGCCGTCTACGACCTGCTCGACCGGATCACCGCCTACCCGGTCCAGGACGCCGGCAAGTGGACTGACGGGACGGGGAACGTCCTCCCGGACGCGTTCCTCCTGCCTTCGGGGGCGACCCCCCGCGACCTCGCGTACGCGGTCCACTCCGACATCGGCGAGGGGTACCTCCACGCGGTCGACGCGCGCGCCTCGCGTCGGATCGGCGAGGACCACGAGTTGAGCGAGGGCGACGTGGTGAAGATCATTTCGACGGCGGGCCCCTGATCGGGGCGGAGCGACGCGCTCTCGGTCCTGCCGGGTCCTTCCGGGCTCCGCCGCGTCCCGGTCCGAGCCCTGCCGCCGCTCACTCCAACGAGCGCGCGTACGTCACCTGTTTGGGCTCGAACCCCGCGTCCCAGTAGAACCGCCGCGCGCCGTCGTTGCCCCACTCGCAGGAGACGGTGACGTAGTCGCGGTTCTCCTCGCGAGCCATCTCCGTCACCCGGTCGACGACCGCCGTGCCGTTCCCCTCGTTCCGGTGGTCCGGGTCGATCTCGAGGTTTACCACGTCGAGGTACCGGCCACGCTCTCGGGAGGGTCGGTCACCCGTTTCGAGGGTGACGAACCCGATCGTCTCGCCGTCGACGACGACGAGGTAGTCGGTCACGTCCGGGTCGTCGAGGTGTGCGCGGAACCCGTCGTCCGGGACTTCCGCCACGTCGGCGTACGCGATCTCGTTCAGCGCCGAGTACCGCTCCATCGCCGTCGCGAGGTCGTACCACCGCTCGACGAGGGCGTCGAGGTCGCTCTCGTCGGCCTCCACGAGTTCCATGCCGCCCGGTGACGGCGGGCGACCACTTCAGCCTTCGTTCGGCGTGCGTCGGCGTCGCGTCCGGGGCGCCGAGGCGGGCCGAGCGCCCGCCGTGCGACCGACAGGCACATGCGGGTCGCCCGAGACGGGTCGGTAGAGAGCGGCCATGCTCGGGCTCGAACACGACTTCCGGATCGTCGACACCCGCGCGACCCTCGACCCCGACGAGTCGTCGGTCGCCACCCACGGGCGGGACATCTCGCCGGAGCGGCTGGAACGCGAGATGCTACAGGCAGGCATCGTCCGCGCGGTCGCGAGCCCCGGCCAGCGCGCCGCCGGGCGGAGCTACCTCCGCGCGAACAACGCGGTCGCCCGGCTGTCGATCGACCGCCCGTTCGTCGCGTTCGCCCGCCTCAACGGCCCACGCGACTCGGGGACGGGGCCCGTGTCGGCGGTCCGGAACCTCCGCGCCGAGCGCGACGACCACCACACCCGCCCGGACGACGTCGAGCAGTACTCCTACGACGACCGCTTCCACGGCTTCACGCTCGCGCCCCACGTCGACGGCCTCCCGAACGAGGACGTGCTGGCTCGGCTTGAGGACGCCGACCTCCCCCTCTTCGTCCACGCGGGCCGGGAGTTCCCGCCCGAGGCCGTCGAGACGGAGCTGCTCGGCTACGACCTCCCGATCGTGCTGGGGAGCTTCGGGGGGTATCCCTTGGACGCGGACCTGATGAACGAGACGCTCGACCTGCTCGACGAGTACGACCGGCTGTACGTCGACACGAGCGCGGTGCGGTACCGCGAGGTGCTCGAACGCGGCGTGTTGGAACATCCCGACCGCGTCCTCTTCGGCTCCGGCGCGCCCGACGTCCACCCGAACGTCGGCGTGATGGAGGTGCTCACTCTCGACGTCTCCGAGGACCTGATGGCCCGCGTCCTCGCGAAGAACCCCGCCCGCCTCGTCCCCGCGCTCGCCGAGGGCGCGGACGTCTGACGCCGGAAACCGTCGCCCGCGGACCGTCTCCCGGCGCCGAAGCGACGGCCACTTGTCGCGTCGCCGCCGACCGCCGACAATGAGCGACGAGGACGCAGACGCCCCGTGGACCGCCGTCGACGACCCCCACGTCGAGGTCGTCCGCGCGGTCGGCCACGAGAACGTCACCGCCGAGCACGCGAGCACGTTCGAACTCACGACCGACGACTGGCTCACCCCCGCCGGCGACTGTATCGTCGGCGTCGAGGCGGACCGGACCCCGCGAGACTTCTCGACCGAGTTCCGCGAGGCGTGTCGGGACGCGGACGCGACGATCGAGGCGACGCTCGTCGTCGAGGCGGGCGACGAGACGTTCGAGGAGACGGTCACCGGCCGCGGCGACCCCGGCCTCGCGCTGCTCGACGACCGCTCGATGGTCGGCCGGACGAGCGGCTACACGGACGACGAGCGCACGATACTCGTCGACGGCGACGGCGCGGCCGCCGACCTCGACCGCGACCTCGTCGCCGCGCTGGCCGACGGTGCGGACCTCACGCTTCGGTTGGCGGTCGAGCCCGGCGAGTAACGACCGCCCCGGTGCCTCGGCCCGCGCCGCGTGCCCCCGTGGCGGTCGCGTCCGCACCGGCCGCCGCGGCGGAACAGCGTCCCACCGGCCGCCACGGCGGAACAGTCGCGACAGACGGCCGCCGTCACGAAACCTGACAACCCTAAATGAGTTCACTGTTGTTCCGCAACCCTTTTGCGGGGGTCGCGGGATGAACAGTGTATGAGCGACGTGAAAGCGGAACTCCGCGAACAGTTCTTAGAGGCGTTCGGCGGCGCAGACTTCCCCGTCGAGAACCAGATGGACCTCGTCCCCGCGCTGCCGGACGGCCCGGCGACGAAGTTCGAGGCCGGCGACGTGAGCTTCACCGCGATGGAGATGGCGGCGAAGCTCGGCAGCGAACAGGAGTTCCCCTACGACACCGCCGAGGAGCTCGTCGACGACATCCTCGACGGGCTCGAAGCGAAGGGAATGATCTGAGCCGGCCGACCGAAACGGAACGTTTCTGCCGACGCTCCCACGCTCCGTGACCCCGGTAGCCGACGCGCCGGCGGGAGGTTGATTACCGCGGAGCCGCTACGGCGGGTGTGTTCGCCGAGCTCACGACGCTGGTGCCGCGGTGGGTCCTCTGGGGTGTCGGCCTCGGGATCGCCGCCACCGGGGTGGTCGCGCTCGCATTCTACCTCGGGGACCGGTTCGTGCCGGCTCCGGCCGCGTCGGCCGGCCGCCGCGGCGCCGCCGGCGACGAGCGCCGCCGCCGCGAGATCCGGACGTACCTGACCGGGGCCGACGAGCGGTTCGCGGAGGACCACGCCTTCGACGACGTGTCGGTCCCCTTCTACCTCCCCGAGCGCGGCGTCGCCATCACCTTCGACGCGCACGACTACTTCCGGCTGGAGGGCGAGGGCGTCTACACCGTCCTCTGCGAACACGAGATGCCGGGGCGCGGGCTCGGCCGTCGGCTCCCGTTCGACGTCGACGAGCCCGACTGGGCGACCGCCGAGTCCGGTTCGGACGCCGGCCGCTCCGCCCGTTTCGGCGGCGGTCGCTTTGGAACCGACCGCTCCGCTACCGGCCCCTCACGGCCGGGCGGCCCCGCCGGCCGCGCCGATCCCGTCGGCGACGCCTTCGACGAGCTCGGCCTCGACCGCGACGCCGACCTCGACGCGGTGAAGGGCGCCTACCGCGAGCGCGTCAAGGAGACGCACCCCGATCAGGGCGGCGACGAGGAGTCGTTCCGGCGCGTCCGCGAGGCGTACGCGACCGCCCGCAACCACGTCGACGGCGGTCCGGCCGACCGCGACGCGGACCGCCGCCGCGAGCGCTCGACCGGGTACGGGCGGTGACGGGGCGGGACGCCGAGGCAGGGGCCGGAGTCGGGCCCGAGACCGGAGCCGGAACCCCCTTCTCAGACGTCGCGTTCGCGGAGCGCGCGGTGTACCTCTCGGAGGCCGACGCGCTCGTCGTCGCCGACCTCCACGTCGGCCGCGGCGAGGCCTCCGCGGTCTCGCTTCCGCTCGGCGAGCGCGCGGACCTCGTCGACCGGATCGGCGCGCTGCTCGACCGGTTCGACCCCGCGACGGTCGTCGTCGCCGGCGACGTCGTCCACACCTTCGACCGGGTCAGCGACAGGGCCCGCGAGGCGCTTGACGCGCTCCGCGACGCCTGCGACGCACGCGGCGCCGCCCTCGAACTCGTCGCGGGCAACCACGACGCCGCGCTCGCGGACGCGTGGAACGGCCCGGTCCGCGAGGAGTTGGTTCTCGGTGGGGCCGGGGACCGCGAAGCCGGCGTCAGCGACACGTCCCGAACCGTCGTCTGCCACGGCCACGAGGCGCCGTCTGCGGCGGCGGACCGGTACGTGATCGGCCACGTCCACCCCACGATCGAGATCGAGGGCGACCGCCGTCCCTGCGTCCTCCGCGGCGAGGGGACCTACCGCGGCGCCGACCTCCTCGTGCTGCCCGCGTTCACCCGGCTCGCCCCGGGCGTGGCGGTCAATGACGCCGTGAGCGCCGGTCTCGACTCCCCGCTCGTCGGCGACGCGGCCGCGCTCGCCCCGATCGTGTACGACGCGGATCGCGGGGAGCCGCTCCGGTTCCCGCCGCTGGGCGCGTTCGACCGGCTGCTGTGACGCGCTCCCTCCTCTTCTCCCTCCCCCGAGGACCGACTCGCGGTCCCTCGGGGGCCGCGACCCGACGCCGGAGTCCGCAACGAACGTTTATGTGAATTCCGCGTGAGTTTCTCACGCATGGAAGCCGCGAGACTCCACGAGTACACCGACGACATGAGCGAGGGGCTCACCATCGACGAGGTAGACAGGCCGGCGGCGACGGGGCCGGACGACGTGATCGTCGAGGTCGAGGGGGCGGGGTGGTGCCAGACGGACAACCACATCATCGAGGGGATGTGGGCCGAGTACGTCCCGCAGGATCTCCCCTTGACCCTGGGCCACGAGAACGCCGGCACCGTCGTCGAGACCGGCGACAACGTGGATCTGGTCTCGCCGGGCGACCCGGTGATCTGTCACCCGGTCCAGACCTGCGGCACGTGTCGCCCCTGTCGGCTCGGCGAGACGATGTACTGCGAGAACGACGCGTTCAACGGGCTCACCACCGACGGCGGCTTCGCCGAGTACCTCCACACCAGCGAGCGCTCGGTTATCCCGCTGCCGTCGGGCGTCGAGCCGATCGACATCGCCCCCCACGCCGACGCCGGCATCACCGCGTACCACGCCGCGAAGAAGGCGGTCGCCGACCTAAACCCCGGCGACCACGCGGTCGTCATCGGCGTCGGCGGGCTCGGCCACATCGGCCTCCAGTGTCTCGACGCGATGAGCGCGGCCCGGGTCACCGCGGTCGACCTGAAGGACTCGGCGCTGAATCTGGCCGACGGCTACGGCGCCGACCACCTGATCAATCCGAGCGAGGACGACGTCGCGGCCGAGATCGAGTCGATTACGGACGGCACCGGCGCGGCGCAGGTGCTCGACTTCGTCGGCGAGGACGTGACGACCTCCTACGCCCCCGAGATCACCGCCGCCGGCGGCGACCACCACGTCATCGGCTACGGCGGCCACGTCCACGAGCCGTCGCAGGCGCTGGTGAACGGCGAGTTCTCCTTCGTCGGCAACATCGTCGGCCGGTACGCCGAGCTCCAGGAGCTCGTCGCGCTCGTCGAGCAGGGCGACGTCGACCTCCACACTAGCCGCTACGACCTCGGCGAGATCAACGCGGTCGCCGAGAAGCTCGAACACCGCGAGATCGACGGGCGCGCCGTCATCACGCCCTGAGAAGAGACAAGCCGACGTTTCACCTACGGCAAGAGCTTTCCTCGGCGTGAGTGATGTCGTGGTATGGACAGTTCGACCTCGTCCGCGGCCGGTGCGCGCGCGTCTCGACGCTGGTCGCTCTTCGCCGGCGTCTACGCGTTCGCCTGCGCCGCGCTCACCGCGGCCTCCCTCTCGACCGTGCTCGGCCTCTTCGGCGAGGTGATCGGCCTCCCGACCGCGCTCGTCGTGCCGATCCTCGCGGCCCCGGCGCTGTTCGCCGGCGCTCTCGTCTGGTGGGCGCTCGTCGAGCGCCGCGGGACGGTCACGTACCTCCGGGGGGCCGCGTTCGGACTGCTCACGGCGCTCGTCACGGGGACCCTCTGGACTGCTCGGTTCGTCTCCGTCTGGAGCCCGGAGATGCTCGCGGCCGATCCCGTGCGGCTGCTCGTCGGGTTCGTGTTCGCCGCGGTCTCCGTCGCGGGCGTCGTCGTCGGCCTCCCGATCACCTACGTCCGCCGGCGGAGCCGAGGGGCATCCGACGGCCCCGGGACCGCTAACTCCTTGTGACCGGCGCGCACACGGGACCCCATGGACGAGAACGGCGCCGACGGCGCCGCGGACACCGCCGACACCGCCGGCGCCCCCGCCGACCCGCTCGCCGACGCGGACGTCTATCGGGTGCTCGGGCCGGACGGGAGCCCGCTGTCCGACGCGACGGTTCCGGACCTCTCGGACGAGCGGTTCCGCGCGATCTACCGCGACCTGGCGGTCACCCGCCGGTTCGACGAGCGCGCGGTGAGCCTCCAGCGGCAGGGACGGATCGGCACGTACGCCCCCTGCGCGGGCCAGGAGGGGTCGGCGGTCGGCTCGACGCACGCGCTCGCGGACGACGACCTGATAAGCTACCAGTACCGCGAGCACGGGGCGGTCGTCGTCCGCGACCTCCTCGGCGAGTACCTCCCGTACTGGATGGGCCACGAGTCCGGGACCGAGGCGATCGCCGACGGAAACGTCTTCCCGCTGAACATCGGGATCGCGGCACACCTCCCGCACGCGGTCGGCGCCGCGTGGGCGTTCGATTATCAGGAGGAAGACCGCGTCGTCGCCTGCCACTTCGGCGACGGCGCGACCAGCGAGGGCGACTTCCACGAGGCGATGAACTTCGCGGGCGTGTTCGACACGCCGACGCTGTTCTGCTGTCACAACAACGGGTGGGCGATCTCGATCCCGGGAGAGCGACAGACCGCGAGCGACACGTTCGCGCAGAAGGCGACCGCCTACGGCTTCGACGGCGTCCGCGTCGACGGGATGGACCCGCTCGCGAGCTACGCGGTCACGCGGGAGGCGGCCGAGCGCGCTCGCGGCACCGGTGACGACGCGGAGAGCGACGACCCCCGCCCCGTCCTCATCGAGTTCGTCGAGTACCGGTTCGGCGCGCACACGACCGCCGACGACCCGACCGCCTACCGCGACCCCGACGACGTGGACCCGTGGCGCGCGCTCGACCCGCTCGACCGGATGGAGGCGTTCCTCCGCGAGACCGGACGGATCGACGACGAGGGCGTCGCGGCGATCCGCGACGAGGCCGCCGACGTCGTCGCCGACGCGATCGACTTCGCGGAGTCGATAGAGGCCGACCCGCGCGACATGTTCGACCACGCGTACGCCGAGCTCCCGCCCGAGGTCCGCCGCCAGCGCGACGAACTGCTCGGGGCCGTCGAGGAGCACGGCGAGGACGCGTTCCTGCGGGAGGAGTAGCGTCGACCGCGAGGGGGTGCCGCCCGCGCTCCGAGGACCAGCACGCCTATTGGTCCGCCGAGAGGTGTGCCCGCATGAACGACGCCGCCCTCCGGACCCGCCTCGACGCGATCCTGCTCCTGCTGGCGACGAACGCCCTCCTCCTGTTCGGGGTCGGGTTCCGGTACGCGAGGGAGATTACGGTGGGGGTGGCCGTCCTCGCCGCGCTCGTCGGGTACGGGCTCGTCCGGGGACGGCGGTCCGGCGCGCTGCCGTGAGACGCGCACGGCACGGTGTGGCCGGGGCGGTTACAGGTGCTCCGCCGCCGCCTCGGCCGCCTTCCGGCCGCTCTCCAGCGCGCCCTGGATCGACGACCACTCGGTGTAGTCGCCGGCGAGCGTCACCGGTCCGTCAGGGTCGTCGACGTCCGGAAGGTCGGCGTGGACGCCCGGCGGCTGCGCGAACTGTGCGAACCGGATCCGGTGGACGTCGAGGGTCTCCAGCCCGGAGACGTCGCGCTCGGGGAACCACGCGTCGAGGGCCTCGCGCACGTCGCCGCGGAGGGCCTCCTCGTCGCGCTCCAGCGAGTTCCTGCCGAGGAACGTCGCGGCCAGCAGCGCGCGGTCGTCGGGCGCGTACTCGGGCGCGACCTCCGACATGGGGACCACAGCGTTGGGTGATTCCTCGGCCGCGTTGAGCAGGATGCGCTCGCCGGTCTCGAACGACTCGCCCGCCGGGAGCGCGTACCAGCCGGTGACGTTCGGCACGCCCTCCGTGGGGACCGACTCGACGCCGGTGAGCCGCCGGGCCTCGGGCGGCGAGGTCGCGACGACGACGGCGTCCGTCTCGCGGGTCGAGCCGTCCGCGAGTTCCACGGTGGCGCCGTCGGCGTCGGCCGCGCCGGACCGGAACGGGATCCGGCCCTGCCCCGCGATCCGGACCGCATCCACGTCCTCGCCCGTCTCGATTTCGACGCCCGCCTCGCGGGCGCGGTCGGCGAGCGCAGCGGGGAGCGCGGCCATCCCGTCGGCGGGGACGCCGATGGAGCCGCGGCCCATCGCGCGGAACGTGTACTCGAAGACGTGCTTGGAGGTCGAGAGGGTGCGGTCGAGGGTGATCCCGCCGTAGAACGGCTCCACGAAGTTCTCGACGTAGTCGTCGGCGAACCCCCAGTCGCGGAGGTACTCGCGGATCGGCGCGTCCGGCCCGGCGAAGAACTCGCCCTCGTCGCGGTTCGCGAGGTCGTACCGGAGCGCGAGCGTCCGGAGCTTGTCGGAGAAGGAGACCTCGTCGTTCAGGAGGGAGGGAATCGCCGAGAGCGGGTCGCGGAGCGGATCCCCGAGCGTCGAGCGCGAGCCGGGGCGACAGATCGTCGCGCCCGGGGCGAACGTGCGCAAGTCGAGGTCGTCGAGACCTCCGGCGCCGAGTTCGCGTTTGACCGCGGGGTAGCTGGAGAAGAGGACCTGGAAGCCGCGGTCGAGCGTGAACCCGTCGATCGTCTCCGTCCGCACGCGCCCGCCGACCTCGGGCCGTCGCTCGTACAGCGTCACGTCCGCGCCCGCCTCGGCGAGCCTCGCCGCGGCGACCAGCCCCGCCAGCCCGCCGCCGACGACCGTGGCGTCTCCGTTCATACGTGAAGTATCGGGTCGCGGGTTTATAAGCGGCGGCGGGACGGACCGGATCGCTTTCCGCAAGGCACGTTGTTATATGTAAATCGACTGCCGACGCGAACGCTCACGAAGCCCCAGCCGCTCGGCCGTACGTAGTCGATTATAAATCGACTGCCGACGCGAACGCTCACGAAGCCNGCGAACGCTCACGAAGCCCCAGCCGCTCGGCCGTACGTAGTCGATTATAAATCGACTGCCGACGCGAACGCTCACGAAGCCCCAGCCGCGAGGCGGGCGCACGCTCGCTGCGCTCCTCAGTCGCTCGTTACACTCGCTCCCTGCGGTGCTTGCGTCGCCTGCGCCCGCCTCCCGGCTGCCCCTTCGAGTCCCGCCCCGCACGGCACCGCAGCCTCACGCCTCCCCAACCTCGTCAGTCGCCGTCGCTTCGCTCCGGCGACTGACTCCCTCGCACGCGCTGACTCGCGGTCGCCGAGGGCGACCGCTCGCAGGCGCGCGCCACAGCACTGCTGGAGGTTCATCCTCCCGCGACTCGGCTCCGAGTGCGAAGCGATTAGTCGCCGCCGCCGCAACGTTCGGTATGGCTGATTTCGAGACCACGCCGGCGTTTCGCGGTTTAAAAAGTCGGGCCTCGGGACGCGTCCACGAGACCGCCGACGCGGCGTCGATCGACGACGAGGAGCGGGCGCGCGGCCTCGACCCCGTCTACGACTACGACGCGGTCGACCCGGACGACCTGTTCGACCCCGCGGCCCGCGGGGGGAGCGGCGACGCCCGGACCGCGCCCGCGACTGCGAGGGGGCACTGGCGGTTCGATGCCCTGCTCCCCTTCGGGGCCGAGAGCGCGCTCACCGCGGGCGAGGGCGGCACGCCGCTCGTGGCCACCGAGCGGCTCGCCGACGAGCTGGACGTCGACGCGGTGTACGTCAAAGACGAGGGGCGGAACCCCACGGGGACCGTCCTCGACCGCGGCCTGTCGCTCGCCGTGACCGCAGTTTCGAAGCGCGCGGCCGACGGCGCGGACGTCGAGCCGCTCGTCTGCGCGAGCCCGGGCAACGCCGGGCAGTCGATGGCGGCGTACGCGGGCCGCGCGGACCTGCGATCGTACTCCTTCGTCCCCTCTCGCTGCGCGTTCTCGAACAAGTCGATGACGAACGTCCACGGCGGCGAGATGCGCGTGGTCGGCGGGCGCTTCCCGGACGCGGCCGAAGCGGTCGACGAGCAGCTGGAGACCGACTACTCCGACCTCGGCGAGTTCGCGACGCCGTACCGCCACGAAGGGGCGAAGACCGTCGCGTTCGAGCTCGTCGCCGACCTCGGCGACGCCCCGGACGTCGTCGTCGTCCCGACCGGCTCCGGCGAGGTCGTCGCCGGCGTTTATAAGGGGTTCTCGGAGCTGGAGCGGGTCGGCGCGATCGACGGGACGCCGAAGGTCGTCGCCGCGCAGGCGTCGGGCTGCGCGCCCATCGCGGCCGCGGTCGAGCGCGGCCTCGACGAGCCGGAGCCGTGGGGGACGCCCGACACAATCTGCGGCGAGCTGGAGATCCCGGACCCCGCGGGCGGCGCGGCGGCCGTCGAGGCGGTCACCGAGAGCGGCGGGACCGCGGTCGGCGTCGACGACGACGACATCCTCGCGAGCGCGGTCGCCGTGGCGCAGAACGAGGTCGTCGAGATGGGCGCGGCGGGCGGGGCGGCCCCCGCCGGCGCGTGGGCGCTCGCCGAGGACGACTTCTTCGACGGCGACGAGACCGTCGTGCTGCTCAACAGCGACGCCGGGCTGAAGACCCCGGACATCCTCCGCAGCCACCTGATGGGCCAGGGCATTTAAAAAGAAAACCGCCGATCCGGCCGGGGTCGAATCCGATGCGGGTTCGACTCAGTCGCGCCGTGCGAGCAGCCCGGTCGCGAGCAGCGCGAGTGCGGCCGCGACGACGCCGAATCCGGGCGCCGAATCGCCCGTGTTCTCGTCGTTTCCGTCACCGTCGCTCGCGTTCCCGTCACTTCCGTCCCCGTCGCTCGCGTTCCCGTCACTTCCGTCCCCGTCGCTCGCGTTCCCGTCCGCGCCGTCGGTCGACTCGCTGCCCTCGCCCTGGAGTTCGACCACCGCGTTCGAGAGCGTCGTCGTGGACTCGATCACGCTGCGCGGCGCCGGCTGGTTGAGGTAGTTCACGTTCATCACCACGTAGCTGTCCTCGGCGCCCGCGGTCGTGCTGGCGTACGGCTCCTGCTCGAGGATGGCGGCCTCGGAGTCGGTGACTAAGAGTAGCTCGGGGTTCGATTCGAGGATGACTTCGTCGGAGAGCTGCGGGTACCCCTCGTAGTCGGCCGCGACGTTGTCGGCCCCGCCGATGTTCATGATCGCGTCGATGAAAGTGTTGTTCGCCGCGACGTAGCCGCCGCCGAGCGGGTACAGCGCGGCGGGGCGGTCGACGTCGGCCGTCCGCTCCTCGGCGTCGTCGACGGCGTCGTACATCTCCTCGTTGGTCTCCGCGGCGGCGTCGCACGCGCCGACGAGCCGACCGATCGTCTCCGTCTTCTCGGCGATGTCCTCGACGTCCGTCGCCGCCGGGAAGTGGTAGACGGTCAGCCCCTGCTCGCGGAGCGGCTCGACGTCGGCCGCCGAAGAGTTCGGCGCCAGCACGAGGTCAGGCTCGGTGTCGACGACGCGCTCGACGCTCGCGCCGAACTCGGCGGAGACGTTCGCGCGCTCCTCGGCGCCGTCGAGGTAGAAGGCGAACTGGCTCACGCCGACGACGCGGTCCTGCTCGCCGAGCTCCCACAGCGTCTGCGCGGCCGACGGGTTGATCGTCGTGATCCGCTCGGGCCGCTCCTCCAGCGTCACCGTCTCGCCGGTGGCGTCGGTCGCGTTGAACGGGAACCCGCAGGCGCCGTCCGTCTGTGCGGGGCCGGTCCCCGTCGCGCCCGCGGCGCCGACCGCCGGCTGTGCGCCCGCCGTCGGTCCGTCGGTCGATATCGTCGGCTGTGCGCCCGCGACCGTCCCGGCGACGCCCCCGATCAGGGCGGTCGTCACCAGCACGGCCATCGCGATCGCGAAGCTGTTTCGCATCGGATCGAGGGGCGGGCTCGTCCAATAAGTATTTACCTACTACAAGTTGTGTTGGAGTACGTATGCGACCCTGGGTGCGATCGGCGGCGTGGTCGGCGGCGGGAGCCGCGCTGCTCGCGGTCGTCGTTGTCGGCAGCGCCGCGATCGGACCGGTTCGAATCCCGCCGGAGACCGTGATGAAGTCTGTGCTGAACGCGGTCGCGGTGCCGGCGGGGATCGAGACGAGCGCGGGCGGCGTCGGCCCGCTGCCGATACCCGGCGTGGGTCCCCTCACGATCCCGAGCGTCGACCTCGCGTTCGCGTCGCCGTTCGCGTTCCCCGTCGACTCCGTCCACCAGCAGATCGTCGTGGGCGTGCGGCTCCCGCGGATCCTGCTCGCCGCGCTCGTCGGCTTCGCGCTCGCGTCTGCCGGCACGGTGATGCAGGGGTTCTTCCGCAACCCGATGGCGGACCCGTCGATCATCGGCGTCTCCTCGGGCGCGGCGGTCGGCGCGGTCGCGTTCATCGTCTTCCCCGCCGCGCTCTCGACGACGATCGCCCTCCCGCTCCTCGGTCCCGTCGAGGTCGCGCTCTCGCGCGGCGCGGGGACGAGCCTCTTCGCGTTCGTCGGCGCGCTCGTCGCCGCCTTCGGCGTGTACGCGATCGCGACGCGGAACGGCCGGACCCCGGTCGCCACCCTCCTCCTGGCGGGCGTCGCGGTCCAGACGTTCCTCGGCGCGGTCGTCTCGTACCTCCAGCTTCAGGCCGGCGAGTCGCTCCGGCAGATCGTCGCGTGGCTGATGGGCCACCTCTCGGGCGCCGCGTGGAGCGAGGTCGCCGTCACCGCGGCCGTCGTGCCGCCGCTTTTCGCCGTGCTGCTCGCGTACGCCCGCGACCTCAACGTCCTCCTGCTCGGCGAGGAGGAGGCGCGCGGGCTGGGCATCGCGGTGGAGCGCACCAAGCGCGTGCTGCTCGCGGCGTCGGCGCTCGTCACGGCCGCCGGCGTCGCGTTCGCCGGCGTGATCGGGTTCGTCGGCCTCATCGTCCCGCACATGCTGCGGCTCGTCGTCGGCCCGGACCACCGGGTGTTACTCCCGTCCGCGGCGCTCGCCGGCGGCACCTTCCTCGTCGCGGCCGACACGGTCGCGCGCTCGGCGGCCGCGGAGTACCCGGTCGGCATCATCACCGCCGCGGTCGGCGCGCCCTTCTTCGTCTACCTGCTCGTGACCCGGGAGGTGACGGAGCTGTGAGCGCCGACCGCTCTCCCCCCTCGTCGCTGCCCGACACGGCGCTCTCGTTCGGCGACGCGCCGCTGCTGTCGGCCTCGGACGTGGCCGTCTCCTTCGGCGACCTCGACGTCGTCTCCGGCGTCGACCTCCGGGTCGAGCCCGGCTCGCTGGTCGGCCTCGTCGGGCCCAACGGCGCCGGCAAGACCACCGTGTTGCGCGCGGTGACCGGCGCCGTCGAACCGGACGCGGGGACCGTCGAGATCGGCGGCGACCCGGCCGCGTCGCTGTCGGCCAAGCAGGTGGGGCGGCGCGTCGCGAGCGTGCCGCAGGCGACGAACCTCGCGTTCGACTTCCGCGTGCGCCACGTCGTCGAGATGGGGCGGACGCCGCACCTCGGCCGCTTCGACGCCCACGGCGTCGAGGACGACGCCGCGGTCGACGCCGCGATGGCCGCGGCCGACGTCGCGCGCTTCGACGACCGGTCGATCACCGAGGTCTCGGGCGGCGAGCGCCAGCGCGTGCTGCTCGCGCGGGCCTTGGCGCAGGCGGCCCCGCTCCTCCTCCTCGACGAGCCGACCGCGAGCCTCGACGTGAACCACGCGGTCGAGACGCTCGAGCTGGTCCGCGCGTTCGTCGACGACGGCGACCGGGGCGCGATCGCCGCGATCCACGACCTGGACGCCGCGGCGCGGTACTGCGACGAGGTCGTCGTCCTCGCGAACGGCGGGGTCCGGGCCGCCGGCCCGCCGGAGTCGGTGCTGTCCGCGTCGACCGTCGGCGCCGCCTTCGACGCGGAGGCGTTCGTCGGCCGCGACCCGGCGACCGGAGCGCCCGCGGTGACCGCCTTCCCGCACAGCGACGTCGAGAGTCGGCGCGTCCACGTGATCGGAAGGGGGCGGCCGACCGCGCGCGTCGTCGCCCGACTGGCCGCCGCGGGCCACGAGCCCTCGGTCGGCGTGGTCCCGCCGGGCGACGCGGCCGCCGGCGCCGCCGCTGACGCGGGCGCGACCGCCGTGACGGCGCCGCCGTTCGAGGCGCCCTCCGAGGCGACGCTCGCGGCGGCCCGCGAGCTCGCGGCCGACGCGGACGCGACGCTCGCGGTCGGAACCGCCGAGGGCGGGCCCACGACCGCGGACGGCCCGGCGGAGGTGGTCGGGGTCGCGGACGGCCCGAACGCCGAGGTGGCCGCGGCCGCGGACCGAGTCGTCTCGGTCTCGCCGGACGCGAGCGGCGCGGAGCTGCTCGACGCGGTCGCGGCCACGACCGCGGACGGTGAGTGAGTTCTCGCGCTCACGCCGCCCGCGAAGCGTCACCGTTTATTCGCTCGCCCGCGTCCCTCCGACGATGAGCGTCCCCTGCGTCGCCGTCGACCGCGAGCGCGGTGAGAGCGTCCGGAGCCGGCTCGCCGGCGCCGACGCCCTCGACGGCGACCATCAGATCGCGGTCGAAGACGACACGATCTACATCCCCGTCTCCGGGCGCGACCGAGTGCCCGCCGACCTCGCGGACCGGGTCGTCGAGCGCGACGCGGCGGCCCGTGACCGACCCACGACGCCCGCGGAGATCCTCGGCTACGAGCCTTCCCTGGAGCGGCTCGGCGACATCGTCATCGTCGACGAGGACGACGACGAGCGCGCTCGCGACATCGCCGACGCCGTGATGGCCGCCGACCTCCCCTGCGACACCGTCCTCAACCGCGCGTCGCCGATCGAGGGCGAGCTCCGGGTCCGCCGGTGGGACGTGTTGGCCGGGAACGGCACCGAGACGGTTCACCGCGAGTACGGCCACGAGTTCGCGCTCGACGTCGCCGCGGTGTACTTCTCCCCGCGGCTCGCGACCGAGCGCCACCGGGTGGTCGAACAGGTCGGAGCCGGGGAGTCAGCGGTCGACATGTTCGCCGGCGTGGGGCCGTACGCGGTGCCCATGGCCTCTCGAGGCGCCGACGTGGTCGCGTGCGACCTCAACGAGCGTGCGGTCGAGTACCTCCGCGAGAACGCCGAGCGCAACGGGGTCGCGGACAGGGTGACAGCGGTCGCTGGCGACGTGCGCGAGATCGCCGACGAGTACGCCGACACGGCCGACCGGCTCGTGATGAACCTCCCGCACTCCGCCGAGGAGTTCCTGGAGACCGCCGTCGCGCTCGCCGGCGACGACTGCGTGATTCACTACTACGACATCCAACACGAGGACGACCCGTTCGGCCCGGGCCGCCGGGCGGTCGAGGCCGCCGCGGGCGACGACTACGCGGTCGAGGTCGAGGCCGAGCGCGTCGTCCGGTCGTACGCCCCCCACGAGTACAACGTCTGTCTCGACGTGCGCCTGACGCGCGCCGAGGGCTGACCCGGTCGCGACGCGCCGCCTCGGAACACCGGCACGACACGTCAGGGCGTCCGTTTATGAGTGTTACTCTCTAACACGTGTTCGTATGAGCGACGCCGCAGACCCAGAGGAGCGCATCGACGAGACGACCACCTGGCCGGATCTGGCGATCGGACTGTACGACAGACTGACCGGCCGGAACGCGGAGATTCACTACCAGTTCGACGATCTGACCGTCGAGGTGCCGAGCGGCACGGGCGACGACGCCGAACACGCGGAGTGGCGCGTCGACGGCGGAGTTCGGGTCACGACGAGTGAGTCTGAGTGAGTCGGGCCCGCGGCTCTCGGTCGAGACCGACGACCTGACGCTCTCGGTGGACGGCGTCGACGCGGCGGTCCACGCGACCGACCGCCGGCTGTTCGTCGAGGTCGAGAGCCTCCGCGACGCCCTCCGTATCGCCCGGCGGCTGCCGGACGAGTCCGTCTCGAACCGCGCCCTCGCCGAGCTGATGCGCGCGGGCCTCACCGCCGAGGTCAGGGTCCGCGGCCGAACGGTCGCGGTCGCGGGGGCCGACGCGCGACCGGGACCGCTCTCGCACCGGCTCGGCCTCGCGCCCGCGGAGCTGCGGCTCGCCGGAGTCGTCGGCGCAGGGTACGGCGACCTCTCCGCCGCGATCCGCCGGGCGCGGCGGCTGTTCTCGTAGCGTGGGTCGTCCGACGCCGCCCGAGCGCGCCGACCGGTCCGGTCGCTCGCGGGGAGCGGTCGAAACTGCGAGAACGCCGCGCCGCCCCGAGGGGGGTCGGGGGCGGGCGGCCGGGGCCCGTCACATGACAAGCGGTCGCGGCGGCGGTCTCGGACCAGAGGCGATTCTGCGCTTGGCGCGTCGGAGACGCGGTTCACACGGTAGCCGCGACGGGACGCTGCTGGGGATGACGGCCGCGCCGAGTCGCCGTGGGGGCGACGACCGGCGAGGCTATCGCCGCCCGGTACGGGCTTCGACCGGGCACGCACCGCCGGGGGATTCGATCCCCGCCGTCTCGGCGCGCGGGCGGTGTCAGCACACTCGGGTTGAAGTCCGAACACGTATTTAGTCTTTTTCCTTATACACTTGTATTGTGTTCCGATTTCTTGCTCGTCTCGAAACAGAAAATGAGCATATTCGAGACGTCCGTCCGGTTATTGTCGGAACAATTCGCCGATTTTACCGCGCGGCTCGGCGCGGCGGATCGCCGCCCCGTCCCCGTTTCGGAACCCTTATTTTTCCGTCCGGGAATTGAAGCATGCGTGCCGGAGTAGCTCAGCTGGCAGAGCGATTCCTTCGTAAGGAATAGGTCGGGGGTTCAAATCCCCCCTCCGGCTTCCTGCTGTGGACAACGTGAGCAGCGGAAGCCAAAGCGGGATTTGAACGAGGCCGGACGAGCGCGAGCGAGTCCGGCCGTTGTTCACAATCCCCCCTCTGGCTCTTCTGACGGACCAACGCGGAGTCGAAGGGTCGCAGCCATGCGCTGCCGGGTCCGTTTTCGATCGCTCAGTGAACCCTCTGATAAGCGGCATACGATCACTTGCTGTGGCTCGTTGGGTGAATTTCCGACAGCAGCGTTATTCAGCGGGAAACTGTACGTGGTGTATGCCGAGCGCACAGGAGAGCGAGTTTCTGACCGAGGCCAACGAGCGGATCGCGCGCCTCCCGGAGTCAGTCGACCGAGCGGCGGTCAAGCGCGTCCTGATCGTCGCGTACGTCCTCGACGAGGGCGTCCGCGTTCCGGTCGTCGGGTATCGCATCGGAATCGATCCGCTGCTCGGCATCCTCCCGGGTGCGGGAGACGTACTCACCGGCGGCGTCTCGCTGTATATCGTGGTCGAGGCGGCCCGTCTCGGCGTCTCCGACACGACGCTGCTCAGAATGATCGCAAACGTCTCGCTGGACCTGCTCGTGGGGGCGGTCCCGGTCGTCGGCGACCTCTTCGACGTCGTCTGGAAGGCCAACACGCGCAATTTCGAGCTGGTGATCGAAGAGCTCGCCGCAGAGGCGTAGGAGCTCATCGGAACTCGCTCGGTTCGAGGCCCGCCGATGTCGGGATTCCGATCGTTCGGTCACCGGCTCGCGTAAACTGGTTTATATTATCCAAACAATATTAGGCGTGTGATTATCTATCACGGGATCGTATCGGTTGATATGCGACCAAAATACGAGTGCGACAGCGAAGAAGTGTACGAGTGTTTCGGATGCGGTCGACGGACGGACTCGCCCGGCGAGTGCGAGTGCGGGGGTGAGCTGCTACACATCGGCCGCTCGCGGGACCTGTGACCCCGGTCGGGCGGAACGCTGTGCGGACCGCCGTCGGTCCGGTCAGGAGCCGTCGGTAGCGTCGCGCTCGTCGCCCCCGTTCCTGCCGCCGCTCTCCTCGTCGACGTCGCTCCCGTCGCCGTCGTCGCTCTCGTCCTCGTCGTCTCCACCCGAATCTGCCTCGGGGTCGTAGTCGGGGAGCGAGAGGACGTTCTCGCGGCCCAGTCGGAAGCCGTCGAGGTCGCCCTCGTCGCGCAGTCCGGTCACCACCTGGCTCGTCTTCGCGGCGGTCCAGTCCAGCTCCTCGGCCACCTGCTTCTGTTTCATCCGCCCGCCCTGCGCCTCGATCAGCCGGAGCACCTGCTCTTCGTTGCTCAACAGGTCGCTGTCGACGGGCGGCGCCTCGTCCGACCCGCCCTCCGATTCGCCGCCGGCGTCCGCGTCGGCGCCGTCGGACGACGACGCGTCGGTCGCGGCCGCGGCGGCGCCCGCCGCGCTCGGCGCCTCGTCTCCGGTCGCGTCGCTCTCGGTCACGGCGTCTCCGCCACCGCCCGCGAGGACTCCCGACTCCCCGTCGCTCCCGTCGTCACGCCGGCGATAGGCGACTGCGCCCCCGGCGACGGCGAGGACGGCGAGGAGCGCGACGATTCCGGCCGTCGGGAGCCCGGAGAGCGGCCCCGCGGGCGCGACCGAGATCCGCGGCTGGCCGGCCGAGAAGTCGACGGGTCCGTTCCAGACGACGGACCGGTCGCGCACCTCACTCGGATCCGGCGTCGTCTCCGCGAGGCGGTACCCCTCCGGCCACGAGACGATGAGCGACGAGGAGTCGTCGAGGAACAGCCCGTCGACCGCGTCGCCGACGCGCAGTCGGTCCCCGTCGACGGCGGCGAAGTTCGTCCACTCGAACCGGTAGGTCAACACGCCGTACGCCTGCGGGAGCTCGCGCCGCTCGGCGGTGACGGTCGCGTTCGACACCGTCATGTTGCGACCCGTCGTCGACTCGGCGGTCTCGGCGGTCGAGACCATGCGGTCGCGGAACCGGGTCGTGTACGCCTCCGTGTCGTTCTCCACGTCCGCGCGGAGCTGTTCGAACGCCTGCTCCTCTTCGTCGGTTGCGAGTCGGATCCGGTACTCGACCGTCCACTGCGCGTCGCCGTCCGGCCGAACGTCGACCTCCATCGACACGTCGTCCGGTTCGACGTCCATCTGGGCGAAGCCGCCGTCGAACGGCACCGCGCCCGCGCCCCCGGCGCCGAGCGCGAGACCGACGGCTCCGAGGAGGGCCAGGACGGCGAGGAAGATCGGCGCTCGCTGCACAGACTTTCTCACACGGACGGCCGGTAAATTCCTTCCCATCCGGGACAGTTTCGACGCCCCGTCGAGGGTCGGACCGTCCTGGGCGCCGCGTTCGGGGCCCGTCGTGAATCATCCATCGAGGCGCGAGGCGCTCCCGACGTCCGTCCACGGAGCACCCGGCGCCCCGTCGACCGACGGTGCGCCAGCGCCGCCGCTCGATCCGTTTCCGTCGGGGCCGCCGTCGCTCGGCCCGCCGCTCCCGGACCCGTCGCCGGAGCCGACCGGCGGACCGGTCGACGCGTTACCCGACCCGTCGTCGGTTCCGCTCCCGGATCCCGGCGGACCGAGCGGGTCCGACCCGTTCGCGGCGCCGGTTTCGGACCCGTTCGCGCCCGCCGCGTCCGGCGGTCCTGCTGACCCGTTACCGGGACCACCGACCGACCCGTTCCCCGGACCCGCTCCCGGCGGCCCGGCCCACCCGTTTCCCGGACCTGCTCCGGGACCACCGACCGACCCGTTCCCCGGACCCGCTCCCGGCGGCCCGGCCGACCCGTTTCCCGAACCGCCGCCCAGTGGCCCCTCGCCGGGCGGACCGGCGTCGCTCGGGGGCCCGCGTTCGGTCCCGTTCCCCGGCGGGCCGCGGCGTTCCGGACCGACCGGCCCGCCGACGCCCTCGCCGGCCACGCCCCGGGCGATGGCGGCGACCTCGGGGCCGCTGAGCTCGTTCGCGCGCTCGCGCAGCGTCGCCAGCCGCTCGTCGTCGACGCCCGTCTCGTTGCGGACGGCGGGCGGGAGTTCGGCCGCCGCGCTCGCGCTCCGGTTCAGCCCCCGGGAGAGCGTCTCGATCCGCGCGGTCGTCGTCGCCATCCGGGCGGCGTACGCGCCCTGACTCAGCTCGCCGGCCGCGCGGCGCTCGCGGAGCTCCCGCTGTCGTGCTTCCAGCTCCGCGAGCCGCTCCTCGGTCCGGTTCAGTCGCTCCGCGACGACGCCGGCGCGGCTCTCGTTCGTCTCGGCCTGCCGGAGCCCGACCTCGAAGGCGCGGGACTCGACCTCGCCCTCGATCTCGGCGCCCTGAACGCCGACGACGCCCGCGAGGCGTTCGCCGGGGCTGAGGTCGGTCGTCGCGTTCTCGGCGGTCCCGTTCTCGCCGTCGCTCGCGTTGATCGGCGAATCGGTCTGCGGCGCCACCGGCCCCGCCGGCGCGGCCGCGGCGGCCCCGGCGATCACCGCCGCGGCGACGGCCACGACGACGAGGCTCGCAATCCATCGGTTCATTACCTGCGTGTACACACTCCGTCCGTATATACCCGAAACTCCGTTAAGCCGGATCAACGCGGATTAATCGCAGGACGTGACGGGTGCCCCGGTCGCTCGCGAAAACGCGGGTCGTCTCGGCCCGGCACGCCCGAGGCCCGTCCGTTCGTCCGGGCGACTCAGTACGTCTTCGCGAAGTAGGCGGTCCGCTCGGCGTCGTCGTCGCACATCGCGCAGGTCTCGCCGTGGTCCCCGTCGGCGAGGGGGTCCTCGTCCTCGAACGGGACCATCACGATCTCGGCGGCCAGCGGCTCCTTGATCGGCTCCTCGCAGGCCTCGTCGCCGCACCACGGCGCCTTCACGTAGCCGCCGTGCTGGCCGAGCGTGCCGAGGATGTCGGCGCGGTCGTCGGCCTCGCGCACGCCCTCGTCGAGGGTCTCTTCGGCGGTCGCGTACAGCTTGGCGTATATCTCGTCGAACTGGTCGCGGACGGTCTCGGCGACGCCGTCGCGGTCGACCTCGACGCTCTCGCCGTCGGGGCGGTGGACCAGGGTGAGCTCCTCGTCGTCGACTTCGTGGGGGCCGATCTCGATCCGGAGCGGGATCCCGTTGAGCTCGTGTTCGTTGAACTTGAACCCGGGGTTGCGCTCGTCGCGGTCGTCGAGCTCGACGCGAATCCCGGCGTCGTCGAGCTCGTCGGCCACGCCCTCGGCGTAGTCGAGCACGTCGTCTTTCGTGTCCTCCTGCCAGATGGGGACGACGACGACCTGCGTGGGCGCGACCGTGTGGGGTAAGACGAGCCCCTGCTCGTCGGAGTGGGTCATGATCAGCGCGCCCAGCGCGCGCCACGAGAGCCCCCACGAGGTCGTGTGGGCGGTCCGCTCCTCCTCGTCTTCGTCGGAGTAGGTGATGTCGAACGCCTCCGCGAACGACTGCCCGAGGTGATGCGAGGTGCCGGCTTGTACGGACTTCCCGTCGGGCATCAGCGCCTCGACGGTCGTCGTCGTGTCCGCGCCAGGGAACTTGTCGTGGTCGGGCTTTTGCCCCTTCAGGACCGGCAGCGCGAGCAGGTCCTCGTAGACGGACTCGTACTGGTCGAGCCGCAGCAGGGTCTCTTCCCACGCGTCCTCGCTCGTGGCGTGGGCGGTGTGGCCCTCCTGCCAGAGGAACTCCTTCGTCCGGAAGAACGGCTTCGTCTCGGTCGCCTCCCACCGGACGACGGAGCACCACTGGTTCACGCGCAGCGGGAGGTCGCGGTGGCTGCGGACCCACTGCGAGATGTACGGCGTGATGATCGACTCGGAAGTCGGGCGGACCGCGAGCCGCTCTTCGAGCTCCTTGTTGCCCGCCTCGTCGACCCACGCGACCTCGGGGTCGAACCCCTCGACGATGTCCTTCTCCCGTTCGAGGTACGACTCGGGGATGAACAGCGGGAAGTAGGCGTTCTGGACGCCCGTGTCCTTGAACTTCGCGTCGAGGAACCCCTGGAGCCGCTCCCAGACCGCGTACGCCCGCGGGCGGGTGACGATGAAGCCGCTCATCCCCTCGGGGCCGTAGTCCGCCAGCCCCGCCTTCCGTACGACCTCGGCGTACCACTCGCCGGTGTTGTGCGTCTTGGACTCGGTGATCCCGAGCTCCTGGTCGTCGTCGCTCATTACTCTCGAAAGCGGGTGTCGCGGGCTTAAAAGGTCCGAACCCGACCGCCGCGGCGCGGTCTGCCCCGGGCTTGCGGATAGATCACGTCCCGCGCGGACGGAATCCGGGGAAACGTTAACCGCCTCGCGTCGCCTAACTCGCCCATGGACCTGTCGGGCCTGCGTCGACACGCGCCGCAGTCGCTCGCCGGGCGGCGGCAGGCCGCGGTGTTGGCGCCGGTGATCGCGCGCGACGGGGAGGCCCACCTCCTCTTCACCAAGCGCGCCGCCCACCTCGGCGAACACCCCGGACAGATGAGCTTCCCCGGCGGCGGCCGCGAGCCGATCGACCGGACGCTGACCGACACCGCGCTGCGCGAGGCCGACGAGGAGGTCGGAATGCGGCCGACGGAGGTCGACGTCCTCGGTCGGATCGACGACACGCGCACCTCGTCGCAGTACGCGGTCCGCCCGTTCGTCGGCGTCGCGCCCGACCGCGAGTACGTCCCCGACGAGTCGGAGGTCGCGGAGGTGGCGATCCTCGCGGTCGACGCGCTCACCGACCCCGCGAACTACGAGTCGGAGCGACGCGTCGGTCATCCGGAGTACGGCGACCACCGCGTCCACTACTTCCACGTCGACGGCTACACCGTCTGGGGCGTGACCGGCCGGATGGTCGTCCAGCTGTTGGAGCGGACGACCGACTGGCGCGCGCCCGCCGAACCGGACCGCGTGGTCGGCGCGGACGCCGAGCTACCGATTTGAATTGTATGCCGCGGAGGTCGGCCTCGAGGCGCCCGTTCGGTTGGCAGTTGACTGCGGATCGACCGCGAATCCCGCTAAAGCCTCAGACGCTCGCTTATAAACTGCTACGAACGGATCGGTCACGAACACCGCCAAAGCCCCAGCCGCGCTCGACTCCCACAGCTCGCTGCGGTCCTCGGTCGCGACGCTCCCTGCGGTCTCGCCGGCGGCGAAGCCGCCGGCTGTCCGAGGGACCAAAGGTCCCTCGCTACTTGCGTCGCTGGGGTTCGTCGAGCGCGGCTGCCCCTTTGAGTCCCACCCCGCACCGCACGGCACAGCACCTCACGCCTCCCCAGCCTCGTCGGGCGCGTCCTTCGGGCTCCCTTCGGTCGCCCTCGGAGCGCCCGACTCCCTCGCGCGTGCTCCTCGCGTCCGGTGGGCGCTCGGAGGCACGCGCCACCGCCGAGGTTTATAAGTGATTCCTGTCCCCGTTCACGGCTATTTAAATACCGGACCGCTCGCGGTTCGGCGAAGGCCGACGGTCGTGCCGGATCCTGCGGACCTTTGTCGCTGGCACGGTCACTCGGTGGTATGCCACGCGAGTTCGACTTCGACTTCGACCTGCTCCGAGAGCTGACCGAGGCGCGCGGCGTCCCCGGCTACGAGGACGACGTCCGCGAGATCGTCCGCCGCGAGTTCGCCGACAGCGTCGACCGGGTCCGGAGCGACGCGATGGGGAACGTCGTCGGCACGATCGAGGGCGACTCGGACTACTCCGTCGCCGTCGCGGCCCACATGGACGAGATCGGGTTCATGGTCCGCCACGTCACCGACGAGGGGTTCGTCCAGGTCGACCCGCTCGGCGGCTTCGACGCCCGGGTGTTGCGCGCGCAGCGCGTCACCGTCCACGGCGACGAGGACCTGACGGGCGTCATCGGCTCCGTCCCGCCGCACACGCTCACGGAGGAACAGCAGGAGAAGGACGACGAGGTGAAGGACGTGTTCATCGACCTCGGCCGCGACGCCGAGGCGGTCGAGGAGCTGGTGAGCGTCGGCGACCTCGTCACCCTCGACCAGACCACGACGCGGATGGGCGACCGCGTCACCGGGAAGGCGCTCGACGACCGGATCTGCCTGTTCGCCATGCTGGAGGCCGCCCGCCGGATCGACGACCCCGACGTGACGATCCACTTCGCGGCGACGGTCCAGGAGGAGGTCGGCCTCCGCGGCGCGCAGGCGCTCGGCGTCGACGTCGACCCCGACCTCGCCGTCGCCCTCGACGTCACCGTCGCCAACGACGTGCCGCAGATCGGCGACCCGGCCGACGCCGTCACCGAACTCGGCGAGGGGACGGCGGTGAAGCTGAAGGACTCCTCGGTGATCACCAGTCCGAAGGTCCACGGCCGGCTGACTGAGGTCGCCGAGGAGGAAGAGATCGACCACCAGCACGAGGTGTTGCCCGCGGGCGGCACCGACACCGCCGGGTTCCAGAACACGGCGGGGGCGAAGCCCGTCGGCGCCATCTCGATCCCGACGCGGTACCTCCACACCGTCACCGAGACAGCCGACGGCGGCGACGTCGAGGCGACGATCGACCTGCTCACGGCGTTCTTGGAGTCCGAGACGGGCGAGCACGACTACACGCTGTAGGCGGGCGTCGCGGTCGCGCCGCGGGCGGCGTCAGTCGTCGCTCGGGACGGCCCCGCCCGGGTCCCGGTCCGCGCGGTGGGCCGAGCGCGCCTGCCACGCGAAGCCCGTGGTCGCGAACGCGATGAACGCGGCCGCGAGCAGGAACCCCGTCTCGGTGGTCGTCCAGTCCATCGTGGTGCCGACCAGCACGGGCCCGACGACCTGCCCGACCTTCCACGAGACGGAGCGCAGGCTCATCGCGCTGGCGACGGAGTCGTACGCCTCGCCCTCGCTGACGAACAGCGACATGCTCGCCGGCAGCCGGATCGAGTCGGCGACCCCGAGGAGCGAGTAGGCGCCGAACAGCGCGAAGAAGGCCCCACCGAGCGTCTGGGAGTCGCCGAGATATGAGACGGTGACGGGCGCGAGCGTCCCCTCGAAGTACGCCGCGAGCGGGATGATCGCGGTGCCGACGCCGTACAGGAGCGCGCCGACCGCGACGAACAGGTACGTGCGCTCGTAGCGGTCGGTGAGGTCGCCGACGAACCCCTGCGTCAGCGCCTTCGTCAGCTTCCCGCCCGCCATGATCCAGCCGATGGCGAACGCGGAGATGCCGAACGTCGTCCGCGCGTAGATGGGGAGGAAGATGATCACCGCCATCTTCCCCACGCTGAACGTGAACCGGAAGAAGACGAGCGCGCGCAACATCGGGAGGCCCAGCAGCGACCGGAACGTCTCGATCCCGCCCGCGTCCTCGGGGTCCTTCCGGCCGCCGGGGTTGTCGCGGAGGAAGGCGAAGACGAGCGCGAACGCGGCGAGCGTGACGAGGGTCAACACGAGGTACGTCTCCGAGAACCCGTAGGCGTACAGGAGGTAGCCGCCGACGAGGTCACCGGCGAGCGAGGAGAAGGAGGCGAACTGGTTGTACGAGCCCAGCCACCGCCCCTGCTCGTCGTCCGGGCTGATCTCTCCGATCACCGTCGCGCCCGTGATCCAGAGGACGCTCGCGCCGAGCCCCTGGACCATCCGCACGAGGATGATGTGAACCGAGCTGTCGACCAGCGCGAAGCCGACGAAGACGGCGACGTTGATCAGGAAGCCGCCGAGCAGCCACCGCTTCGCGTTCCCGGTGTCCACCTTCCGGCCCAGCGGCAGGACGATGACCAGCTGGACGATCGCGAAGGCGGTGCCGAACAGGCCCTCGACGAACCCGGTGGTGCCGAACAGGTCCGCGTACAGCGCGAGCGCAATGAGGATCGTCGAGTACGCCTGACTACGGGCGAACGCGGTCCCGGCGAGCGCCGCGAACTCCCGGTCCCCGAGCAGCCGTACCGAGTTGCCGAACTGCGCCACGGTCGTCTCTCGTCGGAGCAACGACGGCGCGAGAAAAAAGCGCCGTCGATCCGGCGGTCCGCGTGGGGTTATCGTTTCAGGCGGCCGATACGCGAGTCGGACGCGGCGCCGCCCCACGACGAGCGGCGTTCCAGCGCCGAAACAGCTACCGGTTAATTCATAGGAAAGTGTGTCCAATTTCGGCTACATCGCATGCGCCGTCGACAGTACGTGCGGGCGCTCGGCCTCGGCGGTGCCGCCTCGCTGGCCGGCTGTACGAATTGGACCGAGGAGCGCCCGTCCGACCTCGGGTCGCTGACGCTCGCCACCGCCACGACGGCGTACGACAGCGGGCTGCTCCCCGTCCTGAACCGGGGGTACGCCGACCGGTTCGGCGCGGAGGTGGAGTCGGTCGTGCGCGGGACGGGCGCCTCGCTCCGCACCGCCCGGGACGGCGACTGCGACGTCGTGCTCGTCCACGCCCGCCCGCTGGAGGACGAGTTCCTCAGGGAGGGGCACGGGATCAACCGACGCCGGGTGATGGTCAACGACTTCCTGGTCGTCGGGCCGCCCGACGACCCCGCGGGCGTCGCCGGAGCGGGTCCCGTGTCGGCGTTCGAATCGATCGCCGACGCGGAGGCGACGTTCCTGTCGCGGGGCGATCGGTCGGGAACCCACATCCGCGAGCGCCGGATCTGGGACGAGGCTGGCGTCGATCCCGGCGGCGAGTGGTACCTCGAAACCGGTCAGGGAATGGGCGACACGCTGACGACCGCTCAACGGTCGGGCGCCTACACCCTCGTCGACCGCGGCACCTTTCTCGCCGTGGGCGGCGACGGCGCCCTCAGCCGGCACGTCGACTTCGGAATCGACCACCCGCCGCCGCTCCTCCGGAACGAGTACGCCGTCATCCCGGTCAACCCCGCCCGACACGACGCGGCGTACGCGCTCGCCATGTCCTACGTCGGCTACCTCACCGGTCCCGGACAGTCGCGGATCGAGGGGTTCCGGGTCGACGGGGAGCGGGCGTTCCGGCCGCTCGCCCGCTCGGCCGACCCCGAGTTCGAGCAGTACGTCCCGAGCGACTGGGATGGGTGACGCCTAATCGTGTCGGAAGCACCGCGACCCGGTGAACGCCATCGCCATGTCGCGCTCGTCGGCCGCGGCGATCACGTCCTCGTCGTTGACGGAGCCGCCGGGCTGAATTACCGCCTCGATGCCGGCGTCGGCCGCCTCCTCGACCGCGTCCGGGAACGGGAAGAACGCGTCCGAGGCCATCACGGCGCCCTCGGCGGACTTCCCCTCGGCGTCTTTCTCCGCCTTCATCGCCGCCAGCGTCACGGCGTCGACGCGGGACACCTGCCCCATCCCGACGCCGACCGTCTCGGTGCCGGTCGCGAAGAGGATGCCGTTCGACTTCACGTGTTTCAGCGTCTTCCAGGCGAACAGCATCGTCTCGACCTGCTCGTCGGTGGGCTCGCGCTCGGTGACGACCTCCAGGTCGTCGGCGGTCGGCGACTGTCGGTCGCGCTCCTGGACGAGGCGGCCGCCGACGATGGGCTTCTCGGTGAACCGCTCGGAGAACCGGTCCTCGCCCTCGCCGAGCGGGCCCACGTCGAGCACGCGGAGGTTCTTCTTCTCCGTGAGCACGTCGAGCGCGCTGTCGGTGTAGCCGGGCGCGACGACGACCTCCTTGAACGAGTCGGCGACCGCGGTGGCGGTGTCGGCGTCGCACTCGCGGTTCAGGGCGACGATACCGCCGAAGGCGGACTTCGCGTCCGTGCGCAGCGCGCGGTCGTACGCGTCCGCGAGGTCCGAGCCGACGGCGCAGCCCGCGGGGTTCGTGTGCTTGATCACCGCGGCCGCGGGCTCGTCGAACTCCTTGACCAGGTCGAGGGCGGCGTCGGCGTCGTTGTAGTTGTTGTACCCCATCCCCTTCGCGCCGGGGTTCAGTTGGGCGGCGTCGACGACGCTCGCCTCCTCGCAGCCGTCGTCGACGTATAAGGCGGCGTCCTGGTGCGGGTTCTCGCCGTACCGCAGCGTGTCTGTGCGCTCCTCGGAGACGAACCGCCGCTCCGGGAAGTCGCCGCCCACGTCGCCCTCGACCGCGACGCGCTCCGGACTCCCGTCGGCGTCGCGCTCGACGGTCACGCGGTCCTCGGCGAACCAGCGGACCGCCCGCGGGTACGCCGTGAACTCGGCCTCGCGGAGGACGCGCGCCTTCAGCGAGTCGGCGTCGTCGTCCTCGTACACCGGGATCGGCTCCTGGGTGACGACCGGACCGGCGTCGACCTCCTCGGTGACGACGTGGACCGTACAGCCGGTGGTCCGGACGCCCGCCTCCAGCACCTGTTCGTGGGCGTCGGTGCCCGGGAACGACGGGAGCAGCGAGGGGTGGACGTTCAGCGTCGTCGGGACGGCGTCGAGGAACGCGTCGGTGAGCACGCGCATGTAGCCGTCCAGGCAGACGAGGTCGACGTCGTAGTCCGAGAGGCGCTCGACGATGCGGCGCTCGTGCGACTCGCGCGACTCGCCCTCGTCGCGCTCGACGACCTCGGTCGGGATCCGGCGCTCCGTCGCGGCCCCCAGCACCGGCGCCTGCTCGCGGTTCGTCAGGACGACCGACAGCTCCGCCCCGCCGGGCGCGGCGTCGGCGATGTGTCTGAGGTTCCGTCCTCGGTTGCTCGCGAGTCCCGCGATCTTCATACGTGGACCTCCGACCGATCGGGTATATCGATTGCGGTCCGCGCCGCATATATGTCCACGTTCACGGATCGTAACGGGCGATCGGCGCGCCACGAGGCGGATACGGATCCACGTCCGTGCGACGCCCCATCGACACGCTTTTGCTGGCGCCGGGGGCAGTCGCGGACATGACCGACGACCCCGAACCGACCGCGGACGGCTCCGGACCGACGGCGGACGCCATCGCCGGCCTGTCCCGCTCGGACCCGCTCGCGGCCGTCTCGCCGCTCGACGGCCGCTACGCCGGCCGGACGGCGCCGCTGTCCCCGTACGCCAGCGAGGCCGCGCTGATGCGCGCGCGGACCCGCGTCGAGGTCGAGTACCTGCTCGCGCTGGGCGGGCTCGACGCGATCCCGATCGGCTTCGACGAGGCGACCGAGGCGGCGCTCCGGCGGATATACGAGGAGTTCGACGCCGAGGACGCGCGGCTGATCAAGGCGCTGGAGACCGAGGGCGCCGCGGGGTACGACGCGACCAACCACGACGTGAAGGCGGTCGAGTACTTCCTCCGCGTCCGGCTGGCCGAGGTCGCCGAGGAGGGTGAAAGCGGAGCGGGCGAAAGCGGAGCGGGCGAAAGCGATGCGGGCGAGGCGTCCGACGCGCCGCTCGACGACGCCGAGTCGCTGTACCCGTGGATCCACTTCGGGCTCACGAGCGAGGACGTGAACAACCTCGCGCACCGACTCCTCGTCAAGCCCGCGGTGAGCGAGGTGATCGTCCCCGCGGTCCGCGAGGTGCGCGACGCGCTGGTCGAGCTGGCACAGGACCACCGCGACACGCCGATGCTGGCGCGCACGCACGGCCAGCCCGCGACGCCGACCACCTTCGGCAAGGAGATGGCGGTGTACGCCGCGCGGCTCGGCCGCGCGCTCGGGCGGGTCGTCGTCGCGAACGAGGACCTCTCCGGGAAGCTCGCCGGCGCCTCGGGCACCTTCGCGGCGCACCGCGCCGCCTACCCCGACGTCGACTGGCGGGGCTTCTCCGAGTCGTTCGTGCGCGGCCTGGAGTTGGAACACACCGCGCTCGCGACGCAGGTGAACCCCTGCGACGACCTCGCGGCGCTGTTCGACGCGCTCCGGGGCGTCAACAACGTCCTCCTCGATCTGGACCTGGACGCGTGGCTGTACGTCTCCGACCGTTACCTCGGCCAGGAGGCCGTCGAGGGCGAGACGGGGTCGTCGACGATGCCACACAAGGTGAACCCGATCGACTTCGAGAACAGCGAGGGGAACCTCTCGAAGGCGAACTCCGACCTCACCTTCCTCGCCGACTACGTGACGACCTCCCGGCTCCAGCGCGACCTCTCCGACTCCACTGTCAAGCGCAACGTCGGCGCCGCCCTGGCGCACTGCCTCATCGGCTACTCGAAGGCCGCGGACGGGCTCGGGAAGGTCGTCCCGAACGAGACGGTCATGCGCGAGGAGCTGGACGCGACGCCCGAGGTGATCGGCGAGGCGGTCCAGACGGTCCTGCGGCGCGAGGGCGACACCGAGGCGTACGAGCGCGTGAAGGAACTCTCTCGCGGGCGGTCGGTGACGCTCGACGACTTCCGCGAGCTGTTCGACGAGCTCGACGTCGACGACGGTGTTCGCGAGGAACTGAAGACGCTGACGCCCGCCGGTTACACCGGCTTCGCCGACGAGCTGGTGGACGAGATCGACGGCGTTGGCGGCCCGGCGGACGAGTAACGCGCGCTCAGCGCTTTCGGAGGTCGAGTTCCCGCGTGGAGACCCCGGGGCGGCCGACGAGGCGGCGGTACTCCGCGGCGACCTCGCTCGCGGCGATCGCCGTCGGTCCGTCGTCAGGCCGGACGGCGGAGCCGATCCGGACGTACGTCACCGACACGTCGTCGAGGGCCGCGTCCAGCGAGACCGCGAGCCCCCGCGCGGCTGGCGCGACCGCGCCCCACTCGACCTGTGCCGTGACCGGCGGCTCCGCGTACGTCGTCCCGCTGAACAACACCGTCCCCTCGGTCTCGCGGAGGTCCGGCAGCGCCGCGCGGACGCACGCCATCGATCCGGCGACGCGCACGTCGAACAGCTCTCGGAGCCGGTCTGCGCTCGCGTCGTCGACGGGGTTGCCGCCGCCGGCCGCCGCGTTCAACACGAGGACCTCGACCGGACCGAGCTGGTCGCGAACGCGCTCGACGGCCGAGCGGACCGCCGCCTCATCGGTCACGTCCGTCGGGATAGCGACGGCGCCGTCCCCGAGATCATCGGCGAGCGTCCGCACGCGCTCCTCGGTGCGCGCCAGCAGCGCGACAGCGAACCCGTCATCGTGAAAGCGCCGCGCGACGGCGGTCCCGATCGTTGGACCGACGCCGGCGATCACGGCGACTCGCGTCATGGTCGATCGAGGCGGTCGGCGATCATATACGTTTGGCACGGACGGGGCGCCGACCCCCTCCGACCGTAACGCTCAATCGCGAGGAGGACGAGTCGCCGACGATACCCTCCGACGACAGCGAGACGGAGTACTCCGTCTTCGGCAACGAACCGAGTGGAGAGTGGGACGACGCGGGCGACGACCGCGTTGACCCCGATTCGCTAGCGACCGGGGACGACGACGGCTGCCCGAAGTGCGGCGGCACCGAGACGGAGACCGACGAGATCGCCACCAGCGGTACCGGACTCACCAAGATGTTCGACGTCCAGAACCGACGGTTCGTGGTGGTCTCCTGTGCGGAGTGCGGCTACTCCGAGCTGTACAAGGGCCAGTCGTCCGGGAACGCGATCGACTTCTTCCTCGGGTAAACTACCCCACCCTACTCGCTCACGGCTTCGCCGTTCGCTTCGTTGAGGGTGGGGCTTTCGCGTGGACTTCCGTTCTGGCCGCCGTCGGCGGCAGGCGAATACTCGCCGTTCACGTTCAACGTCCCGCGATTCAAGCGCACGTTTACGGGTGCGCCTCCGCCCGACGACGTTTGCGCCGCGCGGAGATGCTTCAGACCGATGTTCTTCGCCGCGTTGTAGTCCGCGTGAGGTGAGTACCCGCACTTCAGGCACTCGAATACGTCCTGTCCGTCCGATGTCGGGCGGTTGTCCTCATGGGTGAATCCACACTTTGAACACCGTTGAGAGGTGTAGGCAGGACTCACTTCTTCGACCGAGATACCGACGGTCTCAGCTTTGTACTTGAGGTACTCGAACAGACGGCGGAACGCCCATTCGTGGAACTTCTTGGCACGAGGCATCCGCTCACGAATCCCTGTCAGGTTTTCGAACGCGATCACGTCGCAGCCATACTCGACGGCTTCCGCGACGAGTTCTTTCGAGACGGTGTGTAAGAAGTGGTCGTAGCGGCCTGTCTCAGTACGTCCGACCGATTGGATGGTTTCGTGGGCGGCCCGCGTGCCACACTGATGGAGTGATCCGCGCCGCTTCTCGAACTCGCGGTGCCAGTGATTCAACTCCGACCCGTTCCAGAATGTCCCTGTGGAGGTGACGGCGACGTTTTCGATGCCGAGGTCAACGCCGAGGACTGTGCTGTGCCCGTCGTTGCCGTCGTCGGCAGTCTCGAACTCCACGTCCGCCTTTGTGCGGACGTGAAGGTAGAACTCGCCGTCGCGGTAGTGGAGTTCCCCGCCTGTCACTTCGTAGTCGTCGTTGAACAGATACTCCGAGTGGGGCGTCTCGCGGCTCTCATCGGGGAGGACGTACTCCGCGGTGATGCGCCCTTCGACGGTCGAGAGCGTCGCGTGGTCGTCGTTGAACGTCGCACATCGCTTGTCGTAGACGAGCGTCGGTGCGGAGAAGTTCGGCTTCCCCGCGTAGTCACCTTGCTTCCACCGAGCGACGACGCTCTGGACGGCGTCGGCGGCCTTGTTGCGAGCGTTTTGGACGAGGTTCGCTTGGAGTCGCGTCTCGGCCCGCACGTCGTCGTAGGTTTCGCGTTGGAGTTCAGCTTTGCTCGTGGTCTTGTATTCGCCTTCCCACGCGTGGTCGACGACGTAGTTGGCAGCCCACAGGAACTCGGAGATGGTTTCGTGGAGGAGGTCAGCGTCGCTGTCGGCCACGTCGAGTTTGACGGGAACGGTGCGACGTACCTCCATCCGTACTTCAGATGTAGGTCTATAGTTTTATATTAGTAACGGCTCGGTGGGGAGTCGGCCAGTCACCGAGCATAGTTGGTGTAGTACTGTGTCGGTTTCCTCTCCGACCTACTCGCTCGCTACGCTCACTCTCTGAGGTCGGAGGCTCCACCTTGAATTACGCTGAGTCGCCGGGAGAGCGACCGATTTTTGTCGGACGAAGAACCTGTTACGGTATGGTCTCCCTCCGACCGCTCGCCTCCCTCCCGGTCGTCGGCGTCGTCGCCGACGGCCGCACGTATCGCCACCTGCTGTACCTGCTGGTCGCGATGCCGATCGCCTTCGTCCACTCCGGCGTGTTCAGCTTCGGGGTCGTTTTCGGCATCATGCTCTCGCCGGTGCTGGTCGGGCTCGTGGTCCTGCTCGCGACGCTCGTCGCCGCTCGGCTGCTCGCGGCCTTCGAGCGCTGGCTCGCCGACGCGCTGCTCGGGACCGACCTCGCGACGCCGGACGACCTCGCCGAGGCCGACGGCGCGGTCGCCGGCGCGCGGAAGTACGTGGACGCCGCCTCGACGTGGCGGGGGCTCGGATTCCTCCTGTCGAAGTTCTGGATCGCCCTGTTCGGCCTCATCCCGCTGATCCTGCTCGCGAGGGGGGTTCCCCTGCTGACCGCGCCGGCCCGGTATCCCGTCACGGTCCGATTCGGCGAGGTCAACGGCGAGCCCGCGACGTGGGCGATCGAGACGCTGCCGGAGGCGCTGGCGGCGGTCCCGCTCGGCGTCGCCGCAGTTCTCGTCGCCTGTCACCTCGCGAATGCGGCCGCGTACGCCGCCCGCCGGATGGCGGTCGCCCTGCTCGACGGACCGACGCGTGACGGCCCCGCGGGCGAGAGCGAGCGCGTGACGGTCGACGGCGAGCCGAGCGGAGACTGACTCCTCGGCCGCCCTCGATCCGTCCGGGAGCACCCGATCGACACCGGCCCGCCCGGTGCGCTTATTCGCCTCCGAGCGTCAGCGATGGTATGGCACCGCCGCTCGTGAGCGCGGCCGTGGGCGCGCTGCTCGCGGCCGCGCTGCTCGGGGACGCGTTCGACCGACGGTCGGTCGCGGTCGTCGTCGCGGCCGCGCTCCTCCCGGGCCTCGACGCGGCCGCGAGCCTCGTCGTGCCGGGGGCGACGAACGCGCTCTTCCACGCCGTCTGGGCGCCGCTTTTCGCCGGCGGGCTGCTGTACTGGGACACGACGCACCGCGCGGAGTCGGCGCTCCGAGCGCGCGGCGGCCGGCGCGCCGTTCGGGTCGCGTGGGTCGCGCTCGCGTCGCTCGTCGTCGCGGGGATCGGTTCGGCGCTGTTCGCCGGAGAGGGCGCGGTCCTGCTGTACCCGTTCGAGGAGGCGCGCTACGCCGTCCGGGGCCGACTCGCCTACTCGACGCAGGAGGGGGTCGTCCAGACCTTCGTCGCGCTCGGCGCCGACGGCCCCGGCCTGTTGCCGCTCGAGAGCGTCGACGCCGCGACCGCGGAGCCGGTCGCCTCGTGGATCAACCCCGACGGGCGTCCCGGGATCGACCCGGGCGCAGACCGGCGGTTCGACTTCGTGGAGAACGGCTGGCAGCTGGTCGTCGTCGCCGCCGCGGCCGCGACGCTCGCGGTCCGGTTCCGGGGTCGCGGGGGAGACGCGGCGACCGACGGCGGGGGGTTCCGCTGAATGCCCTCGACGGTCGTCCACGCCGGGTTCGCCCTGCTGCTGGCGGCCGGGCTGCTCGGGGCGTACTACGACCGGCGCGCGCTCGCGGTCCTGCTCGTCGTCCTCGTGCTCCCGGAGGCGGACAGTTTCCTCGGCGCGATCATGCCCGGCGCGCATCGCACGGTCGGCCACAACTTCGTGCTGCCCGCGGTCGCGGCGCTGGGGCTGTACTACGACACGCGCGTCCGGGAGCGGTCGCTGCTCCGCGACCGGCTCTCCGGCCGGTGGATCGCGGTCGCGTGGGTCGCCGTCTTCGTCCACGTCTTCGCGCACGTCGCGCTCGACTGGACGCACCTCGACGGCGTGAACGCGTTTTGGCCCGTTCGAGACCGGTTCTTCCACCTGGGCGGCGAGGCGTTCTACTCGACGGCCGACGGGTTCGTTCAGACGTTCGTCGACGTACGCGTCGACCCGGAGACGGGGACGCGGACGGTCGACGCGGGCGCGGGCGGCACCAGCGAGTCGGTCCACGTCAGCAACCCGGTCCAGCCGCGCGACCCCGACCTCGACGTCGACGAGCCGGTCGAACGACGGTTCCCCGTCGCCAACGGCGGGTGGCGGCTCTACCTGATCGGGCTCGGGCTGTTCGCCCTCGGCGCCCGACGGCTCCAAGGGGACGACGTCGGGGGTGACGCCTGACGGGTGCGAGACGACGCCTGACGGGTGCGGGAGAACCGAGCGACGGCGACGCCCCTAACATGGTATGACCGCAGGGTAAACGTTCCCGGACGCGTAGGCGGAAGTGATGTCACCCCAACCGGACGCGGGCCTGTCGGACGCCGCGGAACCGCTGGCCGGGGAGTCGATCGCGGTCGTCGGCGCCGGCTTCGGCGGGCTCTCCGCGGCCAGCTACCTCGCCGACGCGGGGGCGGACGTGACGCTGTTCGAGCGCAACGACCACCCCGGCGGGTACGCCGGGCGGATCGAGCGCGACGGGTTCCGGATCGACACCGGGCCCTCGTGGTACCTCATGCCGGAGGTGTTCGACCGGTTCTTCGAGCACTTCGGACGGTCGACCGACGACTACTACGACCTGATCGAGTTGGACCCGCTGTACGAGGTGGTCTGGAAGGACGGCGACCGCGCGTCGATGCCGGCCGACCGCGCGGGACAGAAGGCGCTGTTCGAGTCGTACGAGTCGGGTGCGGGCGAGGTGCTCGACGAGTACCTCGCGGACGCCGCGGAGGCGTACGAGCTGGGGATGGACCGGTTCGTCTACCCGAGCCGGTCGCGGCTGCGCGACATGGTCGACGCCGACGTGCTCCGCTCGGGCCGGGCGCTCCCGAAGCTCCGCGAGATGGACGACTACGTCGGCGACTACTTCGACAGCGAGAAGCTGCGTCAGATCGCGGAGTACAAGCTCGTCTTCCTCGGCGGGTCGCCGTACAACACGCCCGCGATCTACACGCTGATGAGCCACGTCGACATGAACCTCGGCGTCTACCACCCTGTCGGGGGGATCGCGAGCGTCGTCGACGCGATGGCCGACCTCGCCCGCGAGCTCGGCGTCTCGATCCGAACGAGCGAGCCGGTGACCGCGGTCGAGCCGTCGGTCGCCGCGTCCGTCCCGAAGTTCACCGTCGAGACGGAACGGCGCGGGGGGGACGGCGGCGCGGCCGCCACGGCGCGGAGCGACCGCTTCGATCGCGTGGTCGCGAACGCGCCCCCGCCGCACGTCGAGCGCGACCTCCTGCCCGCCGGGACCGTCGACCGCGAGTCGTACTGGGAGTCGCGGACGTACGCGCCCTCGGCGTACCTCGCGTACCTCGGCGTCGAGGGCGACGTGGACCTGGACCACCACACGCTCGTGTTCCCGACCGACTGGCGTCCCCACTTCGACGCCATCTTCGACGACCCGGCGTGGCCCGACGACCCCGCGTACTACGTCCACGTCCCCTCGAAGACGGACCCCGAGGCGGCGCCCGACGGCCACGAGGCGGTCTTCCTGCTCGTCCCGCTCGCGGCGGGGCTGGAGGACGACCCGGAGACCCGCGAGCGGTTTCGCGACCTGGTGTTCGACGACCTCGCGGAGCACGCGGGCGTCGACTTCCGCGACCGGATCGTCTTCGAGGAGACCGCCTGCGTCTCAGACTTCCGAAAGCGGTTCAACGCGCCGCGCGGAACCGCGCTGGCGCTGTCGCACACGCTCGAACAGACCGGGCCGCTCCGCCCGGCGCACCGCGCGCCCGGCGTCGACGGTCTCTACTACGTCGGCGCGTACACCAACCCGGGAATCGGGATGCCGATGTGCCTGCTCAGCGGCGAACACGTCGCCGAGGCGGTCGTGGAGGACGCGACCGGCGGCGGCGTGCTCCCGTCGGTCGTCCCGACGTCGACGCTGCGGTGAGTGCCGGTTCGGCGTCCGCCGCTTGGTTCGGGGGACGCGTCACTCCGGGGCGTTCCCGCCGGCTTCTCGCGTCTCGGTCGACTTCGGCTCCTGCGCGGCGATCCAGTGCGTGACCGTCCCCGCGTCACCGAACAGCGGTCGCAGCGAAACGAGGGCGGTGAACGGGGTTCCGTCCGAGCGGCGGTTGCGGATCTCGACCGTGACTCGCGACCACGTCGACAGGGCCTCCCGGAAGTCGGCGCGGGCGTCGCGGAAGTCGGCGCGGACCTCGGCGTCCGGGTCCGGCGCCTGGAACAGACGGGGATTCCGCCCGCGGAGGTCCTCCATCGCGTACCCGGTCCAGTCGCGGAACCAGCGGTTGACGTAGACGATCGGCGTGTCGCGGAACGCCGGGCCGGTGAGGGTGAGACCGAGCGGGAGGTCATCGAGCGCCCGGACGCGGTCAACCAGCATCGCCTCGCGCTCCGCGCGGTCGTCCGGGTCCGCCGACCGGGGCGGAACCAGCTCCCCGTCGAGGCCGTGTTCCTCGACGAGCGTCGAGAGGCGTGTCCGAAACGAGCCGCGGTCGGCGTCGACCGTCGCGAGAACGTCGCGTCGGAGCGTCACACGATCCGTTGGCGACCGGTCGACAAGCCAGTGTCGTTCGGCGGCGGCCACCGGTCTCCGCGGTCGGCGCCGAGTCGATCCGGGCTGAAAGCGACGAGGCGAGGGTGGGTCGGGCTCCGCGACGCCACACCTAATCGCTGGTTGAAACGAAGGTTATATGTCTCCGTCTCCGAGCCCCCGGTAACCGATGCGCAACGCAAGCGCCGTCGCCGCCGTCGTCCTGCTCGTCGCGCTCGCCGGCTGTGGCGGGCTCGGTGGAGAGATGGCCGGTCCTCTCGGGGCGCCGTCCCCGTCGATCGAGTCCGTCGACGCGCCGGAGTCGCTCGGCCACGACGAGCGGGCGACGGTCGAGGCGACCGCGCGGTGGGAGGGCCTCGCGGACGACGCCGACGACGCCGCGGGCGAAGGGTCGTGGAGCGCGAACGCGACGCTCGACCCGGTTCGGGTGACGGTCCGCGTCGGCGACGCGACGCTGCTCTCGGAGAACCGGTCGGTCCCCGCGAACGGGACGATGACGGTGACGGCCGCCGTCGACGCCGCGGCGCTCGACCCGGGCGAACACGAGATCAGGGTGAGCGTCGGGGAGGCGAGCGCGACTCGCACCGTCGTCGTCGAGGAGGCGCGGCCGGCGGCGTTCGCGGTCTCCGAGATCGAGGCCCCCGAGAGCGTGGCGTACGGCGGGGACCTCTCCGTCACGGCGACCGTGACCAACGTCGGCGACCTGGCGGGGAACCAGACGGTCCGGATCCGGTACGGGACCGGCGCGAGCGCGAACCGGACGGTCGCGCTCGACGGCGGCGCGGAGGCGGAAGCGTCCGTCACGTTCGCGGACGTGCGGCTCGACGGCGGCGACTACCCGGTCGTCGTGACGACCGCGAACCGGACGCGCGAGCGGACCGTCTCGGTGGTACACCCGAGCCCGTACGGGAAGACGACGCTCGACCTCTACGTCGACGACGAGGCGGTCGACCGGAACGTCTCGGCCGTGGTCGCGGCCGCGACGGGCTACTGGGAGCGCACCGACGAGCGCTACCTCGGCTACCCGGTCGAGTACGAGCGCGTCGACGACGCGGACGGCGCGGACGGCGCCGACGTCGTCCTCCGGTTCGACCGCGTGGAGCGGTGCGGCGTGGAGGAGACCAACGAGACGCGGTACTTCGGCTGCGCGGACCTCCTCGTCGACGAGCCGCGGACGCCGATGACCGCGACCGTCGACCCCCGGCTCTCCGACGCGGAGATGAACGCGACGATCATCCACGAGCTCGGCCACGTCCAGGGGCTCGAACACGGCGAGGAGCCCGCCGGCCTGATGAGCGCGACGAGCACGCTCGCGACGCACCAGCCGGTGAAGGTCCACCTGCGCGCCGACGACGGCGCGGTCACGGGCCCCGTCGAGGACGAGGTCGCTGCCGCGCTCGACTACTTCGCAGGGCGCGACGACCTCGCCGGGAGCGACCGGTTCGCGTGGGAGTTCGTCGACAGCGCGCGCGAGGCGCACGTCCAGATCACCTACGACGAGCGCGGCGACGTCTGCTTCGCCGACGGCGGCGGCTCCTGTACGGTCGACGGCGAGTACTACGGGCAGGAGGACGTGCGGCTGGAGGAGTTAGACGAGGAGGTCGTCGCGTGGCACGTCGGCGCGTCGCTGGCGCCGGTGCTGCTGGAGGAGGTGCCGCCGGAGCTTTCGCGCGAGACGGACCGGCGGGAACGGGAGCCGTGGCCGGAGTAGGGATCGGGCGGCGAGCTACTCCCGGTACCGCGCTTCGAGTTCGTCGGTAAAGTAGACGTACCGGCGCTCGACGCGTTCGAAATCCGTTCCGGGGATGAGAATCGATTCCTCCGGTGAGCTGCTGTCGCGCACCGTCTCCTCAACCCGCTCGGTGGTGACGAGTCCCCTCGATTCGAGGCTCTCGATGGCCGTTTCGGCGCTGCCGTCGCTGCCGAGAATTCGGAGTTCTTCCGCGGGGAGGCCCTCCTCGATCATGAACTCGAACGTGTCTCGTTCGATGACCTCGCCCACCTCCAAGACGTCCTCGACGAGTCGTTCCTCGGCGTCGGTCAGCACGGTCGGCTGGTCGTGTGTCGCTATTTCACTTTAGCGTTCGTGCGGGAAAGCGGTCGCGGAACAGGTGCCGGGAACCGAAACCTGAGCTCCCGGTGAAGTGTCTCGCGGTTCAGCCTCACTTCGGCGGCGTCTCGGAGCGACAGAACGCTTATTCCACGGTGACGACTACTACCAGCCATAAGCACTGGCCGAGAGATCCGCCTGATCGAAGAAGATGAGGGCGGTTGGTCCGCGATCGACGAGGACCTCGGCGTCGCCTCGTGCGGCGATACTCGTGAGGAGTCGCTGGAGATGCTCGACGAGGCGGTAGCCCTACACACCGGCGAGGCCGGCGAGCCGGTCACCGACGATGACCTGGAGGAGCTGAGCCTCGATCCCGACGAGGTGCCGGACGAGGCGGGCGTGCCCGACGCTCCGTGGTTCGACGACGCTGACGAGACGGCGTAATCGTGGTCCGGCAGCGATTCACCGGTCGGGAGATCGGCTCCGTGCCGACGAACACGAACTACACTCCCGTCGGCCGAACCGGGAGCCATCTCAAACTGCGATACATCCACCCGAAGACGGGTGAGACACGGAACGGTACGGTCCCGATCGGCCACGGGATCAGCGGCGACACGCTCCGAAACATCGCCGACCAGTGCGGTGCCGACGACTTTCACGCGTGGTGCCGCTGGATCGACGAGCATCGCTGACGCGCTCACATGCGGCCCTTCTCAGTCCGGTCGACGACCACCTCGCCGACGCGCTCGACCCGGTTGGGGGTCAAGTCGTCGGGAACGTGGTCGCTCCGACGCTGGCTCCAAGATGCCCACGAGCAGCTCGCCGAGGAGGAGGACGACATCGGCTGGGAATTCCGCAGTACGCACGACCTCTGCCGAACGTGGGCGAGTACGCTCGCGGATGCGGAGGTCGACCCGCTGCTCGTTCTCGACTGGGGCGGCTGGGAGGACCTAGAGACGTTCCTCGAACACTACAACGGGACCTAAGCCCGGCGGCGCAGCGCCGAGCGCGAGAGAAGGTCAGCTGGCTCTAAGCCGCCGATATACGTCTGAAATACGGGAAGCGAGTAACGCAAAACGCGTGTTGTGGGGCGTGTGGTCGTCATCTGCCCACACGAACCTATACCATCGAGCAGCTGCTTTTACAGCTGCGTGACGAGAGTACGCACTAACAGTGCAACTGTCGTGCGCACCTCGATCTTGACTTCGAGGGTAATGCTCGAACCAGGGCCGAACGTGTTGTGGGACGTGTCGACCCGTCTCAACCGTTGCGCGCGAATCACCCAATAACGTTGATCCAGCAGATCTTGTGATGCTGATGAGAAACTGTCTATAATAAGCGAGAGTGTGTGACAGTATTCGAACTCGTATGAGTGAAATAACGGTCTGAGGACGAAGTCACACGTGCGGAGAAGGTGGTCTAATTCGACCTCGGCTCGTTGCGCTCGTGTGAACGCACGATAAAAAGGAGATATTCAGTCCGCCTGCGACACGCTCCGTCCGACACCGAGATCGAGCGCTCGCTTCGCGGCGAGCCGCTCGACGACTTCGGACTGCGCGCGAGTGGAATAGGGTTCAAATCTCCACTCGGTACAGATGTGCGCCGCTCGCGACGTTGCTCGCGGCGCAAAATCATGGACTCGCGGGGGTCCCGCGAGCGAGCGCAGCGAGCGAGTGGGACCACGCGAGGGAATGACTGAGCGAACGATGTGAGCGAAGGAATGGACTCGCGGGGATTTTGAACCAAAACCAGACGTGCTCGCTCGCTTCGCTCGCTGCGCGCGACTGGTAGGGTTCAAATCCCCGCTCGGTATAGATTTGCGCCGCTCGCGACGTTGCTCGCGACGCAAAATTATGGACTCGCGGGGGTCCCGTGAGCGTCAGCGAACGGGACCACGCGAGGGAATGACTGAGCGAACGAAGTGAGCGAAGGAATGGACTCGCGGGGATTTGAACCCCGGGCCTTCCCCGTGCCAGGGGGATGATCTACCACTGATCTACGAGCCCTCGAACGCATCCGTTCGTTCCCCGCTGGATATATTAAGGCCTTCGACTCGGGCACGGGAGCGGCGAACCGCCCCGCGGGGCGTCAGATCCGGTCGGAGTCCACGTACACGTCGAGGTCGACGTCCCGCGTCGACCCCTCTAAGTCCTGGACCGCGCGCTCGACCACGCGCTCGGCCTCGTCTCTGATCAGCGGGATCGCCTTCTTCAACACCCAGTCGAACGAGACCAGCCGCGGGAGATTGAGCGCGTCCGAACTGGCCGACCCGGGGTCGAACTCGACTTCGAGCGCGACCTCGCAAGGGGCGTCGTCGCTCGGGGTGGCGTCCGTCTCGGCGGAATCCCCGTCGCTCTCGACGCGTTCGGGCGGCGTCACGCGCCAACAGCCGCCGGCGTCGATGTCCTTCGTGATCTCCCAGTCGATCCGCTCGGGCGGCTCGACGCCGGTCACCTCCGATCGAGCGGTGTAGGAGATCTTCCACCACGCGAACGTGAGCGCGTACTTGGTCCCGGGGCCGCCGTCGCCGGTGACGGTTCGGACCTCTCGGAGGTACTCGGAGTAGTTCGCGTACTGCGGGAAATCGAGCAGGAACGCGTACACCTCCTCCGGGTCGGCGTACACCTCCGTACTCACGACGAGTTCGTCCACGTAGATGGGTTCGAGCGGCGCTTATTAAACGGACCGGCGACGATACGCATTCAATCTTGCTGCGGTGGTCGCTGTCAGACCTCCGGACGCTCATTTATAAATGGCCCATTGCGGATCGCCGTCGAACACCGCCAAAGCCCCAGCTCGATTATAAATTACGGTCGGCGATCCCGCGACGAACACCGCCAAAGCCCCAGTCGCGAGGCGACCGTACGCTCGCTGCGCTCCTCACTCGGTCGCTCACTCCGTTCGCTCCCTCGTTCCGGTGCTTACGTCGCCTACGGTCGCCTCGCGACTGCCCCTTTGAGTCCCGCCCCACACCGCTCCGCACAGCACCTCCCACCTCCCCAGCCTCGCCGCTCGCGCTTAAAAGCGCTCGCGGCGTCCCTCGCGCGTGCTCCTCGCGGCCGCCTTCGGCGGCCACTCGGAGGCACGCGCCACCGCACCCGGTCGGTTATTTATAAATAAGAAGTGTTTCCAGAACCAAGACTGGCGGAACCCGGAACGGGCCGCCGAAGCCGCCGGATACATGGGGCTTCCGGCGCTCGTACGCCCATGGCTGCCGACGAGCGCAACGCCTTCGAAGTGTACCGCGACCGGGTCGACCGACCCCTGGGGCGGCTGTTCCGCGAGTACGGGGCGTCGGAGGCCCACTGGCTCGTCGTCGGGATGGCCGCCAACGTCGTCGCCCGCGTCGCGGGGCTGATCCCGCCGGTCGTCCTCGGCGTCGCTATCGACGCCGTCTTCACCGGCACGGGACCGTACACGCTCCCGGTCGTCCCCGACGCGTGGCTCCCCACGGAGGCGGGCGCGCAGTTCCGCCTCTCCGTGCTGCTCATTTTCGGGTCGTTCATCGTGACCGGCGTGTTCACGTACGTCTACGGCATCGCCGCGAACAACTTCGCCCACCGCGTGATGCACGCGGTCCGCACCGACTCCTTCGACCAGATGCAGCGGCTCGACATGACCTTCTTCGACGACAAACAGACCGGCGAGGTCATGTCCGTCCTCAACAACGACGCCTCGAACCTGGAGGTGTTCCTCGACAACGCCCTCCAGAACTCCGCGCGCCTCGGCGTCATGCTCGCGGGCATCGCGACCGTCCTCGTCTACTACAACTACGAGCTCGCGATCGTCACCCTCGCCGCGATCCCGCTGATGTTCCTCTTCACGCTCTGGTTCATGCGCGCGGTCGAGCCCCGCTACGTCGCGCAGCGCTCGGTCGTCGGGGACCTCAACACCGCCCTCGAAAACGCGCTATCGGGCGTCGAGCTGGTCAAGACCTCCAACACGGAGGCCCACGAGAGCGAGCGCGTCGAGGACGCCTCGTTCTCGTACTTCAAGCGCACGATGTCGATCCTCCGGCTCAACTACGTCTACCGGCCCGGGATGGAGCTGCTCGCCGGGCTCGCCTTCGCCGCCACCTTCGCGGTCGGCGGCTTCTGGCTCGCGAACGGCCCGCCGGGCCCGTTCACGACGGAGCTGACGGTCGGGACGTTCGTCACCTTCGTCCTCCTCACCCAGCAGTTCGTCGCCCCGCTCGCGGAGGTGTCGAACATCATCGACCAGTACGAGAACGCGAAGGCCTCCTGCGAGCGCGTGTTCGGCCTGCGCGACATCCCGGTCCGCATCGAGGACGACGACGACGCGATCGAACTCGGCGGCGGGAC